>JAGOEH010000076.1 GCA_017997825.1 Candidatus Delongbacteria bacterium | reverse complement strand
GAATAACGGATTTCATACCGTTATGGCTGCCGGCACTTCCCTGCTTACGGATTCGCAATTGTCCAAAATCTAGACTGACATCATCATAGGCGATCAAGAGCTGATCCATTTCGACCGGGGTATAGCGCAACAGTTCTGAAACCGCTTGCCCGCTCAGGTTCATAAAGGTTTCCGGTTTGGCCAGCATGAACTCAGAGCTTCGCCAGATCTGGCCGTGCTCCATTCGCCGGTTATGAAAATCCAGCGAGGTATGCTTCAAAATATAATCGACCACCATAAAGCCGAAATTGTGCCGATGGGCGGCATAGTTCCGGCCGGGATTGCCCAGACCAACCAAACACTTCATTATTTATCGCTGTCGTCTCCGACCGGTTTCTTGCCCTTCTCGATCACTTCCGGTTCTTCCGCACTGGATACTTCGGCAACCGGGGTTTCTTCGGCCGTTCTTAATTTGCTGACCGCTACGATAAAGGCTTTCTGATCGGTCAAAACCCGGATCTTTTCCAGTTTCAGGTCTTCGACATGGATGGTTTGCCCGATCAAAAGATGGTTGATATCGACCTGGATCGATTTGGGAATATCCCGCGGCAGGGCTTCAATTTCAATTTCACGTAAACCGTGTTCCAGAATTCCGCCGTCCTTGACGCCTTTGGCTGATCCTACCAGCTCAATCGGGATGAAGGTGACAATGGTCTCATCCAGAGAAATCGCCTGAAAATCGATGTGAATGATGTTCTGGGTTACCGGATGGCGCTGGATATCTTTAATGATAAAAAAACTGTTGGGTTCGATAACCGGACTTTGAATCTCAATCATGGAGGTTTCCGTCAGTCCCTCCCGAAAGGCTTTCTGAATATCCGGTGTCTTAATGGATATCATCTGGTTGCCGCTCTTTTTCCCGTATAGGATTGCCGGAATCAATCCCTGCTTGCGATGACCCTTCAAGGCCGATTTATTCTGTTTGCTCCGTTCAAGAGCCGCGATAGTGAATGATTGCATTGTTTACTCCTCTTGTTTAACCACGAGTGCCGAAACTTATTCTGCAGGGTGATCACTCTGCATACGGGTGTATTCGTTCAGGACGGCTTCCTCAATCTTATTTCGCATCCCGGCGGTAATCGGGTGCGCGATATCCTGATAAGTTCCATCTTTTCGAATTTTATTGGGCATGGAAACGAAATATCGGTTTTTACCGTTGATTACCTTCAGATCCCGCACCACAAACTCATTGTCAAAGGTAACATTCGCGAAGGCCTTGAGCTTGTCTTCATCCATAAGAGTCATGCGGATTTCGGTGATTTCCAAATCATTCCTCCATTTTTGTTGTTGATCTCAATAGGGTGTTGACCACGGTTCATCATGCTGAGCGGTTAAAGGCTCACAGATCAATAATCGGATTCCATCCGGCGACAGCGTACGCCTTAGTTTTTCCGGTTCGAATGCATGATCCCGGAAGAGTGCAAAGAGAGTGGAACCGCTGCCCGACATCAATGAGCAAACCGCTCCGTTTTCCAGGCAGTAGTTTCTCCACTGCCTTAATTGAGGATAAAGCGGAAAAGCAGCCTGCTCTAAGTCGTTCTCCAGAATAGGAATAAATTCGTCGATCCGAATTGGATTTCCGGCATTTCCGTTACTCAAAAGAGCTTCTATTTTAATAAAAAAATCTGATTTTGTCAATGGAAATTTGTAAGCCCGATAAATTTCAGCGGTCGAAACCGGAAATGGGGGGAACAGCAGAAGCAATCGATAATCGAAATTGTGGAGTCGAGCGGGAAACAGGATGTCGCCGCGTTCAATTCCGATGGCGGTCGGTCCGGCCAGAAAGAACGGAACGTCCATACCGACCTGTCGGGCGATTTCGATTTTTTCGTCCAGGGAAAGGGATAGTCCAAAGAGGTGATCGACGGCTTGAATCAGTCCGGCGGCATCACTGCTGCCGCCGCCCAGCCCGCCTCCGGCCGGGATATGCTTTTCAAGATGGATCGCAATCCGGTCCGGCAGGTGAAACCGGCTACGGAGGAGCATCCAGGTTTTGTAAAGTGTATTACGCTCATCAAATACCAGCTCCGGCATTCCTTCACAATGGAATCGGGTGGGATCATGACGGGCCAGCGATACAGTCAGCCGATCGCTCAGGGTGATGGCCTGAAAAACCGTAATCAGGTTATGATACCCGTCAGGACGGGTCCCGACGATTTTCAAGCCAAGATTGATCTTGGCCGGGCAATCCAGTCGGATCGTATCAGGCATAGGATCAGGGCTGACTGTTTTCAAACCATCGGATGGTTTTACGCAGTCCATCTTCGATGGATACCCGGGGCGACCACTGGAGGATGGAACGTGCCAGGCTGATGTCGGGTTGTCTGACCTTCGGATCATCATCCGGCAGAGGCTTGAAGACAATCTTGCTTTGGCTGTGGGTTTCCTCGATAATCATCTTGGCAATGGCCAAAATGGTCATTTCGGAAGGATTGCCGATATTGACCGGTAGATTGTAATCCGAGAGCATCAGCCGGTACAACCCATCCAACAGATCGGTGATATAACCGAAAGAACGGGTTTGGGAACCGTCGCCGAAAACGGTCAGATCCTGGTTCTGATGGGCCTGAGTAATAAAGGTCGGTACTGCGCGCCCATCATCTTTCCGCATTCTGGGACCATAGGTATTGAATATCCGGACGATCCGCGTATCCACGCCATGATAGCGATGATAAGCCATTACCATTGCCTCGGCAAAGCGTTTGGCCTCATCGTAAACTCCCCGGAACCCGATCGGATTGACATTCCCCCAATGGCTCTCCTGCTGGGGATGAATCAGGGGATCTCCGTAGACCTCCGAGGTGGAGGCCAGCAGAAAACGAGCCTTTTTTTCTTTGGCCAGTCCCAGGGCCTTATGGGTTCCCAACGAGCCTACCTTGAGCGTCTGGATCGGCATTTTCAGATAATCAATCGGAGAAGCCGGGGATGCAAAATGAAGGATAAAATCAATGGGACCCTTGACATAGATATACTGCGTGACATCCTGTTTGATAAATTCAAAGTTTTCGTTTTTGAAGAGAGGGGCAATATTGTCAATTGAACCGGTACTCAGATTATCCATGGCAATGATATGGTGTCCCTTTTCCAACATAAACTCACACAGATGGGATCCGATAAAACCGGCCCCACCGGTAATCAAGATTCGCATTCGGCTACTCCTCCTGGGTATACTTATTCAAAACGCGTTGTGCATTATCGACAATATCATAATTAGCATGCTGGGTCAATTGCCTGATCTGAGGCAGGCATTCCGGAACCCGGAACTCAAACAGACTTTGCAGAGCCCCCAGAATGGAGATCTCATCCGTCCCGCTCAAAATCTGCGACAGGGGTTCCCGGGCATGATCCCGATCAAAATGAATCAGGTTTTTAGCGGCGACGTATCGAACCCACATGTTATTATCATTTAATAGATTGATAATATGGGTGTAGGCCTGCGGATATCCCAGATCAACCAGAGCCTGGACGGATGCTTGTCGATTCTGGGGATCTTCATCGTAGAGACAATCCAGCAACAGGGGGGCGGAATCCTTGGAATGCATGCGGGCTAAGGATTCAATGGAAATCTTGCGTAGTTCCTTCTGCGGGGATTTGAGGCAATCCTCAAGATAGGGAATAACTTCCTTTCGGCCGATCCAGCTCAGCGCCTTGATCGAGTAAATTCTGTCTTCCGGATCATCCTGCTTGAGCAGTTCGACCAGACGTTCAATGACACTGTCATTTCCAATCAGCACCAGGGCTCCGATGGCCGCTTCCTGGACGTCAGGAAAGGGATCTTTCATGAGGGGAATGATATCCTGAATCAATGGGGTATAATTTCCCCAGCCGATGGCCGTCAAGGCCGCCCGGCGAACATGACCGACCTCGTCCTGCAGCAGTTCTTTGAGCATCGATTCGCAGACCGGATCCATCGTTTTTCCGATATGATAGGCGGTTTCCGCCCTGAGAATAAACTCGGGATGACGGTAGTATTTAAGGAATACAACCGGATTTCTTACGTAATTCCCTTCGGCCAGCAGACTCATCAATTGTATGATCATGTCGTTGTCCAGCTCCTGATCCCCGGTCAGAAGTTTCTCGATCAGGG
The DNA here is from genome assembly GCA_017997825.1 of Candidatus Delongbacteria bacterium. Taxonomy (GTDB): domain Bacteria; phylum JAGOEH01; class JAGOEH01; order JAGOEH01; family JAGOEH01; genus JAGOEH01. Next base: position 10,390 of record JAGOEH010000076.1, on the reverse strand, counting down.
GAAAGGAAATCGAACTATTCCGGAGCAGGATACTTCGGATTTTGAGTTCCAGATCGCTGTGGCTTAGATAAGGGAGGATCCGGTCAAAAAAATCTTCATCGAAAACATTTTGAATCGCGTCCAGGGCCTGAAATTTGATTTGCAGGTCATCTTCATTGAGGGCGTTATTGAGCTGGATTTTGACTTCGGCGGGATCGAAATCGCGGAGGAAATCGATCCGGCACGAGTCTCCAATCTGTTTGACGGCAATAATGATCATTTCCTGAATCAATGATGGGGCGTCCGGATAGAGTTGAACCATTTTAGGCACGGACTCCTGGTCGCCCAGGTTTCCCAAGGCTTCAATCGCGGCCAGGACAATGGTGAGATCCGGATCATCCAGATAGAAACGGAGTTTGGGGCATGCGCCCGGATCTCCAATTTTGCCGATGGCATGAATGGCGGCGATTTTTAATGCCGGCTCTTCATTCTGATCCATAATGGCGATCAGATGGGGAATGGATTCATGCAGCTGGAGCGATATCAATCCATCCAGGGCGGCGAAAACGATATTCGGATTTTCATGCTGCAGCAAACTATGAAGAAATGGTGCAATCTCCGGATTCTTGAAGGAGTTGAGGATCTCGATCAGAAATAACAGGCTTTCTTCCTGGGTATCCGGCATCAGATCCAGGATTAACTGAATCTGATCCCCTCCGATTTTTTTGAGTATGGATATGGCACTATTGCGAATATAGAAATTCTTATGGGATAAATAAGGAATCAGGGCTTCCAAAACCAATGGATTGGATTCCCGTCCCAGGATGTTGACGACCAGATCGTGGATATAGCGGGATTGGTCATTGAGTGTTTCGACCAATCCCTTGACAATTCTTGGATTATCAAGGAAATTGGCCAATTCCAGTATGGATTCCTCCCGTTCGGATTCCTCCGGTGACTCCAGATTTTTAAGTAGTTGGCCAATCGGATCAAATTCGTCCATGATTAATCCTTTTGAAGATTATCGATCGCGGTGGGCTCATCATCAAAAACATCAAAAACTTTCGTCAACTGGGTTACCTCAAAAACCTCTTTCACATAGGACTGCAGATTGCACAGCACAATTCTTCCCTGCATTTTCCTGATTTTTTTCAAAATCGAGACCAGAATGACCAGACCCGGGCTGCTGACAAAATCAATCTGGTTGAAATTCAGAAGGATCTTCCGTCCGCCCTCTTCCAGTATTTCATCGATATTCCGATTGATGGAGTCGGAGGCGTTAATGTCCATTCGGCCGGCCAGATCCAGAATCGCGATTCCGCTTTTTTTACGTAACTTTACATCCATAATCATCTCTCCTTTTGTTACGGATGATCAAATTCAATCCGGATAATTTCTCCACATCGGCAATAGACCAGTAAACATTCAATTTGCTTATCGTCACGGATCACCTCGATTCTTGGCAGTTCCTGGCGAGATTCCCGACTTTGATGGATATGATGCTCCAGTTTCGGATCAGCCGAAGGCTGGATTGAATCGGGTTTCTGGGGACGATGAATCTCTTTGATCGGCTGGGAAGGAGAAAAATCAAGAGAATCAGCCTTGATAACGCTGCCGTTTCGCAGGGCGATATGATTGGGATCCGCTTTTTTTTTCAGGAGGATTTCGTTGAGTAAATCAAACTCTTTAGCCTTCATGAAAACCTTCTTTCCGGTAATTTAAAGAATTATTACCGGATTGTCAAGGTATAATTTTAATCGATCCCGATTCGTTAGTAAATGGATCATGATTACGGATCAACGAGGACTGCGTTCCAAGCCCCGGATCATGTCCGATAGCTGATGGGGATCATGGTGTTTCAGGGCGGCCAATACCATTCCGATTTCGGGCGGAAAGCGCCGTTCGGAGTAATGGATTGTCGGATCGAGTTGATGGATCTGGGACTTCAGATATTCCTGCATCAGCGGATTCTTGAAGAGGCTTCCGGTGGGGAAGAGCAGTTGATGATCCATTTTTAGGCGTTGAAAAACGCTTTGGATCTGGCGGGCCAGGCCCCAATTGGATTGCTGGATGATACGGAGTGCAGTAGGCTTGCCCTGGTGGGCCAGCTCAAAAACCAATTCACAGCATGAGCTGATCATCCCCTTGGGATCGGAGGAGGAATAGATTTTGGAGATGATCGGGCTGATGGTGGGGATCCGGTAAAAATCCAGGATCGATTGACGAATGTCTCCGGCATCCTCCAGTTGGTCGTAATCATTCAGCAGACACCGTATCGTCAGATTTCCGATATAATATCCGCTGCCCTCATCGCCCAGCAGGTAGCCCCAGCCGCCGGCTCGTACCTCCTGTTGATCCTTGATTCCGTATACAATCGATCCGGTTCCGGCAATGGCGATTACGCCATTTTGGGCGGCCGAGGCGCCCATCAGCGACGCAAACGCATCATGATGGATCAGCCGGTGCCGGCAGCGGTTCCCGATTAGGGGTTCCAAGGCCTGATCGATCCTGACCCGGTCCTCTTCCCGGCCGGCTCCTGATAATCCAAGTCCGATGACTTCGACCGTCTCGATTCCGGCCTGCTGAATCAAGTCAAGGATCAGCTCGGCCAGGTTGGTAACCGCCGGTTGCAGACCAATATTATTGATATTGGATGGCCCCCCGTTGGCCTGGGAGCTGATCTGACCCTCCGCTGACAGAAGGACGCCCTTTGAGCTGGTTCCTCCGCCGTCAATTCCGATGTAATAATTCATGATTCTTCCTTATGGGGTTAGTTGATTGAGTGTTTCGCGGGCCGGTAGAAGTTTTGTTTATAAACGATGATCCGCCGAAAGGCGGTTTCGATTATCTCCGGTCTGACCCGGCCGGTTTCAACCAGATTTCGGACAATGTGAACAATCTGTTGGCCCAGATCGGGCTGGTAAAAGGAGACATTGCTGTGCAGCAGGATGTCGATGCCGGCGTTCAGAGCCAGTTCGATGGTTTTTTGATAGCTGTAATAATTATGGAGTGCGCCCATGCTGATATCGTCTGAGATGATCAGTCCTTCGAATCCCAATTGGTCGCGCAGTAGGCCCGTAATATGACGCCGCGAAAGGGTGGCCGGATAGTCCGGATCCAGTTTTCGGTTATAGAGATGGGAAATCATTACCGCATCCAGTATGCGGCGTTCAATAAGACGGCGGTAGGGAATCAGTTCCTTTTCGGACCAGAAACGGCTGCAGTCCACCATTCCCAGATGGGTATCGTGGGGAGCGCTGCCGTGGCCGGGAAAGTGTTTGGCGCAGCATAGGATATTATGATCATGATGGGCCTGGATTACCTCGACGGCATGTCGGACCACCCGTTCCGGATCGTCCGAAAAGCTACGCTGTTTGGCGCCGATGGCCGGATTGGCCGGATTGATGTTCAGGTCCAATACCGGAACAAAGTTGAAGTTGACCCCGCTCGAAGCCAGAAGCTGAGCAATCTGATCGGATTGACGCCGGGTCAGTTCGGGCTGATCCTGCCGCCCCAGCTCGAAGGCTGAAAGCGTGGCCGGAAATCCGTACTTTTCCTTCAACCGGATGATGATTCCTCCCTCGGCATCCATCGTGATGAACAGGGGCCACGGATTGCCCGATTCCCGACGCTGCTGTTGTAGGGTATGGTTAAGGCGGCTAAACTGGCTGGGAGAGACAATATTACCCAATCCGCTCCCCCAAGGCTTGTCATTGTCCGTCAGATAAACTCCGCTGATTCCGTGTTCCCGGATCGACCGCAAAATCGGCGAATCCGCCGCTAAATAGGGTGAACGAAATCCGACAATCACCATTTGTCCAATCATTTGTTCCAATGAGTAAGCCATTTCAGTCCGTCTCCTGGTTTGCTCTTGTTGTCGGGATGGAGCAATTGTTCCATGAAATTAAACTGCATGGTGAGTACATCGTCCACCTGATAGCCCAAAATTTCGGTGACTCCATGACTGGCAAAACGATAGGCTTTCATCGGTAAATCATACACGAAAAACATGTCCGGAGAGGCTTCCAAAAGACTATATACAAAATGCGAATCCGGGATCATATCATAGGTCATGGCAGGTTCCTTTGAGCGATTGTCGGGAACAGAAATCTCCTAAAATTATAGTCAAGCGGTGATTAAAAGTCAAGTTAAAATTTTGCAGGGAGAAAGACTCCGGAATGAAAGCAGTCCCTATAAATCCAAGGAATTCTTTGGGTTTTTTCATGGGAAATTGGGGAGTGTTTGGGGGGCTGTAACCAAAGGATAACCGGAGAGATGCAGAATTGGTTTCATGAAAAAAAAATAAAAAAATTACTTGACAGGGGGGAATTTTTGATTTATTTTAGAAATGAAATCGATTACAAAACATACTTATTTCATGACGCTCTAAACCTTTCGGCATTGCTGTCCATGCCGGGAAAAGAAAGGTGGGGAATTGAAATCGAAGAAGGTCACGATATACGATATTGCCAATCATACGGGATTGTCGGTGGCTACGGTTTCGCGTGTGCTGAACGATAACAAGAATGTTAAAGGAGAAACCCGGGATTACGTTCATCAGGTGATGAGGGAAATGAACTATGTTCCGGATGTATTTGCTCGTTCTTTGAAAAAGAAAAGCTCACGGAGTATCGGGATAATTGTGTATGAAATCAATTCTCCTTTTTTCTCCGAGATTATTTCATCGATTGAGGATTATTTTACCAATAAATACTTTAACATCATGCTGGCTGCGATTTCGGGCGGAATGAAGAATGAACTCGAGCTGCTGAATTATTTCATCAGCAAGAAGATCGACGGATTGATGCTGCTTGGATCTTATAATACCGACCGGATCCGGTCCGAACTCAAATCGCTTTCTACCCGGATTCCGATTGTGCTGGTCGGCGACAATATCGGACTGGATACCATTTATACCGTCAATTCCGACAGTCAGGCCGGCGCCTATCGGGCCGTCAGGTATTTGATTGATCTGGGACACCGTCAGATCGGGTTGTTGACCGGGTATTCCGGTCAGTATGATTCGGAGGAACGATTGCTGGGCTATCGCCAGGCGCTCAAGGATGTCGGGATTCCGATGAATCGCTCCTTTATTTTTCAGGGGGATTACAGTGTTGAAAAATGTCAGGGAGGGATCGTCGATTTCGTTAAACGGAATCCATCGTTAACGGCTTTGTTTTGCTGCAGCGACATGATGGCTATCGGAGCGGCCGGCGGTTTGATGCAGGCCGGGTATCAGATTCCCCGCGATATCTCGGTGGTCGGTTTTGATAATATCCGGTTTTCGGCTTATGTCTACCCGTCCATTACGACCGTCGACCAGGGAATCACCCAGTTGGGCTATTCGGCAGCCGCCCTGCTGAATGAAGCCATCACCACCAAACAGATCATTCCCCAGCAGGTCATCAACAAAACCAACCTGATTATCCGGGATTCGACCGCTAATCCCAGGAGCTGAGTCATTATGAAACCGATTACAAATAGACCATCTTCAAGGAGGGAGAATGAATAAACGATTATGGTTTATTCTGCTGATGATATCATGTCTGGTATCGTATCTGACGGCAGGAACGACCGGCAAGATTTCCGGCCGGATCCTGGATGCGGTCAGCAATGATCCGTTGCCGGGTGTCAATGTGATGCTGGATGCGGTCTGGGTTGACGATAAAACCGAAATCGTTTTGACTGAAAAAATGGGTGCCGCTACCAATTTCGATGGTGAGTTCTTCATCAACAACATCCCTCCCGGTTCCTATACGGTCCGTGTCAGTATGATCGGTTATGATACCAAAGTCATTCACAGGCTTAAGGTTTCCATCGATTTTACCACCCCGCTCAATGTGAGCCTGAGTGAAAAAACGCTCGAAATCGGTAAAGAGGTGATGGTGATCGCCGAGAAGGATATTATCCGCAAGGATCTGACTGCATCCACCTCAGTGGTGGACAATAGGGTCATCCAGCAGATGCCGGTGGAAGAGATGAGCGATGTGCTGGAACTCCAGGCCGGTCTGATCAAGGATGCCGGCGGAGGCCTCCATGTCCGGGGCGGTAAATCAGGTGAAGTCGCCTACTGGGTTGACGGAGTTCCCATCACCGATGCCTATTCCGGAAATGTCGGTCAGGGAATCGAAAACAATACCGTTTCCGAGCTCCAATTGATTACCGGGACCTTCAATGCCGAATACGGCCAGGCTATGTCCGGGATCGTCAATATCGTGACCAAATCCGGCGGCCAGGTTTATAAAGGCCAGTTCTCCTCCTACCTCGGGGATTACGTCTCCACCCGCGACAATACCTTTTACCATATCGATGCCTTCAATCCGATCTATAATCTGGAAGGGAATCTGGAAGGTCCCATTCCCTTCAGCGCCAAAAAATTAACCTTTTTTGCCAATCTACGCTATTATTATGATGACGGCTATCGCTATGGAAAAAATCTGTATACTCCCTGGCGCCTGGCCGGCGATGAGAAAACTACCGCCATGTCCTATGATGACCGGCTATCCTATATGGTTAAAGTCAGTTTCAATTTTATCCCCAATCTCAATCTGAGTTATCAGATCATGGGAAATCAGCGGGAATACCAACTCTACGATCACTACTACAAGTTCACTCCAGACGGCAATCTGACCCGCTTTGAAGACGGGATCACCCATATTGTTTCGATGACCCATACCCTTTCCGCCAGGACTTTTTATGAATTCCGCTATGCCCATTATTACACCCATTATGAGCATTATGCTTTTGAGGACTATCTGTTGGGAGAAATGCTGCAGGAAGATGATGCCCGCAATACTTATGCCCCGACCGAATTTTCCGATTCTCCCTCCTCCTATTCTTTCTCTTATGGCGGCAATAATCTGAACCGCTTTGAACGCAGTACCGCTTATCATGTTTTCAAGCTGGATTATACCTCCCAGATCACCAATCGGCATCAGATCAAGAGCGGCCTGGAAGCCCGCTACTATGACCTGGATTATTCCAATATCTCCCTCTTTTCGGAACGGCAGATCTACGAATCGAGTCCGGGGATTCTGGATACCGGCTGGATATTTTATGAGCCGACCGGTGAATCCAATCTGTACAATGTGTATCAGGCCAAACCGATCTCCTATTCGGCCTATCTCCAGGACAAAATGGAGTTCAAGGAGATCATTTTCAATCTCGGACTTCGCTTTGACTATTTTGATGCCGATGGGCGGATTTTTGCCGACAGCCGGTATCCCAATATCTACAATCCGCAGAAAGCGGAATGGGCGGCCATGAGTCTGGAGGAACGTCGGACTTTCTGGTACAAGGATGTGGATGCCAAATACCAGATCAGTCCCCGGATCGGAATCGGTTATCCGATTTCCGATAAGGGAACCATCCATTTTTCTTATGGGCATTTTTTCCAGATGCCCCGCTTCGAATTTTTGTATGATAATCCGGAATTCAAGATTACCCGGGATACCCGCACCGCCGGGAATCCGGATCTGGATGCCGAAAAAACCATATCCTATGAGATTGGCCTGCAGCAGCAGTTGGGCAGTGATATCAGTCTGGACATCACGGGTTATTATCGGGATATCCGGGACTGGATCGCCCAAAGCCGGCGTCTGGTGGCCGAGGGAATCGGATCCTACTCGATTATGGATAATTATGATTATGCCAGTGTACGCGGAATCGTGCTGGCCTTACGCAAGCACTTCAGCCAGCGTTTCACTGCCAGTCTGGATTACACCTTTCAGATCGCGGACGGGATCACCTACGATACCTCGCCGACTATCAGCGAACCCAAGATTTACATGGTGCCTTTGGGATATGACCAGCGCCATACCCTGAATGTTTTTGCCGGTTATCAGTTCAAGGGCTATAATCTGAGCCTATTGGCCAAATACTGGTCCGGTCAGCCCTATACCCCTTCCTATCAATATGGGGTAACCCGGGGAAGCTCCACCCTGTATAGCCTGCCGACCAATTCGGCCCGTAAACCCACTATTTTCGTGATGGATTTCAAATTTACCAAGCAATTCAAAATCGGTAAATTCAGTTATATGGTTTTTGCCAATGTATACAATCTCCTGGATGCCGAGGGGGCGGTCAATGTGTATTCGGATACCGGAAAACCGGATAAGGACACCTATTACCGGGTTTTCGAGAACAGTACCGATTTCAGAGTCGGGACGATCGAGGAGAATCTGGACAATCCGAACAACTATGTCGAGCCTCGCAAGATCCATGCGGGTGTAACGGTCAATTTTTAAAGCTGGAGGCATTCATGAGGACAATGGTATTGATCGGTATTGTGTTGGTTGCAGCGATATGGCCGTTACCCGTTCAAGCTCAGAGCTCGCTGCGGAGCGATAAATCCTGGCGGGGTAAGAATGTGCACAGCGGGAACAAGGTGCGGACCTCATTTTATAATTATGGTATGATCGGCCGTGAAATCCCGGAAGTTGGGGATTACGGCTGTGAATGGCCCATCAACAGCGGACACGTCTATGTCGGCGATGTCAGCGTGCTGGTCGGAGCCGAAATCAAGGTGCGGGATAAAAATGATTCGGTACTGACCGTCCATTCGGTGGTGGTTTCGGACGGTCCGCGCTCCGATAACGATGGCCCGGCGGGGAATGCCAATATTTTCTGGGGCTGGGAACCTCTCCCCGGATTTTCCTCGATTGATTCACTGGTGGCCATGAGCCACCAATCGGAGACCTGGCCCTCTACCTGGCCGGATAAATCCGGCGATCCGGTCGATCCGGGCTGGCAGGGCAAATGGAACGGCTATTTCGGCAAAAATGTCCAGAATGCCGATCAGGAATCATTCTGGAAAATGGACGATAATTACGATGAGGAGTTTCAAACCCTGTATACCTTTGTCCCCGATCGGTTCAATGCCGACCGTAAAGGCTTGGCGCTTCAGATGACAGCCCGCGGTATGCAGTGGTCCAACCCGCTGGCCGAAGACTGCATTTTCTGGTTGTATGAGGTCACCAATTACGGAACCCAATACTATGATAAGACCGTCTTCGGGATGATCATGGGCGGGATCGCCGGTAATACCTATGATGGGGGTAGCGACTCCAACGATGATCTGGCCGATTTCTACCGCGATCTGAATCTGACTTCTTCCTATGACGGCGATAATCGCGGCGCCAAGGGATTCTCTCCGGTAGCCTATTCCGGTTATGCCTTCCTGGAAAGCCCCGGTAACCCCTATGACGGAATCGATAACGACGGTGACGGATTCGGCGGCGGCGGCGGAACTCAACTGACCCGCGATCACCAACTCTTCGCTCCCCGATCGGCCCTGACTCCCGGCACTCCCATTGTCCTGATCAATTATGAAACCTTCGAACGGACCCTGACCACTATGGGAACTAGTCCGGTTCAGGTCTTTTATAACGGCGATACCCTGACCTTCTATCCGGACAGCTTGTATAAGGAAATCGAACGCAATAATCTGGATGATGATCTGGATGGTTTGATCGATGAAACCAATGGCTTGGGGCTTTCCGATACCACCGGGGAACCCCCGCTTTATATCGGATACCTGGCCAAAAACTATCTGACCGGGGATACCGCCAATCTGATGATTGACGAACGGCGGGATGACGGCATCGACAATGACGGCGACTGGAATGCCGAAACCGATGATACCGGACTGGACGGCAGTTTCGAAACGGTTGATGAAGGCCAGCGTGACGGTATTCCAACTTCCGGCCGCAACACCGAGTTGCCGGGCGAAGCCCATATCGATAAAACCGATGTCGATGAATCGGACCAGATCGGGCTGACCGCCTTTTATTATTTCGATAACGGCGGCTCCGGCAAGGTCCGTCTCAAAGACGACGAAGGCTGCTGGCTGGCGATGCGTCCCGGATACTTCAATATTCCCAATAAAAATCCCATCGACGGCGATTTCATTTATGGAACCGGATACTTCCCCCTCAATCCCGGCATGACCGAACGCTTGTCGCTGGCCCTGCTGTTTGGGGAAGACGAACAGGATCTGATCCGTAACAAAAATACCGTCCAGACCATTTACGACAATAACTATAATTTTGCCAAGGCTCCGGATATTCCGACGGTCTGGTCCTATGCCGGAGATGGTTTTGTCACCATCTACTGGGACGATGTAGCCGAACGATCCAATGATATCGTTACCGGCTATGATTTCGAAGGCTATAAGGTCTATCGAACCACCGATCCCTCCTTCCTGAGCAATGGGATCATCACCGATGGCTACGGTACATCCAAATTCAGCCAGCCGGTCATGATTTACGATAAAATCGACGGATGGAAGGCCAGCGTGACGGTATTCCAACTTCCGGCCGCAACACCGAGTTGCCGGGCGAAGCCCATATCGATAAAACCGATGTCGATGAATCGGACCAGATCGGGCTGACCGCCTTTTATTATTTCGATA
>JAGOEH010000318.1 GCA_017997825.1 Candidatus Delongbacteria bacterium | reverse complement strand
TTGATGACCGCCGTCCGGGTTCGGATACGCAATCCATACAATCCTGAAATCCGGCCGGCCGCCGTCGCCATCACCCCTCGCTGTTCAGCCAGTTGCACCACCCGGTCCTCATGACGGTGATCATCCACTCCATACGCTTCCGAAGCCACAATCACCTGAACGCCCTGGGACAACAGTTCGTCAATCATGGATTCGATCCTGTTATCCGTCAATTCTCTTCCGGTATCCAGATAGCGGTAATGGGTTCGCAGGAATTTACCGGGTGCCAGTTCAATATCACCGGGATTGGTTTCCCGCCTGACCAAGCGGCCTTCCAGTCCCCGGCCCATCCCAATTACACCTGCCACCGCCACATCCCCTTCCAGCAAAGCATTGGTGGCCTGGGTCGTCGAATGGGCAATCAGAATGATCTCATCCGCATCGATCCCGGTGGATTCCATCAACCGTTCCAGTGATTCCACCACCCCGCGGGCCACCCCCTCCGCCGCGCGGTGGGTGGTCGGCACACAGGATTTTCCGATCAGTTCATAATTGACAATATCGATAGCCACGGCATGGGTAAACGTACCCCCGACATCGATTCCGATTTTTATCTTGCGTTTCATAGCGGTCCTTGATTCAGTTCTTCCGATGATAAGCGGTAAACGCTAAAAGTAAATCACGGCCGACACGATCAATCCGGCCAGAGCCAGGATCCAGGTATAAGGCAGGGTATTCCACAGTATTTTCTGGACATTCTGCTGCATTTCGTTAGCCAGCCAGACATTATGGGTATTGGTCGGGTCGGAGATTCCCTGAATCTGTCCGACCGACATCAGAATCCCCATCACGGCGCCCGGCTGGATTCCGGCCGCCATCAGCACCGCCGTCAGACCATATCCCATCCCCCAGACATTGAGCGGGCCGCGATACAGAGCCAGCGGAGCCACCACCCAGAATGTCAGCACATATCCGAGGGCACTCTCCGGCAGAATCCGAACCACTACCGGCTTGAGGATCGTCAGCACCGGCCAGACCGACAACTCAGGATAATCCACCATGGGATGTCCCGGACCCATGATGGCATTGAGCAGCATTCCGATCCCGAACATCAGCACCACGGCCGGCATCACTACCCCGCCGCCTTCAAAGGCCGAGCGGATCAACAGATTGATATGTCCGGGTCGATAGGTACTGATGAATCCATAGACCAGCCCGCAGATAAAAGCGGCCGTAAAGTTCATTTTGAAAATCAGAATCAGCAGCAGGGGCATCACCGGGGTAAAATAAGCGGTCCAGTGAATCGAGGGCCGGTCCGAATTAAGCCAAGGCCGTCGGATCATCCGCAGCAGTGCGGCTACCGGCATGATCATCATCAATCCGGTCATTACCCACCTGGTGACGGTCACAATCCCCCTTATTGCGGTCAGGATCCAGCTCAGGCCGGTCCGGATTCCGGCCGGAACCAGCCAGACCATTACTAAAATGACCGCAGCCAGCGCCATCAAACCGATCAACGGCTTTTTGAAGTTGAAATCATAACCATCACGGTAAATCTGAATACTCAGATAGATAATCCCCATAATCAGGGTCAGACCAAACATCGGCAAGGCGAAATCCATGATTTCACTGACGGAAAGCTGCATAACCTGCTGATAAACCGCCCAGTTGCCGACATTCAGAATGCCACCCATGCTCAATCCGATCAGGAAAATCCCGACAATCGTCATGGCACCGAGCCCGGCCGACGACATAACCGGTAACACCACACCAGCTACCATGATAATGGCTCCAAGCCCGCCCAGGGTTGTGAACAACAGGGTAATCAGGATCAACATGATCAGTCCGATCACCCAGGGATTATCCCCGGCCAGTTCGGCTCCCTTTTTGACCAGCTCTTCCGCCACCCCGGTTTTCTGTAACAGGATGCTCAGCATACTTCCGAAAATGGCGATGGTATAGGCGGAATAAAGCTTGACGGCCCCTTCCCCGATTACGGCCTCGATGATCACCCGCAACGGTACTCCGGCAATCAGGGGCATCAGGAATGCCATCAGCGGCAGAGCCAGTAACGCCGGAATCCGGCGAAAGAACATCAGCAGCGCCATAATAATGAAAACCGATAGAATCAGACTGAACTGGATCATTTCCATAATCGCTCGCTTTCCGGTTGGGTAAAACCCATCGGATCATTTCAGGGTAAGGATACGGCAAATCCGAGCGGAAACGCCGTCACTCAGTTTCACAAAGTAGAGCCCGGAGGCACATTGACCGGAATGATCGATCATACCGTCCCAGACGACTTGATACCTTCCGACCGAATGGTAGCGAGATGCTGCAGGCTGAGCTACCCTCTGTCCCAAAAGGTTCATGATCTCCAATCTGTAAAAACCTGGCCGGGTGATTTGGTATTCGATGGTGAGGTAATTCTGAAACGGATTGGGGTAGCTCCGGATCAGGCTGAATCCGGAATTCTGGCCTGACCGGTCCTGGATTTCGTGGACAGGAGTGGAGGACAGCGCGGCCCATCGAATGGCATCAGCCACCACATAGATATTGGAGAGACCGCTTTGGGGAGCGTAATTGGTGACGATCACTCCGGCACTGGTATCTCCGGCCGTAAAATGGTAGGTGCCCAACGAGGCCCATTGGGCATGCCGGGTGGTCTGATCCACTTTGAGTGTATCGGTTTGATGATCATGGATCACGAGTATATGGGTATCGGTGCAGCGATTGGAGGCGGCAACCCACCAGCCGAAGACCTCATACCAGCCGGTCGTGGTCAATACAGGTATGAATCGGAATTGATTTTCTCCGGAACCTTTGGCATTCAACCTGGATTTGGTATTGCCCCAGTATCCGTTATTGGCGGTTTCAATCCATCCGCTGCCGATCGCCTCGGCATACCCGGTATCCGGATGCTGGGTGCCGGTATCGATGATTTTTTCTTCCAAATATTCCGGGATGGTGACGGATTGGGGAAGAGAATCCCGATGGACGACAGCCCAGATCGTGGGAACCGGACGAGTATAGGTACCACCTTCCGGACGGTTGATCAACCGGCGATCGACGGCAATCTGGGTTGAACCGCCGCCATCCAGATTGATCGCTTCACAGCACCCCAATTGCTGCATGAGCAGCGCCAATTCCGG
>JAGOEH010000317.1 GCA_017997825.1 Candidatus Delongbacteria bacterium | reverse complement strand
CATTCATCCTCTCCAATGACATCCACAATCTCTTTGATCAATCGACGGTGCTTACGGTGATGAATATCATATTCTGCTTTGCCTTTATCCGTCAAACGAACCAGGTAGGACCGATTGTCTTTCATATCCTTTTCTTTGACCACAAATCCTTTCTTTATCAAGCGGTAAACCATGACCGTTAATGTTCCGGTTGTCACTCCAAGCTTCTCCGAAAGCTCTTTCATTTTAAGTGATTCATGATTCCCGACCACTTCCAGTAGATGGACCTGGGGCAGGGATATATCTCGGCCTGAGACACTGCCGATTTCCCAGGAGGACATCCTGTCAAAAAATCCAACCAGAATACTTGAATATCTTTCATTCATACTATTTACCTTGATGATCAAGATAATTCATTTTATCTTGATTGTCAAGCTATTTTATTATATTTTTCAAGCTTTACAGAATAATCTTCAATTTGTCGGTATCGATGAATGGGAAATCGATCGACTGACTGCTTTTAAAAACCAGCCGGTCCCTGAAATCATAGAATCGCATCGACAGCTTTCATTTGAGTTCTCACCGCCTCGGCCGACGCCATCAGCGCCAGATGCTCATCGGTCGTCAAATCGGGAGATGACCTTTCGATGACGCCGCCGGCTCCCAACCGGGTCGGCAGACTCATATAGACTCCATCAATCCCATAATCTCCGTTCAATCCGGATGAAACCAATACCGGCCGGTCCGACATCCCGATCATGCTCTCAATGATCCGGGTAGTGCTTAAGGATATGGCAAAGCAGCTGTGTTCGCCGGCCTGACGAATATCCCAACCGGCCCTGATCACCTTTTTCAGCAGGTCTCGACGGATTTCATCATTGAAATCCTCAATCCCATCCCTGATGGGTCTTCCATCGTAACAGGCCCGGCTCCACACCGGAAGCATGGTATCTCCATGTTCACCTAAAATATCGATCTGAAACTTATCCGGTGAGCGGTGAAATTCTCGACCAATCAGGGTACATAAGCGCATCCGGTCGAGCTCGGTGCCGGTTCCAATCACTCTCTGCTTGGGGAACCCGGTGATCTGATACGCCGCATAGGCCATGGCGTCTACCGGATTGGTCACATTGATAAAAACCGCTTGGGGATTGTTTCGGGCCAGGCCGGGTAACAGATTTATAAATATTTCAACATTCGCCCGCAGAACCTCCGCTCGGGTCCCATTCTCATTCGGCAGGGTTCCCGCCGTGATGACAATGATATCCACCCCATAACAATCATTAATTCCGACGGACTTGATTGATCTATTGGAAAACAAGGATTCACAATGTGAAATATCAAAGGCTTTGATCCAAGCCTTTCGTTCATCCCGATTGATCAGACTTATTTCGACATTCTTACATCGAAGCATCAATGAATAGGCAAGCGTTGATCCGATTACCCCACTCCCCAGGACAGCAATTTTATGATTTTTCTTGAGTAGCTCCATCTTGCTCCCTTTTTTTAATAAGTTACACCTGGGTAGAATTATTTCTATCGATTGCGATTGTTATTACCGGATGACCGGTTACGTAAGTATTAGATAATCATCGAGTAGATTTAACGACTTTCAAGCAGGATTCCGGATGACCCACAGCCGGGGGTATTGGTATGGATAAAACGGATTCAGCGGATGACCACTTCAGCAAAATGGTCGCGGCAGATCTCGGCATACCGTTCCAGCAACGGTCGTGGGGTTTTGGCTGCGGTCCGCAAGGCTTTACTCGGAAGGTTATCCCGGGGAATGAAGGTCTGAAGGACAAAGCGTTTTACGCCATGAAGCTCCTGGCCGATGGCCCGCATATCATCCTCAGTATGAATCCCGGGAACTATTGTAATCCGGATTTCGTAGTCCACCTTACCCCGCATCAGCATCTCCAAACTGCGACGGATGTCATTCCCACGGGGATTAACCTGGGTGATCGACGCATACGTTTCGATCGGGCTCTTATAATCCATGGCAATAAAGTCGCAGAAGGGCATGACTTCCCGGAATCTGTCGGGAAAGGAGCCCTGGGTATCGAGTTTCAGGTCGAATCCCCGCAGTTTGATGAATTTAGCGGTTTCGACAATTTCAGGCTGCATGGTAGGTTCTCCGCCGGTAATGCACACCCCGTCCACCCAATTCTGACGGGCTCGGTCGAGCACACTGCCAAGCTCACTATAGGTCATCCCACCCTCCCGGTATGGAATCAGCTCCGGATTATGGCAAAACAAACACTGAAAGTTGCAACCCCGCGTAAAAAACAGGATGGCAATATGCCCCTCAAAATCGATAGTAGATTCTAATCGCTGATAGGTATAGAGGGCCGATGTCGCCATCTTAGGCGCTCGTCAGGGCCATCTCCATCAATTCCCGGATGCGATCCGCGGTGATGGCGGAGTGCGGAGACGCCCCGGTCTGCAACTGGAGATAGGCGGGCACGATCAATTCACCACTGACCTCGTCATACCGTTCGGGGCGGGTATCCGGGATCTTGCGGTAAACCTCTTCCTGAGGATCATATTTCATGATCTGGAGGGCCGGAATCCGCTGGCCGTTGACCGTTTCCGACTTGGCATAGGCTTCCATTCCCTCTATAGTGGAAAGATTTTGATAATCAAGATCGAAATTCCGCTGAACAGCTTCATCGCCCAAGACCCGTCCCATTTCTTCCAGCAGACCGGCACACAGCGGACAATCGTTTTTTCCATAGATTACAATCAGATAAGGTTTTATATCAGGGCTCATCATTAGTCCTTTTGTCAATAAAGTCTGCACATTCCATCACTACAAACGATATCCCCCTTGCCGGCCGCGACTGCGGAATCCGCCCGAACCGCCTCAGGCCGGACCGAACTACGGCGGTATGGCGGAATGATACCAACTCCGGTATCCGGAGCGCTTTGTGGTTCCGCTCTGTAGTTACCCTTTTGCCGAGAGGCCAGTTCACCCTTCTTGGATTTGTTCCAGTTTTTGATGGCGCTGTAGTAGCCCACGATTCTGGATATACCATCCACATCACAACTTCCGCACTGTTCACAGGTCTCCTGAAGTCCTTTCATCTCATGGTGACAGGCATTGCAATAGGTAAACTCGGGACTGATGGTGAGCTGGGCGGACTGGGTTCGAAAGAAGGTG
>JAGOEH010000316.1 GCA_017997825.1 Candidatus Delongbacteria bacterium | reverse complement strand
CGTTCAATCCCCGGTATCCCTTCTGATTGGGAGTCGACCAATCATCATAGTCGGGGGCCCGTCCATCATGAGGCTGTCCATTGGAGAGGTTATAGCCGATCCCGATGATGAATCCCGCTCCGTACTTTCGGCAGGCCTCATATTCCCGTTCCTTGGGTGTCAGATTCGGATACTGCAGTTCCAGCTCTTCACTGTGGATAAAGGTGATTTCGTCGGGCAGGATCGGGGTAATTTTAGGGTATTGATAGGCCACATAACGCTCCGTACGACGGATCACATCATAGATCTTGCGAACCATCCGCTTCAAAAAGTCCAGGTTGCGGTCCTCCCTGGCCATCACCCGCTCCCAGTCCCACTGGTCGACATAAAGGGAATGCATATTATCGAGGACTTCATCCGGCCGGATGGCGTTCATATCGGTATAGATGCCTTCACCGTTCCCGAATTCCAGCTCTCCCAGGGTCAGCCGTTTCCATTTGGCCAGTGACTGAACAATCTCCACCTGGGTATGATCCATCTCCTTGATCTGAAAGGAGACCGGTTTTTCAATCCCATTGAGATGGTCATTGATACCGGTTCCGGATTTGACGAATAAAGGAGCGGTAACCCGGATCAGATCCAGCTCAAAGGCCAGATTGGTCTGGAAAAACTCCTTGATCAGCCGAATAGCCTTTTCGGTCTCTTTGGGCATCAGCGCAGTTTGGTAATTGCTGGGCAGTGTCAATTGAAACGCCATAATAATCCTTTCGGTGAGGGGTGATAATCGTGATCCAATCCATCCGGAACCCGGTCAAGGCACCATTCCGGATCGAATAATAATAAAATATAGTCAATAATCATTAAATTGCAAGCGGAAATCACTGAGAGTTTCGGGATTTTTGGCCAAAATCTTGGCATCATGACGGGTGATATAAAAGGGAGTTAGTCCTTCAGGTGAGGCGCGTTAGGGCAATTCCGACGGATGAATCCTTTCGAGGTGTGGTTTTCAATCATAAAAAAGGGCTTGACAAAAAATAAAAATTTAATATATTACTATTATGATTGGAAAAGTATATAATAAACCGAGTTTCAAATGAAACTGACCGCCAAAACCGAATACGCGCTGCTGGCGCTGATCTATCTGGCTCGTCAGGCTAATGACCATTTTGAAACGGTCGATCGGATCGCCCAGGCCCAGGGTATTCCCCCTAAATTTCTGGAACAGCTGATGCTTCAGTTGAAACGAGCCAAGGTTGTTACCAGCCAGAAGGGGCAGGGCGGAGGATACAAACTGAATCGGTCACCCAGTCGGATCTCCATCGCGGAGATCGTACGCCTCTTCGATGGCGCTCTGGCTCCCACCGAATCGGTCAGCCGCTATTTTTATGAGTCCACCCCGATCGAAAAAGAGGACAAGATGATCATGCTGTTGAAGGGAATCCGGGATTATATCTCGGACCGTTTGGAGAATACCACGCTGGATGATGTCAAATAATTTTTTGTATTATATATGACATAAAAGATAGGAAAAGTAATATAAAAGGAGAGAATAATGGTTGAGCGAATCACAATTCTGACCGGCACCGGAAAGAGCGGTCATCACGAACCGGTCGATCGAATCGAACTACGGATGGGAGATGTGGTCAGTATCGTCGGCCCGACCGGATCGGGTAAAACTACCTTCATCAATGATATTGAGCTGTTTGCTCATGGCAATACCCCGACCGGACGGGTGGTGCTGATGGACGGTCAGCCCCCGCCGGAAGAGTACCGGGATGATCCATCCCGTAATCCGATTGCCCTGATTACCCAGCATACCACCTTTTTATCGGATCTGCCGGTGCAGGAGTTTCTGGAAACCCATGTCCGGATCCGTCAGGAGAATCACACCGATTTGGCGGATCGATTAAAGGCCACCCTGGATTTTGCCAATCAGCTGACCGGAGAACCCATTGTGATGAGCAGTCGGATGACCGAGCTGTCAGGTGGGCAGACCCGGGCCTTATTGATTGCCGATGCCACCATCATCTGTGATACCCCCATCGTGCTGCTGGATGAGGTGGAAAATGCCGGGATCCATCGGACCCGGGCCTTGGAATTGCTGCGGCGACAACGCAAGATATTTATCTTTGTCACCCATGATCCCCGAATCGCTCTTTTATCCGATTTCCGGATCGTGATGCGTCATGGGATGGTCATGGATATCCTCCATACGGATCAGAGGGAACGTGAACTGGCGGTTGATGTCAGCAAACTGGATGATGCGTTGAGCCGGCTGCGGGATCAAATCAGGCTGGGAGAGCGGTTAACCGGCCAACTCCGGGAGGTGTTCGCATGAAACTGGTGATCTGCGCCGGACCGGCCACGACCGGCAAAACCTCGGTTCTGAAGCATATTGTGAAAAATTTGCTGGAATCCGGTCAACGCCCGGCCTACCTTAAAATCGATGTCCAATATGCCGATGAAGATGAACGGTTGGCCCGGGAATTTGGAATTCCCACCCGCAAGGTCTATTCGGGTGAGCTGTGTCCCGACCATTGCAATGTGCTGGTGTTGTCCGATGCGCTCAAATGGGCGGAAAATCATGACTGTGACTATCTGCTGGTCGAAACCGCCGGACTGTGTCTGCGCTGTTCTCCTTATGTGGATGGCGGTTTGGGTATGATCGTACTGGAAGCCACCAGCGGGATGAATCTACCGCTGAAGGTCGGCCCGATGCTGACTTTAGCGGATCTGGCGGTTGTCACCAAGATCGATCGGGTTTCCCAGGCCGAACGCGAAGTATTCCGCGCCCGGGTCCAATCCGCGGCTCCGCTGGTCCGTGTCAAAGAAGTCAACGCTCTCTACGGCATCGGCATCGAACCCCTGATCAACCGAATCCGTCAGATCGATCCGGTTCCTGACCGAATGATGCTGCGGGGCAATCCTCCGGTCGGAACCTGTACCATCTGTGTCGGCAAAAAAGAGGTCGGATGGCAATCCCATTTCGGAGTGGTCCGGGCCTTGGAAAACCAGAATTTCTATCGCGGCGAATGACGGTGATCGGTAAACTACCGATCGACACGAACAGAGCGACCTGAATAGAGTAGGCAAACCGATTGAATAAAGGAGTGGTGATGATCGATTCGAATGTGAGCGATATTCGGTTACCCGGCATCAATTGCGGAGGTTG
>JAGOEH010000075.1 GCA_017997825.1 Candidatus Delongbacteria bacterium | reverse complement strand
TCATTACAACATGGATTATACCAAACCCATCATCAAGGAAACCATCCAGGAATTTCGACGTACCCATCCGGTTGAAAACTACACCAGCAGTCTGGAGGATGAGATCAATGGTTATATTGGTCAATTGATATCCAATGTCAACCAGGAATCAAGTTTTCAGCATTTTATATTCATGAAAATGATCCAGCAGCATGGGGCCATCCTGAAAGAGGAGAAGGAGTTGACGGAATTCTTTCAGGAAACGGAACGCTCGATGGGTGACGAGGTCCGAAAGCTGATTCATACGATAGTTGAATCCATATTCAGCAATTTGAATCGTCAGGCTGAAGAATCGCGGCAGCGGCAGCAAGAGCAAAGCGAACTGGAAAAGCTGAAACAGATGGTTTCGGATTATAGTCATCAGATCCGCCAGTTGAAGACCGACTACGAGAATCTTAAAAGCCGGGTCGAGCGCCAGAAGAGAGAAATGAGGGAGCAATTGATTGAGGAGATCATGCAGCACCTTTTTCCCTGGTTGGATCAATTAGGACTGTCACGTCAGCATTCGATGGAGGAGCATAGTGCCGAAATGGTGAGGGGGATTGGATTGATTCATGATCAGATTCTGGCCACTCTGAAACGGGAATTCAATATCCAGCGAATGGAAAGCTTATTGCAGGCCTTTGATTACAACCTGCATGAGGCCGTTTCCTATGATGAAAGTGACGGTTATCCGGAGGGTACGGTTTTGGATGTTTTATCCGACGGTTATTATATGAATGATCGCGTCATCCGACATGCCAGAGTCCGCGTTGCCAGGAGCAAATCATGAAATCCGCCATACTGATCAGCGGAGGAGCGGGATATATTGGGAGTGCAACGGTGGCTTATCTGATCAGTCGCCATCAGCCGGTGGTCATAGTAGACAATTTCTCCACCGGTCATCGGGATGCCATTCATCCCCAGGCCATATTCTATCAAGGGGATATCCAGGATGAATCGCTGATTGATCTGATCTGTCAGCGGCATCATATCGAATCGGTCATCCATTTTGCGGCCTCGGCCCTGGTCGGGGAATCGATGATTCATCCCGATCTGTATTATGTCAATAATGTTGCCGCTACAGCCTGTTTTACCCGAAGTCTGATTCGGAATCAGGTCCGACGGCTGGTATTTTCGTCGACAGCAGCCACCTACGGCATACCGACATCCATGCCGATCGTTGAGGAAGAACCGCAGCACCCGATCAATCCTTATGGCCGAAGCAAATTAATGATCGAACAGATACTGGACGATTATGATCAG
The DNA here is from genome assembly GCA_017997825.1 of Candidatus Delongbacteria bacterium. GTDB lineage: Bacteria > JAGOEH01 > JAGOEH01 > JAGOEH01 > JAGOEH01 > JAGOEH01. The sequence continues at coordinate 13,507 of JAGOEH010000075.1, read as the reverse complement.
GCTTACGGATTTCGGTCGATCCGGCTTCGCTACTTCAATGCCTGCGGAGCATATGAAAACTGGGGCGAAGATCACCGCCCCGAAACCCATCTGATACCCAACCTGATCCGGGCCGCATTGGCTCCCGAACATCCCTTTATATTATATGGTCAGGATTATCCTACTTCGGACGGAACCTGTATCCGTGATTATATTCATATTCACGACCTGGCCGCCGCTCACCTGTTGGCATTGCAGTACCTTTGGGAGAACGAGGCCGGTCTGTCACTCAATCTGGGCAATGGCTATGGATTCTCCAACCTGGAGGTACTGAAAGCCACTGAACAAATCCTGAACCGTCAAATCCCGATCGAAAGGGCTCCCCGCCGCCCCGGAGATCCGGCGGTACTGATCGCTTCATCCCAAAAAGCCCGGAAAATTCTCGGATGGGAACCTCAGTACTCCAGCCTGGAATCGATCATCCGAAGTGCGGTCGAGTGGCACCGGCGTTTCCCCGACGGGTATGCCCGCTAAAACCGGGTCAGGGCTTATTTTTCAGCCTGAAAGCATTGACAACCTCGTTCAAACCATCTACCAATTTCCATTCCGGTCTCCATCCTATGACATCAGCGGCTAGTGTATTGGCCAAATAAATCTTGTAGACATCGCCGGATCGGCTTGGCTTCATGACCGGCTCCAATTGGTTTCCGGTGAGAAGGCTCAGGTTGTGATGAATGGCAAGAATGGTTTCCTCTCGCTGCCCACTGATTGCCAGCAGACGGTTATCTCCGGAATCCAACGCCATCCGCAAGGCCCGTACAATATCACCTACATACACAAAATCCCGGGTCTGAAGACCATCTCCATAAATTGTGCATGCTTCCTGTCTCAGCATCCGATCAGCGAAGATGGCAATCACTCCCCCTTCGTTACCGCTGGATTGACGGGGACCAAAAGCATTCCCAAAACGGAAAATGGTATAAGCAAATCCGTAATGAGCACCGGCAAATCGGATATAATGTTCGGAAGCCAGTTTCCCGATCCCATAGGGTGAAATCGGCGCGGTGGCGGATTCTTCAGTCAAGGGGAGTTCGACCGGCTCTCCGTAAACCGCACAGGAGGATGCGAAGATCAGTTTCCGGACATTGAAATCCCGGACAAAATTGATCACTTTCAGGGTTCCCAGGATATTGACCCGGGCATCCTGATCGGGAAAGCGCAAGGAGGTATTCACATCGGCCTGAGCCGCCAAGTGATAGACCGTATCGATCTGCAATTCTCCCAGCCGGTCATGAATCGTTTCTAACTCAGTAATGTCATGCTGGATCAATTGTGCCCCGGCCGGTATATTTTCCTCTTTACCGGTCGATAAGTTATCGACGATCCAGACAGGCCGGCCTTCCGCCAGCAGGGCTTCCGCCAGATGAGAACCGATGAATCCGGCTCCTCCGGTGATCAGGACCGGTTTTTGCTCAAAAGATGGCATAGATAAACGGCGCTACCGCCGACCCTTCGGTAAAAACAATCAATAATCCCAGCAGTACCAGCATCAAAACGATCGGGGTCAGCCACCATTTTTTCCGATACTTCAAAAATTCCCAAAATTCAGCCAGAATGGACAATTTGCTCATCGATTTCTCCTGTATATCTGATAGGTTACGATCAACTGAACTGCTTTTCCATGTGTTCCCGCTTATAGGCGGCCGGATCTCTCGGAATCCAATAGGTGGATTGGGACGAATCCGGACGTAACGGGAAAAATGATTTACCGCTGAGTCGGAAAATGATTCCGATCGGGGTTATGACCAGATAGAAAAAGAGGGATAAGAGCAGATTGATGGTGACGAAACTGAGAGCGTTTGCCAGCATCATCCAGATCATATACAGCGGCTTGACGAGGCCTGTTCCCCAAAAGCTCAATCCCAAAAACACCAGCGCGGCCAATCCCAGATAAGGCCACCAGGTTCCCCCTCGCCATGCAGAGACCGCGGTACACAGTAAAAGGACACCGGCCCACAACCGGCAGAATCCCTTAAGATTTTTATCCGAGTAAACAATATGATCCATGATCGACATTGGTTTCCTCCTAATCCAATTCAAACCGGCTTCGCCAATCCGTTTTCTCCGTAAAAGACGGCTGGTCGGTTTTAGCCAATAAATAATTATTCAGGACCAGATAGTCCATCTCGGTCCGCATGAAACAGACATAGGCCTCGGATGGCGAACATACAATCGGTTCTCCGCGAACATTGAACGAGGTATTGATAATAACCGGACAACCGGTTAATCGATGGAATTCATTGATCAGACTATAGTAGCCCGGGTTGGTTTCCCGGCTGACCGATTGGATCCGGGCGGAATAATCGATATGGGTAATAGCCGGGATCACCGATTTGGGAATATTCAGCAGATCGATCCCCCAGAGCTCTTTTTTGTCATCCGGAACCGGCAATTGTTTATCCTGGGCTACATCGGCCACCAGCAGCATATAGGGAGAAGGGCAATCGATCTGGAAATAGTCCGAGATGTGTTCTTCCAGAATGCTGGGTGCGAAGGGACGAAAGGATTCCCGGTATTTGATTTTGAGATTCATAATGGATTGCATTTTGGGTGAGCGGGCATCACCGATGATGCTGCGGTTTCCGAGGGCACGAGGACCGAACTCCATGCGGCCGCGGAACCAGCCGATCACCTTTTCCTGTGCCATCAGATCAGCCGTGGTTTTATACAGATCGTCATCGTTCAAATAGCGGTACGACAGGTTGTTATTCTTCAGAAAGCTCTCGATATCGGGATTGGAGAATGAGGGTCCCAGATAGGATCCCTGTTGTTTATCGCGGTTCGGCTGAATAGTGCGGGGACGGCTGCAATACTGGTAATAGGCCATATAGGCGGCGCCCAGGGCTCCTCCGGCATCGCCGGCGGCCGGTTGGATCCAGATCCGATCGAATATCTTCTCTTTTAAAATCTTTCCGTTACCGACGCAATTCAGGGCCACTCCGCCGGCCAGACAGAGCTCCTTCATACCTGTTTCTTTCCTGACATGCCGGGCGCAGCGCAGCATGATCAATTCCGTCACATCCTGCAACGACCGCGCCAGATCCATTTCCCTTTGGGTCAACTTGGATTCCGGCTGACGGGGCGGCCCTCCGAACAAATCATTAAAGGCTGAACTGGTCATCTTCAATCCGGCCACATAGTCGAAATACTTCATGTTCATCCGGAACGAACCATCGTCCTTGACATCGATCAGATGCTCCAATATCTTGTCCACATAGATCGGACGTCCATACGGCGCCAATCCCATGACTTTATATTCTCCCGAATTCACTTTAAAACCGGTATAGTAGGTCAGGGCGGAATAGAGCAATCCCAGGGAATGGGGGAAGTGGATTTCCGACATCATGGTGATTTGATTTCCACGGCCGACACCCCATGAGGTGGTGGTCCACTCTCCGACCCCATCCAGGGTCAAAAAAGCGGCCTCCTGGAAGGGCGAAGGGAAAAAAGCGGAAGCGGCATGGGATTCATGGTGTTCGGGAAAAAGCAATTTACCCTTATAATTCAGTTCATTGCGGATCACTTCCGAAATCCAGAGTTTCTGTTTGACCCAGACCGGGATCGCTTTCAGAAAGGAGGAGATGCCATGGGGAGCCATGGCCAGGTAGCTTTCCAGTATGCGTTCGAACTTGATGAAGGGTTTATCGTAGAAAACCACATAATCAAGCTGATCAATCGAGATGCCGGCTTCTTTCAGGCAATAGGCGACGGCTTCACGGGGAAACCGGTAATCATGTTTTTTACGGTTGAACCGTTCCAATTGGGCGGCCGCCACAATCTCTTCATCGCGGATGAGAGCGGCCGCACTGTCATGGTAGAAGGCCGAAATACCAAGAATCAGCATAATTCCTCTGTTTCATCTGGATTTTACGTTCAAATCAAAGATAATCAAAACGCATCGTCAGGTTTTCCGATAAACGATCTGGCCGCTGATCACCACCATATACAGACTCAGGTCAGGCTCTAGTATCAATAGATCGGCGTCATATCCGGGCAGAAGGCGGCCTTTGCTGGACTCCAATCCTAAGATCCGGGCCGGGATTTCGGAACCGGACGTCACGGCTTCGGCCAGACTGCAGCCGGTGAACTGATGATAACGCCGAACGACATCCCAGAGACTCAGGGTCGAGCCGATCAGGGTACCATCCGGAAAGCGGGCCGTCCCGTTCAGGGATTCATATTCCAGTTCGCCATAGAAGTAGCGTCCGTCAGGCAGGCCAATCCCTTGCATTCCATCGGTGATACAAGCGATCCGATCCGATCCGACATGCCGATAAAGGAAGCGGAGCATAGCAGGATGGAGATGGACGCCGTCACTGATGGCTTGCAGGCTGACTTGCGGATTCTCCAGGGCGGCGGCAATGGCTCCGGGATTGCGATGATTGAGCGGCGGCAAGGCATTGAAGATGTGGGTCACATGGTGAATCCCGTTTTGGAAAGCGGCTTGGGCTTCTTCATAACCGGCATTGGAGTGACCCAGCGCCAAAACCAGTCCGGGCTGGGTGTGCAAATAATCAATGACCGATTCCATCCCGGATAGTTCAGGAGCCAGTGTCATCATCCGAAGTGATCCGCCCGTCATGGCGATAATCTCTCGGGCAATTTTTACGGCCGGTGCCAGGATCTGACTCAACTGGATTCCCCCCCGCCGTATCGGATTGATGAAGGGGCCCTCCAGATGGATTCCCAGCAGGTGGGCTCCCCCCAAAGAGTTCCCGCACATCCGGGCGGTTTTAGCCAAGTGCTGATTGTTGCGGGCCTGATTGATCATAGTGGTGGCTAAAAAAGCCGTAGTTCCCAACCGTCCCAAGGTTGTCGACATGGTCCGAAGAGATTCCGGAGTACCATCGAAAACATCGGCCCCGCCGGCTCCATGAATATGGAGATCGATCATCCCCGGGACCGCCAATCTCCCCTGCATATCCAGTGATAAACCGCCGGGGGATTCCGGCTGATGGCTTTCGGCGGTGGTAATCCGTTCGATTTTCCCATCGTTGAGCGCCAGTGTCACCGGCCGGTCAGGATTTGTATACAATCGGACCTGTTTTAATTCTAAAGCTCCACTCATAGCTGATCCACTATCTATCGGCACCAATGGTCGATCCAATTCAGCATGGTATTCCACCACAGGCGTGCATTTTGGGGTTTTTGAACAAAGTGGCACTCATCGGGAAAATAGAGCAGACGGGAGGGCACTTCGTGGCGTTGGAGAGCGGTAAACATTTCCAGTCCCTGGTTGATAGGAACCCTGTAATCCAATTCCCCGTGAATGACCAGGGTTGGTGTTTTATAGACAGCCAATTGATGGGCCAGAGTGGAAGGAGACCATTTCAAATACTCATCGGGTTTGGCATAGGGGGTTCCACCGAACTCCCATTCCGGGAACCACAATTCTTCGGTAGCCCCATATTCGGACAGGATATTGTAAACCCCGGCGTGAGTGATCAGAGCATCAAACCGTCGGGACTCAGGGTGTACAGCGATCCAATTGACCATATAACCGCCGTAGGATGCCCCGGCGGCCGCCATCCGGCTGGAATCGAGCCAGGGGAATTGAGCCAGAACCGAATCGAGTCCGATCATCAGGTCTCGAAATGGAGTCCCACCCCAATTCCGGCTGACCTGATCGCAGAAGTCCTGTCCATAGCCCTTGGAGCCCCGGATATTGATCATAACCGTTCCATATCCCCGGGCAGAGAAGAGCTGGGGGTTCCATCGATAGTGAAACTCATCGCTCCACGCCCCCTGGGGTCCTCCATGAATAAGACAGACCACCGGATAATGCCGATTGGGATCAAAAAATGGAGGTTTAACAACCAGACCATGGATGGTTCGGCCGTCATCACCGGTAAAATAAAAGTCCTCGACCGGGTTAAGAACCAGTTCCTTCATCAGCGAATCGTTCAAGCGAGTCAGACGGATTTCCCGGCGGGCAGTAATATCATACGTGTATAGATCTTTGGGACAGGTCGATGAATGCTTTTTATAATAGAGTTTTTTTCCGTCGGGTGAGATGCCGATCAGTTGGTTGGTATGAGAATCGACCAGGCATTTGGGGTTTCCCCCTTTGAGAGGGATTTGATAGATTCCGGTCCGACCTTCACGCAGCGATGAAAAAAACAGGCTGTGGCCGGAAGGGTGCCAGACAATCTGGTCCACATCCTGATCGAATTCCGGGGTCAGATTGACGATGTGACGGGAATCGGGATCGAGCAGGCACAGATCGTACTGATCGGCTTCGAAACCCGGCCGGGACATGGCCCGGTAGGCCATAAGCCGGCGATGGGGGGCAAATACCGGTTGATTATCCACTGCCGGATTGACCGTCAATCGCTCGGCTTCCGCCGCAGACCGACCGATCTGAGGTATCTCGACCATAAAAATATCATTGTTGGTGGAAACGGCCGGCAGGCGGTCGGTATTGCGGACAAAGACCAAGCGTCGGCTGTCGTGAGAAAAGCAGAAATCCCGGTCACCGCCCAGATCAAGAGGGGGTGAATGGTAATCCCCGGGGGTCATATCCACAATAGTCGGCTCATCAGACGGTTTATCCGTTCTTGTTTCCGCCACCGAGGTTATAAATACATGGGTATAATAATCATTTTTCCATTGGTTCCAGAGGCGATACGGCAGGCGGTCGACAATCCGGGCCTTGACCGGATCCGCTTCGATCTGTTTTTCCCGTTCGCGGCCGGCATAAAGCGTATGGGCCCCATGGAAGAGAGGGGCGGAGAAGGCCAGCCATTGTCCATCGCCTGACCAGCATAACTGTTCCGGGTCGACCGGGAGTTTGATAAAGAAACGCTCCTTGGCTGTCGCTATATTCCAGGCAAAGAGTTGACCCGGTTCGGCCTGATTACCGGTATAAACCACCTCACGGGAATCCGGAGACCAGACCGGCAGACTGCGGTTGGAAAGGGTATCCCCAATCAAGGTCGATTGAAGGGTTTTCAGATTGAGCAGATGAAGTGTTTTACGACTTCGGTTTTCAGCCATCCGATAGACGGTGAGCTCATAGACCAGCCATTGTCCGTCGGGGGAGAGTAAAGCCTCTCCCAGCCGGTTCATTTGCCAGAGTTCCTCGACAGTAATCGGTTTGGGATCGGCATTCAGATTCGGCCAACCCGATCCGATCAGCAGGATTAGCATTATGAATAGAATAGCTTTCATCGATAACTCCATTCGAATCACAACGAGGGATCACGGCCGATTTGGGCGTAAGCCGCCGAACCGTTCGGGGTTTGATTGATGCGTTTCAGATAGAATTGACAGGTCACTTTAAAGTTATCCATCAGACTGTCGGGCAATTTAACCATTGAGGAGGGATTGATGGTCAACGGATTGATAAAGACATTATTTCGTTTGACCCGATAATCCAGGTGGGGGCCGGTCGACAGTCCGGTAGAACCGACCCGGCCGATAAACTGGCCTTGGGCGACCGATGCTCCGGGCACAATCCCGTTGGCGATACTGGAAAGATGACCATAAATGGTTTCATATCCGCCGGCATGGCGAATGATGACGGCTTTTCCGATCTGGCCGCGATATCCGGCAAAGGTGACCCTGCCGGTAGCTGTTGACCAGACCGGAGTCCCGGTTGGAGCGGCATAATCCACCCCCAGATGAGGGCGGTAGATTTTAAGTACCGGATGATATCGGCTATGAGTAAAGCCGGAACTGATCCGTTTGAATTTGAGGGGGCTTTTAAGAAATGAACGCTGAAGCGAGCGTCCCTCGGTATCGTAATAGGAGAGCGATTTTTCACCGGGAAGCTGAAAGCCGGCAGCGGTAAAATCCTTGCCGTTATTGGTATAGCCGGCATACAGGATCCGTCCGTATTTAGCAAATTCCTTTCCGGAGTAGTATTTTTCGACCAGGCAATAATAGGTATCCCCCTGCTTCACATCGGTCAAAAAATCGATTTGCCAGGCAAAGATATCCGCGAATAAGCAGACCAATTCAGCTGTTTCGCCGCTGTCCAGAATGGTTTCATAAAGCGATGATTCAATCCGACCGCGGACCATCTCGTCTCGGCACGTCAGGCTCTGGGTCCATTCCCACGCCTTGACTTCATCCTCGGTGGTCTTCTCAAAAATTGCCCCGGTATACTGGTTGCTTTTCAAAATAATTTTGCTGAGCCGATCTCGCCAGTTGGTAAAAACAAACAGGGAGTCACCGGGTTTCATTTTATTAAAACTAAAATTCTGGGTGGAAACCCCAACAAACGAAAAGATCTCTTCTTTAGCGAATCCCCAGCGCAGCAATACATTTAGAATAAAATCGTTCTTTTTGACTTCATAACGGATAATCTCAGAATAAGCTTGAGGACCGACGCATTGTTCCGTACATCGGATATCCGGCAACTGATGATTATTCCGCATGTTGATCTGAACCTTATAATAAAACCCACCCAAGATGGTGACAAACAGTATTCCCAACACAATCAGGTGTTTGGTCTTTTTTTTCAATAGGGCCTCCTCCCGATGTTATTTTAGTTTATTAGTATCCTGTTGTGACGAATCCTTATGGTAATATCGGTAAATTTTCTCGCCCGGTTTAGCCATTCCGAGACGTTCGCGGGCTATTTTTTCCAGATAATTATAATCATAGAGCAATTTCTTTTCTTCCAATGACAGGCTGTCATTGACTTGTTTAAGACGGCTGATGCTGTCCTCGATGGCGGCGATCTGTTTTTGCAGGCTGCGCCGTTTGAAACAACTGCTATTTCCAAAAATCAGGTTATACAGGATAATCAAAAAAAGGGTCCAAAACACCAAATTAATCCATTTGAAGCTTGGATATCGTTGAGATGCTTTAATAGTATCCTCTCCTTGTGCCCCATTTTTCAAGCCCGGACAGACCGATCGAAAACCGGATCAGGGTTTCGCTGATATCCATTTTTTCTTTATTTCCCCGTTTTCCAATCTGAAGAGCCACCAATAAGGCATGATTATCCGATTTCATGGGAAAGGTACTTCCCATGGTGATACAAAATTCGTGAAGACTCTCCCGTCCATCATAGCGGATTCCGGTCTGCTGGTAGAAGACTCCGGCGCGGAAGCTGGTTCGTTCCCAGAATCCGGCCAGAAAGTCGCGGCTTCGCATTCGTTCCGCTCCAATTCCGATCAGATAATAGTCTTCACTTTTCAACCCCGGATAATTTTTGGTTTTTTCCTGGAAATGGCCATCGAAATTGAATCTGATTCTGGGAGCGGCCATCCAGGAGACTCCGGCTCCGAATCGATTCCCCATTGTCACATCGATGCTGGTAGGATCCAACTGATCATCGACGGTGGTTTCCAATGAATTATCCAGCGTCAGCTTAAAGGAAGGAGAAAAATAGAATGCGGCACTGAGCGTTTTGGAAATCAGAGCGGTCTGGCTGACTGACCATGACATCCCTTTATAGGTGGTATTATAGATGGTATATCCATCGGTATAATAACCGTTATTATAGTCATAGTCGACATTGATTTCATTATGTCCGAAATACCATTCCCCTGAGAGTCCGACCATAATCCGGTTTTTCAGATTGAAGGCCATAAAGACCGATCCGCCTTCCAATCCGCCGGATTTGGTCAGGGAAGACTGGTAGGTTGTGGTATCACCCGGTACCTGCTGATCCTTGAACTTGGTCGAAAACTGACTCTGAAAATGATTCTGATACTGCAAACCGAGCTTCAGATACTTTTTCAGGGGGATCACGAACCTGAAATCGGGGAAGAAATAGTTGATGTGCAAGCCGGAGGAATAACTGTCCGAGATGTTCAGATAATTCCCGGTCATCCCGACGCTGATGTGGGTTGTTTCCAGAATCCCGGCCTGGGAGAAATTGAGGGGATGGGTATTATGAGGATCGGTCAGGCCCAGCCCGGTATTACCGGCTCCCATACCATAGATACCGGTATGGGAGGACGGATCGCCGAAACTGTTCATGGTAAAGTAAGAACTGGCCGTAAGGTTGACAGCCAGCAGTAAGAGAATTCCAATACCGATAAAAATCGACCGAGTCCGCATTTATTGATCTCCTGCAGTGGGTAGAGAGCGGGTTACAATCAAGCGGGGCATATACGAGCTGTCACTCAACCCCTTGTTCAACAGCGGCAGAAAACCCAAATGGGTCTCATTCGAGCTGTAACGAATCATTGCACCATAATTCACCACACTGTCGGTGATACTGACCCAAGCCTGGGAAAGATCATTGGTCTTGAACGAGAGTTGCTGATTCAGAGAATCATCATAGGTGGAATTGGTGAACAATAGCGAATAATAGCTGGTATCCGTCGTTTGCCAATCCCCCCGGGTGATATTGTAGAAACCTACAGAAAACCCCGGTTGATAGGATTGAGCAGGATCATAGAACATAACCAATTGAGCGCGATGGATAACGGTATGCGGATTGTAGCGGCTCAGGTCGAAATGCAGATAAATCAGGTCGTTCATAACGGAGGGAATATAGAAATCATACTTCTTTTTGGACTGGATCAGGGTTTTGCTGTCGGTGAAGTATTTATTGATCTGGGTTGTGTCCCCGGTCTGGGTAAAGGTGAATCGGGGATCATAATAGCTGTAGCTGATTCCCATATAGGTTCCGTAAAGGGTACCCCCGAATTCATAGGATTGATCCGCCAGTTCACTGTTAATTGTAACCAATAGAGAAAACTGGAAGGTATCGGTTCCGATCGTCGACAAGAACTGGTCATCATGAGGAATAGATGAAAAATAGAGGGTATCCGGCATTTCGGTCGTCAGGTCAAGCTGCTGAATGGGGGTGGAGGGAAAATAATTCCAGAAATTACTGTCATTGACATCCGCCAAATCAAAGGACTGATTGCTTTTGTAGACGGAGAGCTGGAAAGGACGAAACACACTATCTTCTTCATAGAGATTATATAAACTGACCCGGATATTTTCCATACCGGCACTGTCGATTTTATAGGTGGAATTGAATTGGAGCAGAATGTAGGTTTGAAAATACTGGTTATTAGCCAGATAGACCTTGGGAAGAAGCTCGGTGATATTTTTATCCCGGTAGAGATAGAGTGAATCGGGATAGAGGGTATCGGTGACCATCTCACCCAGGAAGGAAGGGAACTGGCCATCAACCAGGATTTGGTTTTTATCACTGCTGCACAGGAAGAGAGGAAGGCCGGAAAGGATACAGAGCAGAAGCATCAAATTACGCATTGCACCTCCATTAGGGATGGATGATATAAAAAAACGGGTTTGGTATTCATAAAAAGCAGCCTGAATGGCTCATCCAGGCCCCGGCAATGCAAGCTGTGCCGGCGCTGATCAGATTGACCATATCATTGGTGATGAACGATTTTCCATAAACCAAACGGGCCGGGGATTGGCAGTGAACGTTCGATTCGGTGATTTTGCCGCAGCGGGAGCACTGGAAACGAGCCTGGCAGAGTGCGCCCAGCAGGCTGTCCAGTAAATGAGCCATCCAGCCGATATAGGCAATGACCAGAATCGTGGAGAAACGCCAATGGAGGCCGAATCCATACAGGCTCAATGCGGCGACAAGGCTTCCGGCAAACCCGGCCACCAGTCCCAAATGGCTGACGGCGCCCGAAACACCGGCCTGGAGGTTGCGGAATCGGGTGATCAGATAAGGGGATTGAGAACTCAGCATCCCGATTTCCGAGGCCCAGGTATCCGAGTTCATGGCGGACATCATGGCCACATAGGCGATAACCCATACCGGAGAGGAAGAATAACCGAAAGCGATGGCCAACACGATGGCCAGTCCTCCATTGGCCAAAACCTGAATCCCGTTTCGGCGATATCCCGATTCGTGGTCCAGCAATTGATTTTTTACATCTTTCCGGTAATGGCTCAGCCAGCTCCCTGAAACGAAAAACACCATCATCGGCAGCAGCCAGGCCAATCCGCCAAAAGCGATGATCAGACTACCGATCAAAAAGGCCGCAGTTGCGCCCGAATAGTCGAGCCATCCCCATCGAACGGCCATTCCGACAATTAAGCCGGCCAAGGCAATTCCCAAAAACAACAGCCGGCCGTGAGCGATCGGATCCAGAATAAACCAATGGAGTAAAAATGCGCTCATCACCGGCAGCGTCAGATTATCGATTCCAACGACACTAAAGCTTTCAATCACAGTCAGTACAAGGGCGATCATCAAAGCCCCCCACCATCCGAGCAGGATGGGAATGGCATACCAATAGCAGAGACTGAACCAGATCAGGAGTAAACTGGTGACACCAAAGACCAGGCATCCCAGGCCGGTTTTCATTTCATGAAAAAGACGGAAGGCTTGTCCGCCCCGGTAATATCCGGCCAATCCCGCCAGACTGTCGCTGAAGGTCAGGATCAGCATGGCGGTCAGAATCAGTTCACGATGGTCGTATCCCCACCAGGCCAGCAGAAAAAGGAATGATATCGGGAAAAAGAGAGTCCCCCAGTTCCGGTTTCGGGCTGACATGGCTTCAATTCGACCGCTCAAAATATCTTTCAGATTTGAGGCCATAAAGATCAGGGCCAGGGCCATCAGAAAAATCCAATGGGTGAAAAAATAGAGCGACAGGGATACCAGGCTGCCGACGGCTATATGGATCAGTTTCCGGCTTAAAAAGGGATCGGATACGCTGCGGCTGATTCCTCTTACCAAAATCAGGATCAGGGCCAGTATCCCCGTAAAAAGAAGGATATCCAAATAGATCAAATGTCTAATTCTCCTACCAACTGTGCGTTTTCTTCAATGAAACGTCGACGGGGTTCGACCTGATCCCCCATCAGAATGCTGAAAACCCGATCCGCTTCGATGGCATCTTCCAGATTGACCTGCAGAATGGTTCGTCCCTGAGGATCCATGGTCGTTTCCCACAACTGGGCCGGATTCATTTCACCCAGACCTTTGTAGCGCTGAATATGGATATTTTTCTGATCGCCCATATCGATGAGCAGCTTATCCTTTTCGGTGTCGCTGAAGGCATAATGGGTAATTTTGGGATTGCTGATCCGGTAGAGCGGGGGCTGAGCGATATAGACATAGCCGTTGTCGATCAGCGGGCGCATATAGCGGAAGAAGAAGGTCAGCAGCAGGGTTCGGATATGGGAACCGTCGACATCGGCATCGGTCATGATAATGATTTTATGGTAACGGGCTTTGCCGATTTCAAATTCATCCAGTCCGATACTGGTTCCGATGGCTGTAACCATGGTTTTGATTTCCTCGTCGGTCAGGATTCGATCGATCCGGGCTTTTTCCACATTCAGGATTTTTCCACGCAACGGAAGAATGGCCTGGAATCGACGATCGCGTCCCATTTTGGCTGAACCGCCGGCCGAATCGCCTTCTACCAGATAGAGTTCGGTCTGGGAAGGATCACTATTCGAGCAGTCGGCCAGTTTGCCGGGCAGGGTGGTATTTTCAAGAGCCGATTTACGCCGGGTCAATTCCTTGGCTTTGCGGGCCGCCTCCCGTGCCCTGGCGGCTTCC
>JAGOEH010000315.1 GCA_017997825.1 Candidatus Delongbacteria bacterium | reverse complement strand
AAAACAGAGATATAAGCGGCCGGGGCATGGATTACCGCCGGGAGTATCGCTTTGACCTGCTCCAGACTCAAAATGGCAGTGATATTGGTTTTAATCCCTGACTGGGACAACCGTTCAATCAGCGTATAGCTGGATTCACCCCGGGTATTGGTGATGGGAATCTTGACAAAAACATTGGCACCCCATGAAGCGATTCGGCGAGCTTGCTCCTCCATTTCGTCCCACTCATCGGAAAAGACCTCCAAAGAAATCGGCTTTTGGGGAAAAGCCGCCAGGACTTCCATGGCAAAGGCTTTATAATCGGTGATTCCGGCCTTTTTCATCAGGGTAGGGTTGGTGGTGAATCCGGCGATCAAAGGATTTTTATCCATTTCCTTCATCTCGTCGATTTTGGCTCCATCGGCAAATATTTTGGTGGTAGTCAACGGGTATGGCATAGCGTCCTCGCGATCATCGTGATTGGGGTTAAGGGATTATAGAGAGGATTCCCATTTGGCCGGCGCCGCTTTTAAGGCCGGATGAGACACCAGTAAATGCCAGATCACGGCCTGAAAGCCTTCCGTCAGGGGAGTCAGATAATCGGGATTGACATTGGGAATGACGCAAACCGCATCTCCGACCTGTTTGGTGTATCCACCGTCTTTGCCGACAATCCCGAGCACTTTGGCGCCGCACTCGCGGGCATATTCGACGGCTTTGACCAGGTTCAGGCTGATGTTCTTTTGCTGATTTCCTCCGCCGACCGAAAAGATCAAGACCGCGTCGTGATTATTCAGACGGGAGACCTTGAGCCAGTTTCGGATTGTGACATCCCATCCCTCGTCATTGACCCTGGCGGTCAGCTCAGACACATTATCATACACGGCATAGGTCTGAATATCACACAGTTTCCTGAAATCGCAGGCGGCATGGGAGGCATGCCCGGCTCCGCCGCCGGAACCCAGCAGAAACAAACGTCCCCCGTTTTGTCGGATTTCGGCCAGCATCTGCGCCATCCGCTCGATGATCTCGGTATCCATCTCATCAACCAGTTTACGGCACTCCTCAAAAAAAAACTGGGCAAACTTCATGATTCTCCTCCAAATATAGGCAAAGTCACTATTTGATCCAGACAATCCACCCGGTAATCCGAGACCACCGATTCGCTCCGGTTATAGGGCGTTGCCAGGTAGACGGTTTTTATTCCGGCCTGCCGGCCGGCCTCCATGTCCTTCCAGCCATCTCCGATTATCATCGCCTCTTCCGTCCGGAGATGATACCGGGCCATCAATTCCAGCAGCATTCCGGGTTTGGGTTTACGGCAGGAGCACTGATCCCGGTCGTCATGGGTACAGTACCGGATATCCAGAAAATGGAATTGGGACAGCAGGACCTGGTTCATTTCCTCCAAGCATTCCGCAGACATCAATCCCCGGGCGAGATCAGGCTGATTGGATACCACCAGCATTTTCAGTTTCATAGGTTCCAGTATTCGGTACAATCGGATAAAATCGGGCCGCACCTTAAAATCCTTCAATTGCCGCGGTGAATAGAAGTGGCCGTCACGTTGAACCACCTCATTAATGACGCCGTCGCGATCGAAGAAAACTGTATTAATCAAGTTCCACCTGACATTTGAGTTGATGGGAGCGGTAGATGGCCTGGATGATCCGGTTGGCTTCCCAGCCGTCCCGGCCGCTGCCGATGGCCGGACGATGCTCGACAATGGCGGCGGAGAATTCTCTCCATTCGGCCTGCCAGGATTGATCGGACCCGGGGAATTCCCAGGACCGGATCTCGGGCCGACCGCCTTCCGGTTTGCGGACACCCCAGGTCAGGGTTTCCGTGCCGTAGCTCCCGCCGAGCCCCTCGATCATCAGGTATCCGTCCCTTCCGAACAGCTCGAGACAAAATATGTTTTTCCAGTTGCACCAACTGACCTGCAGCTGGACATCAATCCCGGATCGGCTTTCCATCTGGACGAAGGCGTTATCTTCGACCTCGATCGGCCAATATTTGGTCTTGACGGTACCGAAAACCCGGGCCATATCGCCGCAGAACCAGCGGGAAAGATCAATCAGGTGGACGCCCTGATCGAGCAGTTCGCCGCCGCCGCACAAATCGGGTGACGATCGCCATTCTTTCTCCATCCCGGGCCGGCCGCCATGCCCATAGCGTCCTCTCACAAACAGCAGCGGTCCGATTTTTCCTTCGGCCGCCATCTGATGAGCCTGCCATACCGCCGGATGGAAGCGATGGTTAAAGCCGGTTTTGAGAATCACGTTCTTCTCCCGGGCTTTGTCCGCCATGGATTTCGCCTCTTGGGCATTGCGTCCCAGCGGTTTCTCCGCCAGTACATGCCGTTCGGATTCCAAGGCTGCCATTACAATCGGCTGAATGAACTTGTTGACCACAGCTACCACCACGGCGTCACAGTCGACCTCAGCCAGCATGGCTTTATAATCGGTAAACGCACGGCATTGATAATCCGAAGCCATTTTCTCAACCGCCTCATACCGGGTATCACAACAGGCCACCAATTGGTCCTCGGAGGAGAGCCCGGCCGCTCGTTTTCCCCCGATCAGCCCGCAGCCCACAATGGCGATTCTCATAGACGTTCCTTTTATGATTTGGATGTTGCCGTAAAATTCCGCTGATCAATTCGGCGTAAGGTGGCCAGATGACGATCATGTCGCAATTGATTCCGGAAATCAACCTCCTGCCATCGATCCCATCGGGCACTGATCAGCTTTCCGGTAATTCCGTCGGACTGATGTCCCAGCAAGAACACACACAATTGGGCCGCCAGATTGGGATCATCTCCCCCCGCCGTTTCTCTTCGCCGGGCTTCATCCCATTCTTTTCCCGCCATCTCGCCGGCCTGTAGGACCTCGTTCAGCATCCCGGTGTTAATCGCTCCGGGGGAAATCGCATTGACATCGATATGGTAATCCCGAACCTCTTCCGCCAGGGTTTCACTAAACCGAACCACCGCCGTTTTGGCTACCCCGTAGGCAGAAAAATTAGGCCGGGGTGATGTCGATCCTCCTCCGGAGAGATTGATAATCTTTCCATAGTTTGCCTCCATCATCATCGGAAGTATGGCCCGACAGCAATGAACGGTTCCAAAGAGATTGATCTCGATATTGCGTTTCCATTCCTCCAGACTGACATCAGACAACAATCCGATCGGGGGTTGAATTCCGGCATTGTTT
>JAGOEH010000313.1 GCA_017997825.1 Candidatus Delongbacteria bacterium | reverse complement strand
GAATTCCTCATTATCGCCCAAACCAGCAAAAGAGATCACATCGGTAACATACTGATGGTGAAGATAATCCTGATTGAGTTGAAGGATCTGGTTTTCATCGGTAAAAATAACGTTAAGGGCTTGTCGCCCCCGACCGAGAGCCTGCAGTACGGCTTTGGCGCGTTTGCGCCACAGCAGGATCGGCATGCGATACTTAGGATTCTGGTTGTTGATGGTTATCTTCATGGTTGATGGCGTTAGCCGGGCTGTCCGGATAATCGATCCGGGCATGGAATCGTCCGCTCAGGATTATCAGAAAGGCTTCCCCGATCATACTGAGATCCTTGAACGTCAGACTGCATTCATCCAGCTCACTGGTTATGAATTTCTCCTTGATCATTTCGTTGATTAACGTTTTTAGACGCGATACGGTAGGATTCTTTAACGTTCGGGAAGCGGCTTCAATCGAATCGGCCAGCATCACAATGGCCGCTTCTTTGGACCGCGGGCGGGGCCCCGGGTACTTGAACTCTTCTTCCATTCCATCACTGACGATATTCTGATCGACCGCTTTTTTATAGAAATATTTGATCAGCGTCTTACCATGGTGTTCCTGAATGATCTCCTGAATCTCCACCGGCAGTTTGTATTTTTTTGCCAGTTCGATTCCCTCCCTGACATGACTGGAGATGATCAACGAGCTCATGGTGGGTGAAAGCCGGTCATGCCGGTTCTCTCCGGATTGGTTTTCGATAAAGTATTCCGATTTATTGATTTTACCGATATCATGAAAATAGGATCCGACTCTGGCCTTGAGCGAATTGGCATGAATAGCCTTAGCCGCCGATTCGGCCAAATTGCCGACAATTAGACTGTGGTTGTAAGTTCCGGGGGCTTCCACCGCCATCTTCTGAAGCAAAGGATGATTCAAATCCGAGAGTTCCAACAGGGTCAGATCGGTAGTAATGGAAAAAATTGATTCGAATAAGGGCAGCAAACCGATCGCGATAATCGGAGACAGAAATCCGCTGCATGCGCCATACGTCAGGTTAAGCCATAAGGATCCCTCATAGGAGATCAGGTTGATATAATCCAGCAACAGGACGAATACATAGGCCGCCGGAATCATGATCATCGACCAGTAGAAATCTTTGCGTTTTCGTACCGTCTGGACGCTGTAGCACGATACCAGCATCACAATCCAGAAAACATAGAAGTGATGATAATTCATATTCAGAAAAATACCAAATAGAACGGCTAAATAAAACGACGAGATCAGGGCAATGGTCGATCCGGTAAAAATACTGATCAGGATGATAAAGGTTGGGATGGGTAAAAAATAGAGCATGGAGGGTAGATCTTGAATGACAATCGAGAGCAGGAACAAGGGGACGAAGGTCAGGATCATCAGCAGGATTAAATTGCGTTGCCGATGAAAGAATACAGGATCATAGAAGAAAATGCTGACCAGATAGGCGATGACCATCGATAAAATGATAAAAAACTTAGCGATTTCAGGGAAAAAGGGGGTATCCAGATTCAGGCCGTTGCCCTGATCCTTTTCCACCATCTGTTGATGGGAGATCAGTTTTTGGAAAATATCGGCTGCAATCCGTTCATGCTTGCCGATAATCTTTTCACCCTTTTTCACATAGCCGCGGGAAACCGGGATGGAATTACGGGCCTGTTCCTTCAGAAGGTTGGTCTGAGTCTCGTCAAAGATCAGGTTGGGCTCAAAAAAATACATAGTCAATTGATACACAAAATCTTGTCTGATCTTATCTCCCTGGACGAACCCATCCGTTTTTTTCTGGATACTGCGGATCAGGCTTTTCTCATCGCTCAATCCGGTTACAGCGGCTTCACGGGTCAGGGAATTCTTGATGGTAATAATTTCCCCGGCTGCATTTTTGGTTACATCCTTGATATCCCGGCACAAGCCATTACGATAGGCCGTTGAAAAGGCCTGAATCAGATTTTCTTCCAACATATTCAGATTTTTTTTAGTTAACAACGGGGCTACGGAATCGGGATCGGCCGATAGTCCGATGACTCTGAGCAGGGAATCCCGCGATTTGGTACGCAAGGCGGCAAAAAACCGGCGGATATGGCGGGTTTTATTCTCTTCCATCTCTTCGATCTGCTGATAAACGGCATACACCTTTTTTTCGGCATTATCGCGTTCGGCTTTCAATTCATCCGCATTCTTGAGAATCGGAAAATCGAACTCGGCGATAATATCCCGATCCACGACATCATCCAGTTTGTAGATCAGCAGATTGGGTTTACGCTCCACCGGGGAAATGAAATAAACCATCAGCACGTAGAAAGCGATCAGGATATAGAACAGGAGATTGATGTGATATTTCCGGCGGAGGGTATCCAATCCGGCGTGGAACGCGGCCGGGGAAAACCGGGAACCGAGATCGGAGGCTTTAGAGCTCCTGATGTTTTTTTTCATAGACATCATAGGCCTTGATGATTTTTTTGATCAGGCGGTGGCGGACGACATCCATCTCGTTCAGGAATGTAAAATTGATACCCTGAACATCCTTAAGGATTTCCTGGACCAGGATCAGGCCGGATTTTTTTTCTTTGGCCAGATCGATTTGAGTGATATCGCCGGTAATGACGGCCTTCGAATTGTATCCCATCCGGGTCAGGAACATTTTCATTTGGAGATTGGTGGTATTTTGGGCTTCATCCAGGATAATGAAGGCGTTATTAAGGGTTCTTCCCCGCATGAAGGCCAGGGGGACCACCTCGATGACATTGGTTTCCATACAGCGTCGAACACGCTCGAAGGGCATCATATCGAACAGGGCGTCATAGAGGGGGCGCAGATAAGGATCGACCTTTTCCTTCAGATCACCGGGCAGAAATCCCAGGCTTTCGCCGGCTTCCACGGCCGGCCGGGTTAGAACGATCCGTTCGATGCGCTGCTTTTTAAACAGTGCCACGGCCATCGCAACCGCCAAATAGGTCTTGCCGGTCCCGGCCGGGCCAATGACGAATGTGATGTCATGATTGATCATGGCCTCGATATACTGGCCCTGCCCCTCGGTTTTCGGTTTGATCCGGGTCTTCAGCGATTCCATCGTCAGCTCATCCGAAAACAGATGCTTCAACTCGATCTTTTCTTCGTTTTCCGCCCGGTCAATGGCATAGAACACCTCGGTCTTGGTAATGGCCTGCTTGTTCTGGATGTAAAGCAGC
>JAGOEH010000314.1 GCA_017997825.1 Candidatus Delongbacteria bacterium | reverse complement strand
CCCCAATCCGGAGTCACGGAGTCTTTTCCGTCTCCCCCTCGAATCAGGGTAAGAGATCTTGGGATGAGCCATCAACCATATAGACCGTAAAGGAGATAAAAAATGTCGGAATGCCCCCATGCCAATTTGGTACAGGATGATGATGAAATACTCAAAAATCTGGACAAGATTCGAAATCGTATCTTGGTCATGTCCGGTAAGGGAGGAGTCGGGAAAAGCACTATATCGGCCAATTTGGCACTTTCCCTGGCTCTGAGCGGAAAAAAAACCGGTTTACTGGATATTGATATCCACGGACCATCTATCCCGAAGATTCTGGGACTGGAGGGACAAAAGCTTCAAACGGCCGACAGCAAAATTATTCCGATTGAAATTGGTTCACTCAAGGTATTGTCGGTAGGATTCATGCTGGAGAAAGAAGAGGATGCCCTGATCTGGCGCGGACCGATGAAACACAGTCTGATCAACCAGTTCATCAAGGATGTGGAATGGGGAGAATTGGACTATCTGGTTATCGATACCCCTCCGGGCACCGGTGACGAGCATCTCTCTATTGCTCAAACACTCAAAAAAGTCCAGGGAGCCATCATCGTCACCACCCCCCAGGATCTATCCCTGACCGATGTGAGGAAATGCATCACATTCTGCCGGAAAATGGAGCTTCCCATACTTGGGATTCTGGAGAATATGAGCGGATTTGTCTGTCCGCACTGTTTCCAGATTACCAATATATTTAAAAAAGGGGGAGGTCAAAAGATGGCGGACGAATTGGGCATTCCATTTATGGGCAGTCTGCCGATCGATCCGCATATCGTTGAGGCTTCGGATGCCGGAAAATCTTTCATCTATTTCTATTCCAAGACGGAAACCGCCAAGTTGTTTCAGGATATGATCCAACCGATCCTGGCGCTCAGCGATTGAACTGAAAAAAGCGGTACCCGGCATACCGGGTACCGTATATGATAGATCAGAATGATGGTTAAACTTTTTCAGTAATGTACTGGAAACGTTCTTTGAACTGGTCCGGAGTCTGGTTGGCAATCATCGCCATCCGATCCAGATTGATGGAGGGTGAAAAGTCGTCTGATTCTAATCGGATCATGTATTGACGGGCAATCCGGTATTGGATGGAGTTGATATTAACCCGTCGAACCTGGGTTTTCTTGGTAATCGGATCCAGGATCTGATCAAAGGGAAGAGGAACAATCTGGTCATTCTGAATTGAGATGATGGCATTGGTACCGCCGTTTTTAATAAAGTCGAAGGCGGCATAGCCGAGATTTCGGGTATATTCGACATCATAAGCGTTTGGCGGTGCACAACGGACTTCATATCCGATTTCCTTATCCACGATAGTCATCTTGATCCCGAGGCTTTTGAGATTCTTTTGAACTTCGCGTTTGATGATATCCGAAAAATTAAGCTCGGCGAATCGGACATGCCCATGTTCATCCCGTTCAATATTATCAAGATTTTCCAGATCGGCAGCTATTTTTTCGATCAGGCCTTCGGCCATCACAGCCACCCCGTAATTCCGATTATTGGCCATTCGTTTGATAATGGAACCGGTCAGCACATCGGACAAAAACTTCAGTTTCAGATCGGACTGTTTAAACTCTTCAGGTATCAGTGTAACCGTAGCACCGGCACTTTTCCCGATCCCGAGGGCTAGATAGCCGGACTGACGTCCCATCGCCACCACAAAAAACCATCGGCCGGTCGTCTTGGCATCGGTCATCAGATTGGTCACAATCTGAGCGCCCAATGAACGGGCCGTTTCAAATCCAAAGGTTGGAATCCCTTCCGGTAACGGAAGATCATTGTCGATTGTTTTGGGAACATGCACCACCAAAATGCTGACTCCCAGTTTCTTCTGGGCGTATTCGGAAACCCGTGAAGCCGAATAGGCGGTATCATCGCCGCCGATGGTAACCAAATGAGTGACTCCCAAATCGACCAGTGAGTTGACGACATTGTGCAGATGGGCTTCATTTTTGGTCGGATTGACCCGGGACGTCCGAATGATACTGCCGCCATCCAGATGGATCCGGCTGACCATGTCAATACTCAAGGGAACAACCTTCTTTTCGCCTTCGGCCAGATGAGAAAAACCATCATAAATACCAAAAACTTCCCAACCGTTCTTTCTGGCTTCAATGGTGACCGCACTGATTACACTGTTGATCCCGGGAGCAGGGCCACCCCCCACAATGATCGCCAGAGTGTTTTGCTTGTAAGGACTCATCGATCCACTCCTTTTCGTTTAGTTTAGGCCGCCATTAATTTAATATTTTTCCGATTCAATGTCAAGCCGAATCTCAATCCGGTCCAGGGCAAAGATTTTCAAAAAATACAAAACTTTTTTACTATTTATCCGTATGTTTAGGTAAATCCAGTCCAACCCCCTATTCAAAAAAGGAAGGATAATGTGAAAAAACTGGCTGCTCTGTTAATACTGATATCACTGGTTTCGCTCCGGGCTGAATCCTTGAGCCTTAAGGAATGTATCGCTCTGGGTCTTAAATCAAATCCCGATTACCGGATCAGTCTGTATCGGGTTCACGCCGCTAAAAACAACTACCTCAGCAGTTATTCCCCTTTCATTCCCAGCCTACAGACCAGCTTTTCGTATGCCCATAACAAAAGCAAAACCGATCGAGTCGGTCAAGATGGTATTATTGTAACCGGTAATTCCGAATATGATTATTATTCGGGCGGATTCTCCAGCGGCATCACCCTCTTCGACCTGAGCGATTTTTTCCAGATCCGCTCTTCCAAGGCCTATTATCAGAGTATCCAATTCAGCCATAAGCAAAATGAACTGGATCTAATCCTGGATATCACCACCCAGTATTTCAATACCCTGGCCTATAAAAAACTGGCGGCCGCTTCGATTGACAATATCAACCGCACTCAGAAACAGCTGGATAAAATCCAGCAGATGTTCGATCTGGACATTGTTTCCCAGATCGATCTGATCAAGCAGCAGGGCCTGGTAGGCAAAGCCAAACTGGATTCCATCACCAACGTCAAATCTTACCAGACGGCCCTGGGCAAACTCAATGAAATCATGGGCCGCTCCCCGGACACCCCCCTGGAGCTGGAGGATTACCTGGATACCAATTATGTTCAGCTCAACTATTATGATCTGGTTAAATACGCCCAGGAAAACCACCCCGGCCTGAACTATTACCG
>JAGOEH010000074.1 GCA_017997825.1 Candidatus Delongbacteria bacterium | reverse complement strand
GGCTCAGGATCGAGTGGTTCCGTTGCCAGGGATGACGGCTGTAATCCAGGGAACGGTTCAGCTCCAGTTTCATCAGGCGGATCTTGCGATTGGAACGGAATACCGGCAGTTTTTCCCGGGGGAATCCCAAGCGAATCCCATAGGTTTGATAGGTATAACGATCCCGATGATCATAATGGCCGGCGGTACGGAATCCGACCGATCCCAGATCCAGTCGTAATGAGAGATGAAGGCTGTGAGAAGCAGGATAATGCGGTAGATTTGAGGGCATCAAGGCCATCCATTGGGCATCATCCTGATAGCGGTAGTAGGATAAGGCCAACCGGCATCCGGGATAAAGCCGGATCTCTCCGCCCCATGACCAGGCGCTCCCCTCACTCCGATCCCAATTCAGGTAATAATAGTGGCCGAAAATCGTCAATCGGCTGTCAGCCAGAGGACGTAACGCAATCCCGCCATCCAGGGTATAATTGCGGCCGGAGACGGCCCGTTCCCAAGCCGAACTAAGTGATATCCATGACCCGGGCCGCAGCAGAACTCCCATGACAACCTGATTCTGCAGATCGCCATATCCCTGATTCCAGACATAGCCGAATCCAACACCTAATGTCCGGTCACCCCATCCGGTTCCCAGCCGATAGCTGGAAAATTCCCGATCACCCGACTCGATCCGCTGATATCCCATACCCAGCCGCCCTAAAGCTGCTGTAGCCGCCATAAATTTGGAGTAATCCCCTCCTCCCCGCCCCCCCCAGAACAACTCCATCTCTCCGCCATGATTATAGGTCAGTTGCGCCGGATTGTAAAAACTCCCCAAACTGTGGTAAAGCGCATTGGAGGGCAGCGCCTGAAAAAAACGGGCGCTACTGCTCCCGTTCAATACCGGCTGTGCATCTGCCGCCGCACTCATCCCGATCCACCCTATCATCAAAATCTTCCAGATTTTCATGCAATTCCTTCCTTCCATCTCCATCCTAATTTATGGATCATCATTATGATTTCACCCTGCAGAATTAATCTCCTCCCAGTCCCGACTTGATTCAAATCCTGATTTGAAGGATATTCAATACGAGGTCAATCAAAACAAAATCCAGCCGGGATCCAAGAATAAATACGGCTAATAAAAAATTCAGTTTCTAAAATTGGATCCGAATCACAAATTTTTTCTGTTTGCGATCCTGCCAGGTTCGCTCCCATACCGCCGGATTATATTTTGATTTTCCCAATTCCTCCAGCCAGAAAAAACCGGTGAAGCGCAGGGTATCGGCTGTACCGGACATTTCGGTCGTACCGGTCGTACCGGTCGTACCGGTCGTACCGGTCGCACGGAACAGGAAGGCGGTGGTATCGGGGGGATAGACGGTCAGTAATCGTCCATCCTTCATCTGAATATCCATAAAGCCTTCCCGGCTGTCGACCGAATTGAATCGACGCTGCATTTTGTAATATTTGAGGACCTTGCCCCGATTCCACCACAACAGCGTATCCCGGATGATCTGGGGATAATGGATGATTTGGCTGATCTGATCAGTGGTCACGATCAGTTTTTGGCCGGTGATCTGCTCGATCACCTCCAGGCTCTGGAGATTAATTTCGGCATTCAGGGTGATCTCCTGATCCAGATACGGCAGTTCCCGTTTCTCCAATCGATCGAGGGGTACCGGAATCTGGTAGGTCAGTTCGACCGCGGTCCAGGTATCGCCGGAGCGGAGACTGCCGGAAAGGGGATTCTCCAAGGCCTGTTCCACCACATACAGTTTGGCGTAACGTGAATTATCGGCTGTTGTAAGGCAATATGAGGAAGCGGTTTCCAGCCGCAGCGGCTGATTGAGATATCCGGAATCCGGCGCCACCGGCAGAGTGTGGAGTTCGGTTTGGCCCATCGATACAAATGCCGACCGTGAATTGGGAGGCGCCGTCAGATAGAAATGGTTGCCGCTGCTGTCCCGGACCAGCTTCAGGATAAAATCGGGTTGAACGGGATCCACCACTCGTTTCATGAAATTGATCCCCTGTCCATCCTTGAGCGTTACCAGTCCATCCCGTTCCCCAACCGTAAAATCGGGTGAGCGGTCGGGTTGAAACACCCAACGCAGGGTAATGGAGGGTTCGGCTGAGAGAGAGATCAGCGGCCAGGCCGCCAGGATGATGATCCAAAGTAACCGGTACATGAATGATAATATAATACCGGATTTACTCTGAATCAACTGCTTTTTTTTTCTCCAAATCGATTCCCTAAAACGGGATGATTGATCAGCGGCTGCTCAGACCGAATCGAGCCTTTGCCTGCGAGTCTGAAATCGATTCGCGTTCCCGGCTGGTCGGCATTCCACGATCATCGTGATGGAGATTGGACGCCATTCGGACAAACCGGAAAAACTTTTATTTTAGGATTGACTTTTAGAATAGAATAATATAATCTATTGAAACTGAGCCATGGATTCAACCATACCCTTTATCCCTCACGAAACGTTTAACCCACAGGATGGACGTCATGACCGATTCGATTCCGCACTCTACCGCCCCGGCCTGGTATCGCTGGGTTGTCCTGGTTTTTATCAGCCTGGCCATGTTCGGCAATTACTATATTTACGACAGCATCAGTCCGCTGGCCGATCTTTTAAGCCGGCAGCTCGGGTTTTCCGATTCCAATATCGGGTTATTGAACGCGATCTATAGTTTTCCCAACATTCTGATGGTATTGATCAGCGGGATTATCATTGACCGGCTGGGAGCCCGCAAATCGTCGCTGATTTTTTCGGCCCTGTGCATGATCGGGGCGGTGGTCACGGCTATCCAGGGGAATCTGATCACCATGGCGGCCGGACGATTGATTTTTGGTCTGGGAGCCGAATCCCTGATTGTGGCCATCACTACCGTGATCGCGCGCTGGTTCAAGGGACGTCAGTTATCCTTTGCCTTCGGTCTGAACCTGTCGGTCGCCCGGATCGGATCGGTGGCGGCCTTCAACTCTCCAACCTGGGCCGGATCCATGTACGATTCGTGGCAGAAACCCCTCTGGATCGCCGCCATAGCCGGTCTGATCTCCGTCGTCACCGTCATTGTCTACGGCATCATGGATCAAAATGCCGTCAAACGTTACGGACTGGATGACAGCACTCAGACCGACAAGATCGAATGGGCTTCCATCTTCAAATTCAACGCCTCCTTCTGGTATATCACGCTGTTATGTCTGACCTTCTACTCGGCCATATTCCCCTTCCAGACCTTTGCCGTCAAATTCTTCATGGAACATCACGGAGTCAACCGCGAGCTGGGCGGGTTCTTGGTCAGTACGTTGACTCTGTCGGCCATGGTCCTGACTCCCCTGTTCGGTCTGATGGCCGATTATATCGGCAAACGCTCGTTACTGATGATGCTGGGTTCGCTCTGCCTGATTCCGGTTTACCTGATGATGGGTTATACCCGTGTCAGCCTGTATATCCCAATGGCCATGATGGGCATCGCCTTCTCCCTGATTCCGGCTATCCTATGGCCCTCAGTGGCCCTGATCGTGGAACCCCATAAATTGGGTACCGCTTATGGCCTGATGACCATGATCCAGAATATCGGTTTTTTTGCCTTCAACCTGCTGATCGGAATGGCCAACGATTACAGCCAGGGTTACACCATGGGAATGTGGATTTTTTCCTGTCTGGGATTCTTCGGATTATTCTGGGCCTTCATGCTGAGACGCAACCAGATCTCATCCGGCAACCTATCACTTGAAAAAGGGTGCCGAACGAATTCGTAAAAGTTATCGCAGCTTTTTTTTTAAATTGACTTATCCCTTAAAAATAATATATTATCCGTGGCGGATCGGATTGATCTCCGACTCCGTCCGGATTATGGTTTTGAGCCTGGATATGGATTACGCCGGCGCCTGATCGAATCGGTACACTATCCTTATTCGCCGATTATGATTTATGACAAAACTGTCAACTCAGGATTCGATCCCCGGCCGACTTAGATGATTACCCTGAATCCGATCAGGCTCAGCCATTCTTACCGGATGCCGAAGAATCGGGTGTAATCTCTGAATTAGGCAGAATTAAAGGAGACTGGATGAATTTTTACGATGTATTGAATCTCTTGGGTGGATTGGCGTTATTCCTGATCGGCATGAAGATGTTGTCCGATTATCTGCAGAAGGTGGCCGGGGACAAGATGAGGCAAATCCTCAAGAAAGCCACCAACACTCCGGTGCGGGGGGTATGTCTGGGAGCTCTGGTAACATCGGTCCTTCAGAGCAGCAGCGCCACGACCGTTATGCTGGTGGGACTGGTCAATGCCGGAATTGTAACCTTAGGGCAATCGATCGGGGTGATCATGGGGGCCAACATCGGAACCACCATCACCGCTCAGTTGATCGCCTTCAAGCTCTCCGATATCTGCTCGCTGTTCATCATTATCGGTGTATTTATGCTGTTCAACCAGAAAAATCGCAAGATTGAAGAATGGGGCTGGATCATTTTCGGTTTCGGGTTGCTCTTTTACGGACTCAACATCATGTCGATGTCCCTGATTCCGCTGAAGGATTCCGAGTTCGCTCACAACCTGTTTATCACGCTATGTTCCAATCCCTTTCTTGGAATCCTGACCGGGGCACTGTTCACCATGATCATCCAGAGTTCCTCGGCGTCGGTTGGACTGGTAATGACCTTGGCCAGCAATGGATTATTACCCTATGATGGCGCCATATATTTGATTCTGGGCGACAATATCGGCACCACGGTTACCGCCTGGTTGGCCAGCATCCCCGCCAGCCGGATCGCTAAACGGGTCGCTCTGATCCATACCCTGTTCAATGTGTTCGGCACCCTGATTTTCGGTGTGCTGACCTATATCCAGGTATATCCGCAATTGATCGATCTGATCACCCCCGGGGTTGTTTCCGCAAAGACCATCGCCCGCCATCTGGCCAATTCCCACTCATTTTTCAATATCTTCAATACTATCATTTTTTTGCCTTTCTGTCATGTGTATGAGCGAATAGCCCTTCGGCTGATCAAGGGTACCGTGGTTGAAGATGATAACATCTATGGTGAACCCAAGTATATCAATAAGCAGTTGCTGGCATCCCCGGAATTCGCCATCGATCAATCGATCCAGGAAATGAAGGAGATGCTGAGAATCGCCAAAAAAGCCATCAATCTCTCGATCGACGGGTTTATGAAGAAAAACTATAAAGCCTTCAAAAACGTGGAAAAGCTGGAAAACGCCATCGACAACCTGCAGAAAGAGATTACCCTGTTTCTGATCCGGGTCAGCGAACAGAATCTGTCGGACACCAGTTCCCGCAAGATTCCGTCTCTGCTCCATTCCGTCCATGATCTGGAACGTCTCGGGGATCACGCCATCAATCTGAATGAGATATTTTTACGCATTATGAATCAGAAAACCGCATTTCCGGAGGAATTTGTCGAGGAGATCAAAATCTCCCGGGATCATATCAATCATATGATCAATCATGTCAAAAACTATATGGACAGCTTTGACACCCTGGAAAGCTACCGGGTGATCGAACTGGAAGGCACCATCAATCAGTACCAGATCGATTTGCGGCAAAAAGTGATCAACATGATGCAAAACGGCCAGTGCGATGCTTTCAGCGGATTGAATATCGTGGATTTTATCGATAATATCGAAAAGATCGCCGACCATCTGAAAAACATCGTCAAGGCGGCGTCCAAGCATTTTATCTATCGGGATGTGATCAAAGGCAAACCGGAGATTATCAACAATCTGAACAACGATGAACCAATTCCGGCAGAAGAACAATAAATCGGCTGCCTCTACCCGGTTGACTCTCGATCGAGATCCGCCCTTGGTGCATCATCACAATATGTTTGACGATGGAAAGTCCCAAGCCGGTTCCCCCCTGCTTTTTAGACCGGGATTTATCGACCACATAAAACCGCTCGAATAATCGCGGCAGGTGTTCCGGAGCAATTCCCAATCCGGTATCGGCCACCTCGATCCGGATTTCCGATGATTCTTCACGCCCGGTGCGAATGGTGATCGACCCCTGTTCGGTATATTTCAATGCATTATCGATCAGATTGATCATCATCTCTTCCAACCGGAAGGCATCGCCGGCCGGGAGGATCAGATCCGGCGACAATTCCCGAACCAGCGTCAATCCCTTCTCAAGGATTCGGGATTCAAAAATCACCAACACATTCTCAATCAGGTTTCGGATATCGACCGGTGCCATTTCAGGATTTCGGTCGCGGTTCTCCAGCGAGGAAAGGATCAGCAGATCCTGGACGATACGGCTCAGGCGATCGGTATGCCGGAGAATGATATCCAGATAATGCTTCTGGGCGTCCGGAACCTCATCCTGCAGGGTTTCCACAAACCCTTTGATGGCGGTCAGCGGAGTCCGTAACTCATGAGATACATTGGCCACAAATTCCTTTTTCACGGTTTCCAGTTTCTTCAGTTCCGTGATATCATGAATCATAACGACCACCTCGTCCGATGCGTCAAGATAGGCGGCATTGCACATATAACAGCATCCATGAATCTCGAATTCAGTCGTTTGGGGATGATGGTCCTGAGTGATCCGGCGGATAATTCCATCCAGTTCCGGCCGCCGGATCACTTCATAGTAATACTTGGACTCGGGGTGATCATCATGGTTCAGTTTTCGAAAACTTTGATTGGACATGACGATCCGCTGATTTCGATCGATGACCATCAGGCTTTCCTGAATGGCGGAGATGACGGCATGGAGCTGATGCCCCTGACGTGAAACCCGTTCGATCAGGCCGCGGGTTTCCGATACCATAATATTGAAGTTCTCCGCCAACATCCGGGTTTCGGAAGGACCGTCCGGTCTCTGATAGGTATTCCAGTTTCCATCGCGGACCTGACGGAAGTTCTCGGCCAGTTCGCGGATGGGACGGGTCAGAAGGCGGGAAAACAGGGAGGCAACCATCAGACTAAGCAGGATCAATCCCAATGACATCCATAGGATCCGGTGTTTAAGGCCGGACAGAAAACCATCGATTCGATCGGCAAACAGACTGAATCGCAATACCCCTAAATCCTGCCGATCCTTTTTCAGGATCAGAGCGATATACAGCATTTTACGGCCGGTGGTATGACTATGGCGGAAGGAAGTTCCAATCTCCTCTTGCTGAGCCCGGATAATCTCCAGGCGATCGTTATGGGAATCCATGGTCTGGGGATCATTCTCGGAATCGAAGAGAACGCGTCCGGTCGGATCGATCAGGCTGATACGGACCTGGAGCTGATTGGCGGCATCCGTCAGGAGAGAATCGATCCGTTCAGGCCGCACCGGATCGGGCTCATCCAGCAGGTGGTTCCGAAGTGTCAGGCCCAGCTTGGTGTAGTCCCGCCTCAGACCGGCCAGATAGTCCTCTTTGATCAGACGAAAACTGATCAGAAGGATCAACCCGGTAAGCAGGACAATGATCAGTAGAAATGCCAGAAAAAATCGAAAAAAAAGACTCTGTTTCATGGTTCCAGCTTGTATCCGATCCCGCGGATATTCTTGATGCAGCTTCCGGCCGGACCTAGTTTATCGCGCAGGTTTTTGATATGAACATCGATGGTTCGATCCAATACAATCTTGTCCTGTCCCCACAATTGATCCAGCAGGCTTTCCCGGCTGTATACCCGGCCGGGTTTATTGGCCAGAATGTTCAGGATCCGGAATTCGGTCGAGGTCAATTCAATTTTAGCTCCCTCGACATAGGTCTCGAATTTTTGAGCATCGATTTCCAAAATTGGGGTAACCTTGCGGCATGAGGAATCGGTGGCCGGAGATTTACGCCGGAGAACGGCCTTGACCCGGGCAACCAGCTCTTTGGGAGAGAATGGTTTGGTCATATAATCATCTCCGCCCAGTTCCAATCCGATAATCCGATCGGTTTCCTCGCCTTTAGCCGAAAGGATGATGATCGGAATATGGCCGGTTCGGTCCTCTTTTTTGAGGGATTTACAGACATCCAAACCGTCCGCATCAGGCAGCATCAGATCCAGTACCAGCAAATCGGGAAGCTGATGCCGGATAAAACTCAAAAAGGATTTGACCTCATGAAAAACCTTGGTCTGGAATCCGGCCTTCATCAGATGAATGGATACCAGTTCCGCGATGTCCGGTTCATCATCGATAATGGCGATCAGACGTGACATAGGCACGGCCTCAGTTCAACAGTTCCTGATGGTTCACGCAAACCTTTTCGAAAGCGGCGGCGATATCGGTCATATCATCGGCGGTCCCGAGAAAAATCGACTGGGGAATCCAGATGGCTTCATCGCGGCAGGCCCGTTCGGTATTGGGCAGATTCAGGCTTCGGTAATCGGGGGGATTGTGGGTGAAAGGGCATTGGATCGGGCATTGGTGGGGAAAATAGATCGATTCTTCAAAGACCGGCTGACGGTAGAGCGGCAAGGAATATCCTCCGTGCAGCATCAATCCCTCGGCTTTGAGTGCCTGGATGAACTGGTCTTTGGGGATATCGCGGAAGAATTCCTTCTGATAGCGAATGATAAACAAATGGATCGATCCCTGATAATCGTCGCTGGAGGGGATGAGTTTGATGCCGGGCAATTCGGCCAGCTTGTGTTCCAGAATCCGGGCATTGCGGCGTCGGTGTTCGAGCTGCAGCGGATAGGATTTCATCTGTTCCCGCAGCAGAGCCGACTGGAACTCGGTCAAGCGCTGATTGCCGGCCGGCAGATAATGGGCGTACCATAAGCCGCCCTTCTTGCGGCCGCAATTGGCCCAAGAGGCCAGTTCGTCCGCTAACTCCGCCTGATTGGTCAGGATTATCCCGCCCTCAGCGGAGGTAATATTCTTGGAGGACTGGAAGCTGAAACAGCCGCAATCCCCGATGGCACCTACCTTACGCCCTTTATAGGAAGCACCCCAGGCCTGGGCTGCATCCTCCACCACCTTCAGATCATGACGGGCGGCGATATCCATCATAGCGTCCATATCGGCCGGACGTCCTGCAATATGGACCGGCATGATGGCTTTGGTTTTCGGGGTAATGGCCGCTTCCACAGCTCGGGGATCCAGGGTATAGGTTTCCGGATCGATATCGACGAAAACCGGAATAGCACGCACTTCCAAAACGGTAACGGCGGAAGCCACAAAAGTATAAGCCGGTACGATCACTTCATCTCCGGGGCCGATACCCAACGCACTCAAGGCCAGACGAAGCGCCACGGTTCCATTGCTGCAGGCTACACCATATTTCGCATCATGATACTGGGCATACTCCTGCTCAAAACTCCGGGTCTCATTCCCATGCAGACTGCCCCACTTATCGCTTCGCAAAACCCGCAACAAAGCTTCTTCCATCCCGGCCTGATCCACCAGCGGCCAACCGGGAAAATTTTTTTGCCGTAGCGGGGTGCCACCTTTGATTGCCAAAACGGACATCGATCTGTCTCCTTTGTTGATTTCCAGTTATCGGCGGGAATTCAGCCTTCGATCCGCTCCCCTGCCGCCTCAGACGGACAGGATTTATTCGCGAGATCATCGTGATCGGATGGCCGGTATTCGCACTCGATTAATCACTATAAACAAAATCATTCCAGAATCAGAGCGGGGGATGAAGTTCCCAATCGGGCCACGCCCATTTCCCGATAATGAAGGGCGGTTTTAAAATCCTTGATTCCACCCGAGGCTTTCACCCGGGCTCCTCCGGCATGATCCAGCATCAAACGAAGCACCTCTTCGGTCGCACCGGTGGCTGTCATTCCCCCCTGAGGATTTCGGACATAGCCGAATCCGGTGGAGGTTTTGATGAAATCGACCCCGAGGGCATCGCAGATCTTACATAGACGTATGATGGTTTCGGATTTAAGGTAACCGGTTTCGAAGATGATTTTGATCAGAGCGGATCCGTCATGAACCAGTCGGGTCATGGCCCCGATTTCGCGTTCCAGGCCATCCCAATCCTCCGAAAAAACCTTGCCGATGGTGATGACCGCATCCAGTTCGATCGCGCCTTCTCTCATCGCCGTTTCGATCTGCAGTAGTTTGATCGATAAGGGATTGTTGCCGTGGGGAAAATCAATGACGGTACTGAGTGCCACCGGGCTATCCTTCAGGTGCATGGCCGTTCTGGGCACATGGTAGGGTTTGACGCACAGCGACGCCACCCGATAATTCAACCCCGTTTCACAGCCCCGGTCCAATTCCTGATCGGATAATTGGGGAGCCAGCAAAGCATAATCGATCATTCCGGCTACCAGACGTTTGAGCTGATCCATAGGGGCTAATCCTGTTTGATAAAGGGTTTGACGGCATTCATTCCGGCTTCGACCGCTTTCTGATTCAATCCGATCAGATCCTTTTTGGTAATGAACCGGGGCAAGAGATCCTTCACCATTTCGACCGGCAGGATACCGGTATAATAGGCATAGGCGCCCAGCACCACCATATTGGCCGCTTTGGGACTGCCGGCCTGCTCAGCCAGTTCGGTAAAGGGGACCGGAATAACTTCACAGTCCGGCCGGTCAAACGGGATATCAATCAGTGACGTGTTATAGAAGATGAGTCCGCCGGGACGTACCGTCGAACCGAATTTTTGCAGGGAGGGTTTATTCATGGCGATCAGGACATCGGGACGGTTGGTGAGGGGTGAGCCGATCCGGCGCTCGGATATATTGACCTGGCAATAGGCGGTTCCACCGCGCATTTCCGGACCGTAAGAGGGAATCCAGCTGACATGGTATCCCTTGAGCATGGCGATTTCCGCCAAGGCTTCGCCCAGCAGCATGATCCCCTGGCCTCCAAACCCGGCAATCCGGATTTGAGGATTCTGATAGGCGGTCCGTCGAATTTGAGTGGAATAATCGGCTGACGGGGCGGTTTCATTCAAACCCAGTACACCCTGCATCGAATCGGCATCCAGATCCTGCTTGGGAATATAGTGAAATTCCCGTTCAGCGGTCGTGTCTTTATAGATACCCAGCGGATAATAAGGTACCATTTTCTCCTCGATGAATTTACGGGAGGCCGGGGCATCCATCTTCCATCCGGAAGGGCATTGGGAGAGGACCTCGATCAGGCTGTATCCCTTGTTTTCCATCTGATTTTGGATCCCTTTGCGGATGGCCTTACGGGTTTTAGCTATATTAGCGGCATTATGCAGAGCGACCCGTTCCAGATAAGCGGTATTGGGAAGGGTGGCCAGCAATTCGCACACTCTCATCGGGTATCCGGCTTCCTCGACCTTGCGGCCGAAGGGCGAGGTTAGGGTTTTCTGACCGAGCAGGGTGGTGGGAGCCATTTGGCCGCCGGTCATCCCATAGATGGCGTTATTGATGAAAATGACGGTGATGTTTTCTCCGCGATTGGCGGCCTGGATCAAATGGTTGCCGCCGATCGCCGCCAGATCGCCGTCACCCTGATACGAGATGACGATGCTGTCCGGATGTGCCCGCTTGACCGCCGTGGCGACGGCCTGGGCCCGGCCGTGAGCCACCTGGACATTGCCGGTATCCAGATAATAATAAACAAATACGCTGCATCCCACCGGCGAAATGATGATGGTCCGGTCCCGGATGCCGAAATCATCGATGGCTTCGGCCAACAGCTTATGGACAATACCATGCCCGCATCCCGGACAGTAATGAGTATTCTTCTTGTCACTCCCCGGACGGCGGACAAACTCAGTATAGAATGCGCGAGGTGTCTGTAATTTCAAGGTTTCCATCTCTATTCCCCCTCTTAATTGATATCCGAAAGTTTTTGCATAATCTCCTCGATGGAGGGCACGTTGCCGCCGTAACGGGAATAGAACTCCACCGGACAGCGGAACTCGGTAAAGAGGCGGATATCATCCACCAGCATGCCGGTACTCATTTCCACCACCAGGAATTTCCGGGTCCGTTC
The DNA here is from genome assembly GCA_017997825.1 of Candidatus Delongbacteria bacterium. GTDB lineage: Bacteria > JAGOEH01 > JAGOEH01 > JAGOEH01 > JAGOEH01 > JAGOEH01. Next base: position 3,185 of record JAGOEH010000074.1, on the reverse strand, counting down.
GGTCAACGCCATCAGCGGCTTCCGGGGGAAAGGCCACAGGGAGATGGGACGGAACAATCCGGCTTTGATTCCCTGCTGCCGGGCCAATTCAACCACCGAAAACAGGATCCGGGATATGATTCCGTAACCGACCAGCACAATCTCGGCATCATCGCACCGATATTCTTCCCACAAGGGTTCGTTCTCCTCGATCCGGGCATATTTCTGATACAGTTTGCGGATATGGGCTTCCTGCTCATCCGGATCCAGATTGATGGAGGTAATCAGGTTCTTACGGGTATCGGCATTGGCCAGCAAGGCCCATTCTTTGGCCGGGATCGACTGAATCATGGAAGGAAATTCCACCGGTTCCATCATTTGGCCGATCACCCCGTCGGCCAGTAGGTAGCCTGGATTGCGGTATCGGTCGGTCAGATCGAACAGTTTGAAGGTCAGATCCGCCATTTCCTGGACACTGTTGGGAGCCAGGGTGATCATGCGGTAATTGCCGTGACCGCCGCCTTTGACCACCTGAAAATAATCGCTCTGTTCCGGGGCGATGTTACCCAGTCCCGGCCCGCCCCGCATGATATAGGCGATCACGCACGGTAATTCGGAACCGGCGCAATAGGAGATTCCCTCCTGCATCAGGCTGATCCCGGGACCGGAGGAGGCCGTCATGGTTCGTTCTCCGGCAGATGCGGCTCCATACAGCATATTGATCGAGGCCGTCTCACACTCAGCCTGTAAAAATGTCCGCCCGGCCTGGGGAAAATACCAGGCCGCCGCCTGAGCGATCTCACTGGCCGGCGTAATCGGATAACCGAAAAAAGATCGGCATCCTGCCAGCAAGGCGGCTTTGATGATTGCTTCATTCCCTTTTATCAATTCTTTGGCCATGATTCAACCCCTCTCTGGTTAGTCCGAATACTCGCTGCCTTTTTTATACACTGTAATCGCCATCGGTTCGGGACAGGTATAAAAACAGACCCCGCATCCGATACATCCGCTCCCTTTATAGCGGGTCGGATGGTAGCCCATGGTATTGAATCCCTCTGAACTCTCCAGCACCCCCTTGGGACATGATACCACACACAGCATACACGCCTTACAGTTTTCCGGATTAATGACAACTCTCGGTTCCGTCAGTATAGCCATTGATGACTCCTTCCTTAGTATCCCGTCAGTGAGATCGAGCCGGTAATCAGATCCAGGGTGATAGTCCCCTCCCCCTGCATATTTTTCCAGCGCAACAGGGATGAGCTTTGTTCCGCATCGGACAAATCCAGGTTCCGGGCCTCGATGCTGCCCGTAGTGACCCGGCATTCCACCACCGCCGATACCTTTTTGGGAATATAACAGGAAATCGCTCCGGTGGTCAGCTTGATATCCCAATGGGGAATCGAATCGGCCGCAAAATCGGCCGCGATACTTCCGGTGACCGATTCGATATCGATCTGATCGGCCGTGATACCCTCTGCCTGGATGTTTCCCGTAATGGATTTGAGATGAGTCTCACCCCGCGTATGAAGCAAAATAATATCCCCCACCTCGGTACTTAAATTTACCGCCATCCGGCAAGGGATACAAAATTCGAAGGCACAGGCCGCAATGGATTTATCGTCATTCTCCATCAGGATCTCCAGCGTCAGTTCATCATTTCGATCGCTCTGATTGAATCGGATGCGCTTCATGACAAGCTGAGCCTGCTCCTGATCATCGGTTTTGACCGACCGGGTCAGGTAAGCATGCCATCGGGTGGCCAGGGTATCTCCGGTACAATAGATGCGACCGACCGGATTGATGATCCGAATGGTTCGATAGTGACTGAAATTGACCGACAAGGTATCCTGATCCTTGAATTCATCTTTTTTATCATCAAGCTCCATACAGGCCGACACCAGGATAAATGCGGACAGAATCAGCCATAACCATGCTTTATTCATCGATTAATTCCCCACTGATGATTTCGATGGAGTGCCCTTGCTCATCTTCTGCCAGCAAGCGGCCCATCGGGTTAATTCCTTTGATCCTGATCCGCTTGATTTCATGTCCGACATGGATCCGGACCATATCATCCAGTTTATATCCCACCTGTTGAAACAGGCTGACCAGGCGATCGGTTTGATAATCCTCCAGGATGTGGATTCGCTGTTTGAAATAAAACAGGATCCGCTCCAGAATCCGGTTACGATCCGGACGAGCATCGGTCAATTCATAAAGTGAAACGGCCGGTTTGGCGATCGCAGCCATCTGCTCCGGTTCCAGTCGTAGATTGAATCCGACCCCAACAATCAGCTTACGTTGATGGTGACTGCTCAGAATCCCGGATATTTTGCGCCCCTGAACCATTACATCGTTGGGCCATTTCAGATAGGCAGATAAGGTATACTCCGCCGTCACATCGATAATGGCCAGCGCCATGATGAAATTGTACAAGGGATAATAAACCAAGGGAATTCCAGGCTGAAAAATCAAAGAAAAATAGAGGTTCCCGTTATCGGGAGAGACCCATGTCCGGTTATGTCTTCCCCGGCCGGCGCTTTGCCGGTCGCACTTGACCAGGGAGAAATCAGGGCAGGTCGGGCATATCTGACGGGCTATCGACTGAGTTGAGGTACAGGAATGAAAATAGTAAGCAATCGTAACGAACTCTCTTCATGAAACGATCACCCGATGGTCGGGATTATCGAAAGAAAAATGAAATCAATGGAATCCGGCCCAGGGTTTTTCTGAATATTTTCCGGCGAAACAACAGAAATATCACCATGAAGAATCCGATTCCGGTATAGCGATTGAAAATCAGATTGCGCCATTCGATACCGGAGGTGGCCGCTTCGGTCAGATTTCGCTGTTGAAGCTTCAGGTCACTCTTGGCGCTTTTAATTTTTTCTTCCAGCAGATCCATATAATCCATGACTCGATCCCGTATTAAAGCCCGAAACTCTTCTTGCTTCGTTCCAGATTGATTCTGATACTCTTCAGTTTATGGAGCGACAACAAAATAATCGAAAGGGCCAGACTAAAAAAGAAGAGCATGGTGATGAAGGCGGCCAGCCAGAAGCTTTGCGTCAGATGACAGAACAAGGCGGCGATCGTCATCCCCAAAAAGACAAGCGCGACAAACAACAGAATCAGGCCGGCCAGGATCATGATGAGAGGGGGAAAAACCGGCTGAATCTGAGTCCATAAATCCTGAAGCAGCA
>JAGOEH010000073.1 GCA_017997825.1 Candidatus Delongbacteria bacterium | reverse complement strand
TCATTCATCAATCGGCGGTCGCTCCATTCCCGGGGAGCTCGGTTCATGTGAAAAGCCAGTGGAAACAGAATGATTGTTTTTCCGGTGGTTTTCATCAGGTGATAAGCCCAGGGATAGTATTTGTCCCAGTTTTTCTCGTTGAATCCGTGAAAGAACAGAATGACGTTGCGGCTTTTCCCGCTTTGAGCGGGTTTGAAAATATGATAGTGGAAACGGACATTGTCCGGGATATGAGAATCCTGAACATCCAGAATCGAACTGCCGCTGCAATTGTACTGATTGCTATAATGTTGCTCCGGTACCCGGAAATCATGAATCGGACAGTAATACTCCGCTTCGCCGGGTAAAATGCCGGAACTTTGCGATTCAAATTCAAAATTGTAAACTTCGAGTCCGATTTCCGGCATTCGGGAATCGGATTGAAAGCGGATTCGATTTTTCAGGTAATCATACAGTTCATGATAAATCATAGACCTTCTCTGGGAATAAAGTTCCATCGTATGATCCGATATCAGGATGATGAAATATGGATGGTTGCACCGGATCAGAATAAGGGAATAGTAGCATCAAACCGGGAAAAAGTCAATCGAAAACTGCAATGGATTACAATTAATGGATTGAAAGGAATACAAGGAATGATAAAAAATCAAATAATCGTGGCGGAATGGTTCACGGATCGGGCTAAATCGGTCGGTGCATTCCGGCGTATCCCGAGGTGAGCCGCGAATGAATGATTTCTTTCAGCGCCATGGCGGCTTCGTCTCCGGTGCAGTGACAGGCCACTATCTCCCGGATATCGGTATCGATAATATAAGCCCCGGTTTCACGAATCCGTGCCGGTCCGGCTGAAATTAGGTGAAACCCTCCGATCACACATTGGATTTTACGGATTCCAGTCAGTCGGCGGATATGCTCACAGGTGTTGATAAATCCGGCATGACAGCATCCCGTAACAATAATCAGGCCTTCCGGGGTTTCCAACCATAGAGCGCTTTCTTCCTCAATTTGGTCACAGGTCATTCCCTCCGGATCATGATGAAATAAACCCCCGGTATCCTCCAACGGATGGTTCCTGGGAATGGGACTACATATCCCGATCCGGGGATTTAGATAGAGTTTACCTTCTACCGAGTAAAACTGTTCTGGGGGGAAATGGGACAGGGCCTGACGATCCGGTTCAGGAATGCCGATATCGTAAATTTGATCCTCTTTATGGTTATAATGAGGCTGAGTGATGGCCGGATTGGCCCAGATGTGAAGCTGAGGACTGAAAGACAGGAGCTGATGGATGGCGCCGGTATGATCATAATGCCCGTGGCTGATCACCAGATGCCGGATATCATCCAGCCGTTCCTGAAGGTATTCGGCATTATGGATGATGGCCTCCTGGCCGGTATCAAACAGAATTTTATTTCCCTCATACCGAATTAGAATTGAAAACCCATGTTCAGCCTGAAGTGGTGATGAAGCATGATTATCGACCAAGATCAACCAATCATTGACGGTTTTGGTTGGTAGTTTTAGAGTGGAATCCATAGTGATCTCCTTGATGATGATGGTCTATCCTGAATCAATTTATAATCGAGGACCGGCGGCCGATGTGAGACAGAATTATATGGCGGATCTTATCGGCAGTGTGATAGGCCAATGGACGGTTCAACCGGTCCTATATGGTGATCACCCGGTCGGAATCCCGAATCAGTTCATAATGGTCTTTTAGGGTTGACAGAGGGCAGATCTCCGATCCTTCCGAGGAGCGGATTTTAAGACAGGTTCCGCAGGCCATGAATTTACCGCCGTTTTCAAGTACCTGGCGGGCTTCGGATTGGACATCAAATTTGGAATCGCAGATCCGGTCGATTTCAACCCCCCGGCCCGAGAGAAACAGGGTAACCTGGTCGCTCTGTTTAAGGCTGTAATTAGCCAGACGAAGGGTGTTAAAAACCGTTTCCGGATCCGTCTGGGTGATGATGATTCCAAGTTTCATCGATATCTCCTTCCCGTGTTTTCATTGGTTGTATTTTGTTTCTTTTTCAATTTGATAATAGGTTCGATCATGAATCCGGACTGTTCGGATCTGATTCGAACGGCAAAGGGATTCGGTTGTTTTGATGATCAGATTGGGGGCTTGCCCGAGACCTTGGGCGATATCATCGATAGTACAGGGACGGCGTTCAAGCAGGGCCAGGATTTCTTCACCAATGGTTTCAGGAATGGAACTTTCCGATTGGATGGCATTCGGGTTGGGGGCAATGATATCGACATGACCGGGAAACTGACGGGCACAAGCGGCCAGACGTTTGGCCGGAACCGGAAGGAGATTGGATTCGGCGGGAGGGCGGTAAACCGTATTTAACTGAACCCGGTCGGGTTGTATCCGGTTCACGATCTGGGCTATAGCCTCGATCGACGGGTCTCGGTCGGTTATCTTTCCGACCAACAAAATTTCAAGCCGGATGGTACCGGAATACTCCCGGCTGAACCGGATTAATCCATCGACCATGGCGGTGAATTCGATGGCCGGATGGGGACGGTTAATTTGTTTAAAATCCTCCGGATTGCCGATATCCAGTGAGGGCAATACCAGATCCGCCTCGGCCAGTGATTGCCGTACCTCCGGTATCCACAGCAGGGACCCGTTGGTCAGAACGGCCACGGGGATATCGGTTATCCGTTTGATCCCGTCGATCAAATCCCCGATTCCGCTATGTAGCGTCGGCTCGCCCGAACCGGCCAGGCCAATGTAATCACATTTTATTCCGCTACCCAGCTTGCTTTTCAGTTCATCCAGAATTTCGGGTATTGGCTGATAATCCTTGCGTTCCATCGTCAGGTTGGTAGTACGACCCAATTGGCAATAAACACAGTCATAGGTGCAGGTTTTATAGGGAACCAGATCGATCCCGAGCGAACGGCCCAGACGACGGGAAGGAACCGGTCCGTAAATCGATTTGAATGATTGAGTTGTCATAGGAAACACCTCGCTTAATTTCTGATGTGATGCTCCGGCTCAGGATCCTTATTCCGGAACCTCCGTTTTGCCGGTTGCGCCATGGTCATGGTTTCGGCTGTTCCTGGCCGTCAAGATTATATCCAGTAACAATCCTGAGGGACAGGGTGGGATTCATCCACATTGTAAACCTTGTAGCATGAGAAAGGATCCTGAGAAAAGATTCCTTTTCCTAGGGAATAGGGAATGGCCGGGCATCCTCCTGAGCATAAACAGTTGTAGGGGCAGTTACGGCAATCCTCAAAATCGGCCAATGTGATTTTCATCCGCCGGCGAAACTCATTCAACAAAGGGGAATTCAGCCAGATATCCTGAAACGACTGCTGAAGAATATTGCCGCATACCATATGACTCAGGCGATCGCACGGGGTGACATTGCCTTCGAAGCGAACCGTAATGTCATGCCGAACCGAATTGCAGCCGCTGACCAGGCGCGGGTGGGGATTCGAATCCTTGATTTTGTCGTATCGTGTTTCAAAATCCTTGAACATATGATAAGTGTCCAGGATGGTCCCTGATACGATACTGTATTTTTCTTTCAGTTCCACCATCCGCTCGGAAAGCCGTCGGCGCTCCAAGGGGGTAAGCGCCATTTCCCGGTTCAGATCGGCGTTTCCTCCGGGCATCATGTGGTTGAATTTGATCCCGGCTGACGGCCAGTCCTTGACCAGTTTGATCATGTTTTCGATATCGTTGACATTGGTTTGGGTCACAGTGCAATAAAAGGAGACACGTCGGCGATTATACTTGAGCAGATTTTCCATACCCCGGATCGCCGCCTTGAATGTGTTGGGCCCCCTCATTTGCTCATAGACGGCAGCGGTCGATCCGTCCAGACTGACCAGAATATTGCCGACATGGGGATAGTTCCCGATCCGTCGGGCACCGGCCTCATCCACCAAAATGGCGTTGGTGTTGATATCCATCCAGAATGGCCTGGCTTGGATATAATCGAAAAGCTCGTAAATGTCTTTCCTTACAAAGGGTTCTCCTCCGCTGATCCTCATCTGGAAAACCCGTAGGGATTCCAGTTCCCGGAAAAAACCTTTCCATTCTTCGGTACTCAATTCATAGTAATTTCGGTTCTGGTGATCACCGACATTGCAGTGTTTGCAGTTCAGATTGCATCGGCCTGTAATGGCAATGAAAACAGAAGTTGGAGCACTAATGACATGTAGGGGATCACTCATGATTGATTTCCTTCCCTCATAGTATCAAATGGGCCGTTAAACATGTATGGACTGAGGATGGGTTACCGCATGGTTTGTTTCCTGGTGAGCGGGGTGTTTGGCCCAGGTCGATGTGACCAGCCAGGCTCCCAAGGGATATCCATAGTGATGGCCAATGACCGGACACTTGATCTGGAGCAGAAAATAGATCCGATCAGCAGAATCGCTCAGGGTTTCAAAATTGGCTTGGCCTTTGGCAATGATCAGGTCTGCCCGGCGGTAGCAATCCACAAATTCGGCTGATCCGTTTTTCAAAACCGTTCCGGCACCGTCGTCCCCGGTCGAAATGAGAGTAGCGACACGGTCCAGTCCGGATTCGATCGCTTCGGTCATGGTCGCATCATTGATGACCGGAGATGCTTTGACGGCATAGAAAACGGATGCGGTGCCGGGAAAGTTTTCGATCATCAGCCGGTCAAAAACAGTTTCACCGGCATTGTCTCCCAGGACCAGAATCCGTTGGGCGTTAGAAGCCGCGTGGTAAAGCTCCTGAACCATTTCCCGGTTCAGTTCGATCCGCTGGGTTTTATCGAAAGTTGACATAATCAGATCTTCATCCCAGCTTGATTTCATGCCGAAATCCAGGATGTTGCCGGCGATGGCGAATTTGACGGCGGTTTCAAAAGGGTGGCCGGATTGCCGGATGATTCCCCGGACACATTCCTCCAGGGCCAGAGCGCGCTGGTTTGACATGATTTTCAGATGTCGGTAAGGATCAGGGGCATTCAGTTGATGACGAATGATGCGATGAATGATACGTCCGGTTTCCGGTGGGGTCAGATTCAGATCAAAATTGGAGATGGCGGCCATGATATCCCGCATGACTCGGGCAATCTGCTCTTCATCGCGGGTGATCATACGGCAGGCATCCAAAGCCTGGCGGATAAAACAGGGTAAACAATCCAGTGACGATCTCACAATAACTCTACCTTGTTTGAAGTAGACCGGCCTGAGTGATTGGTTCGATTGTTCGCATGGTCCGGTCCGGATTAAGAGGTTCCACCGTAAGTGGCTGGTGGTTAAGTCCACAATCTGAAGCGATCCCCGGTAGGGCCGGGGATCGTTCCAGAGATGACGAAATCAAGCGGGTTTATTGCGGGTTATTCCGATTTTCAATTTCGTCCAATCGGCGCTGGATGGAATCCAGTTGCCGTCGAAGGGAATCAGCTTCCTGCGAAGGTGCTGTTTTTTCCGTTTCGGGATTGGTCGGCTGATAATCGGGCCATGGGTTTCTGCCCCATCTGAAAAAACCGAATCCGCCTCTTCCGCGGCCGCACCGTAATCCCGGCCCATAGCCGAAACCCAGTCCACGTCCGGGGGTAGGGTTGGCGTAACCCGGGGTGGCATAGCCCGCGCAAAAACCGGCTCCTCGTCCGGTGAGAGGCCCCATTCCCATGGGTCCTCGTCTGTCTCCTCCCGGCATAAGATGCCTCCTTTCAGGGATGAAGGTTCACGATGTAATTTATCATAACAGGGTACCGGTACTCTTGATCGGTTGAAGAATCTGACGGGTATCGCAATGCCGGATTTGCTTAAAATGATCATCAATGGTCACACAGGTTGACTCCGGACTGAATGGTGCCGGACAGATAGGCGTTGACCAGTTTTTCCGGGGCCTCGCAGGGTACTCCGACAATGACCTGAATGTTCTGCTGATTGAACAGCATCTGGGCCCGCTGCCCCATACCGCCGGCAATGATCAGATTGACTCCTTTTTCACCCAGCCAGCGGGGCAACAGCCCCGGTTCATGGGGCGGCGCATCGATATCGCTCCGGTTCAGGATGGTTTTGGTATCCGGATCAACTTCAATAATGGCGAAGGCTTCGCAGTGGCCAAAATGGGCATTGAGCAGTCCATTGGCTGTCGGTACGGCAATTTTCATAATCATCTCCTTGGATTGAATCATCGTTAAGCTGTAACCGGGTTAAAAACAGGTTTTTCACCCGGGTCAGGATCCATGATGGACCTGAGTCTATCGGTTCAAAATTTGACATAATCGGTTCCAAATTTGGGTGACGGCTTCGGCGCTCGGCGAGTCGGGCGCATATTCGATCAGACTTTGACCCGCGCGTTGCGCCTGGCTCAAGCGGCCGTCATAAGGAATTCGTCCCAGCAGCGTGACTCCGGCTTTTTCCGATAAGGCGTTGATCCGCTCACTGAGTTCCGGATTGATATCCCACTTGTTGATACAGACTGACATCGGGATTTTGAAGTGCCGAACCAACTCCATGACCCGTTCCAGGTCATGGAGTCCCGATAGCGACGGTTCGGTGACGGCCAGGATGTGATCGCTCCCTGTAATGGATGCGATTACCGGACAGCCGATTCCCGGAGGTCCATCTACGATCAGCAGATCGGTCGGGTTGGACTCGGCCAGTTTTTTAGCCTCTTTACGAACTACACTAACCAGCTTGCCTGAGTTTTCCGATCCGATCCCTAATTGGGCGTGAACCATGCTTCCATATCGGGTCCGTGAAACAAACCACGCCCCGCAGGTCCGTTCGGGAAAATCGATGGCTCGGGAGGGACAGGCAAAGACACAGACGCCGCATCCCTCGCAGGATACCGGATCAATACGGTGGATTCCGGTTGGATCATCATCCCGGACCGCGTCAAAGCGGCAGCGGCTTTTGCAGATTCCACAGCCGGTACAGTTTTCAGGCCGGATGATAGCCTCATGGCCACTAATAAATGAATGGTGTTCCATCACGTCCGGTTTGAGTATCAAATGAAGGTCCGGAGCATCCACATCACAATCGGCCAAAATACTTCGCTGAGACAGGGCAGCCAGTGAGGCCGTCAGACTGGTTTTACCCGTTCCTCCCTTGCCGCTGATAATGACAATCTCTTTCATGACCGCCTTCCCTTCAGCCCGGTTTGAATCGTTTCCAGCATTTGAATGAATTCTCCGGTTCGTTCCGGCAAAACCGACAGGATGGTATGCCCTGTGGAATAGGCTTCTGCGATTCGGCGCTCTTCCGGGATCTTCATCAGGATCTCGATTGATTCCTTTTGAGTGTAGGATTCAATCATAGTATCGCCGGTATTGGATCGATTGATCACAATTCCGAACGGGATCCTCAGTTGCCGCACCGTTTGGACCGCCAGGTCCAGATCGTAGAGCCCAAATGGAGTCGGCTCGGTGACCAGGATGACATAATCGGTATCTTTAACGGCGGCAATCATGGGACACGAGGTTCCGGGGGGGCAATCCAGAATTGAAAGGCGTTGGGGATCGATCCTTTTTTTCAGTGCGTGGATCAGTGGGGGGGACATGGCCCGGCCGATGGTCAGGGTTCCCTGCAGCAACTGACGGTGACCTGAAACGGCCGTGGTGATGGTTCCGATAACATGAGGGATCTCCTGAAGGGCCTGATGAGGGCAAGCCAGGGTACATCCTCCGCAGCTATGGCAAAGCTCAGGGAAAACGACCACGGTTCGGTTTAGAACAATAATGGCATTGAATTGACAAACCGAGGAACAGGTCATGCAACCGGTGCAGCGGTCAGCAATGGGTTCGGGGATCGGGACCGTTATCGACTCCGATTCGGTTTGAGGGAATCCGGTAAAAAAATGGGCATTGGGTTCTTCAACATCACAGTCCAGCAGGGTTACGGGCTGGGTACAGGCCATGGTCAGGGCCACAGCTATTGACGTTTTTCCGGTGCCGCCCTTGCCCGAGGCGATGGCGATCTTCATGAGCATCCTTTCTGATCGTGACGACTTCCCCGGTAGCGGGCTGTTTCCTCGTCAATCCGGTCCTGCCGGCCGTTCCGGGTAGGGGTGATGGTGTCAAATTTGCGGGTATAGGGTTTGATATCCAGCAAAGGGGTTTGGTCCAGCATATCGACTCGATTGATGATCAGTTTCAATCCCTCTTGGCGGATCAGTTCCACGATACTGAGGCCGATCGGGTTGGGACGCAGAGGGGAACGGGTGGCGAAAATCCCGGTTGGGTGATCGGCCATGTAAGGTGTAACGGTTAACTGACGGGTTTTAACTTGATGAAAATGATAGAGAAGATAGAGATGGGAAAACCCATCCAGATCGGCCAAGCCTTCCGCATAGTCGGGATACACCTCGATCTATCCCTGTGAATTATCGGCGTACACAGTCTGAATCGGGGTTTGATCGGGGAGTTGGTGGGGGGTATGGATCAGGCCGATCGGGGTATAGTCGATCATACCCAATGACCTTCTACATCCGAATTCTCAGCCGGGGAGAGTTGGCCTGCCATGAGACGGTTAATGGCTTCCTGAATGGTGATATCGTGGGCATGATAGACCGGAATCGAGGCGGTTTTCAATACGTGGAAGGCTTTGGGACCCGTATGACCGGTGATGACCGCCTGGGCGCCGGCACGGACGACGTTCTGGGCTGTCTGGATACCGGCTCCCTGAGCTGCATTCAGATTCTGCTGGTTGTCGATATAAACCCCGCTTTGGGATTCCGAATCATACACGATAAAACCAGGGGTGCGGCCGAAGCGTTGATCGACCGGTAAATCCATGGCGAATGCTGATGCGCTGACGGCAATTTTCATGATAGTCCTCCCGGGATTGATTATCCCGTTATAGGTTAGGTTCTGCTGAATACTGATTGGATGAACATCCCCGGCGATTTCTCCGGCGGCAGGCCCGTTGCCCGCACCGGCATCCCGGCATCGCATAACAGGTTTCCCGTAACCGATTCAGTTTCCATGCCTCCAGAATCGTTTCAATTTCTCCGGTGATAAAGGAGTACACCTCGATTCCATTGGCGACCAGCTCGTCCCGCGCCGCCGCCGAAATCGCTCCGCAAATCAGGGTCTGGATGCCATATCCTTCCAAAAGTCCAGCCTTGCCGGACAAGTCGGACAGAGGAATATGAACCACCTGACGATGCTCCGTTCCGGTTTCCTTGACTTCCACCACCAGGATCGATTCGGCGGAATCGTAAACCGGAGAGATGCGATTGTTCCAGATCGTTAGTCCTAGTTTCATACCCCTATAAGATAGCATTTATCGTGCCAATGAGATTGATGCGGATAAGAAAAAAATGTAACAGCAAGGGGAATAGTATGATAACCCAAATGGAAATATTATTGCCGCTGTGTTCATTCCCTCTGATTATTGCAATAATGCATTATTAAGATTGTGTTATTTTGCAATAGTGCAATCGTAACAACCTCAATGAGGGCTGGATTTGGGGATAATGATCTTCAACGATCTAATTTTTCTGAAGAGGGTGGAGGGGTGGATTCCCAGCTCATGAGCAGCGGCGGTTTGGTTATAATGATGTTTGGCCAATGTCCGCAGGATGATGAGCTTTTGGGTTTGGTGTTCCCGTGTTTTCAGGGTTTCGTGGGAGGTGGGGATGGAGGATGAGGTGAGCAGTTCGGCCGGCAGGTATTCGGGTCCGATCGTTTTATTGGGGCAGAGGACCATGGCGCGTTCGATTACATTTTCAAGTTCCCGGATATTGCCGGGCCAGGGGTGGGAATAGAAGGCGGCATAAACCTCCGGAGAGACTCCGGTGATCGATTTACGGAGGGTATGGTTGAATTTGCGGATGAAGGCGTTGACCAGGCCGGGAATATCCTCTTGGCGGTTGCGCAGTGGGGGGATTTCGAGCGAGATGACCCGGATTCTGTAATACAGATCCTGGCGGAAGCTGCCGGAATCCATCATGGCTTTGAGATTGCGGTTGGAAGCGCCGATGATGCGGACATTGGTCTTTTGGCTCCGGGTGGCTCCCAGGGGTTCATATTCGCGTTCCTGGAGGACTCGCAGCAGCCGGACCTGGAGGGCGGGCGAGATCTCGCCGATTTCATCCAGAAAAAGGGTTCCCTGGTCGGCCAATGCAAAGCGTCCCGGTTTGTCGCGATCGGCCCCGGTGAATGCCCCTTTTTTATAGCCGAACAGCTCCGATTCCAGCAGGGTATCCGGGAGTGCTCCGCAGTTGACGGCTACAAAGGGCGACTTGGCCCGGCCGCTCATGGCGTGAATGGTTCGAGCCAGTAATTCCTTACCCGTTCCGGTTTCACCTTCGACCAGAATTGTGCTGTCGCTGGAGGAGATGGCAGGAAGAATCTCAAATATCCGGGCCATGGCTGAGCTGTTGCTCCGCATCTCTCCAAAACTGTAACGGGACTGTAATTCCTGCCGCAATTGCTCGACTTCACTGACATCTCGAAAGGTCTCGGCTCCTCCGATGACGGCTCCATCGCGATCCTTCAGCAGGGCGGTCGAAATGGTGACCGGTAGCTTCCGTCCCTTCGGATCGATGATATAGCCGGGTTTGTTGATCAGGGGCCGGCCGCTTTTCATGGTATTCCGCAGTGGGCATTCCATTTCGCACAGGTTGGATTTGAAAACCTCCCAGCAGGGCTTACCGATCGCATCCCGGCGCGAGATTCCCGTAATAGTCTCCGCCGCCCGGTTGAACGAGGTGATGCGCCACTCCGGATCGACGGTAAAAACCCCATCCGATATGCTTTCCAGAATGATCTCGGTCAGTGAATCGTTCATGTCGTTTAGCTCTTCCAAACTATCGCAATCATGGTTTTACGTTGGTTATGATGTCGGCCATCGCCGGCTCCTCAATGGCCGGATTATTAAATTTCATTATAACCGATTCTCGGATGATGTCAAGATGTTTTTCATCGGGATGGTGATAGACCGGATTCGGCCGGGAACGGAACCTCTTTACTTTCTCATACTCCGATTTTCGGTGATCTCAGGGTGGACTTCATCAAAGAAATCCGGTAATTGATTCTTGACTTAAGCTATGAAAAGTGTTATATTTGCATTTAGTTTTATGATGTTAGGATTGGATGACGACGACGGATTCACCGACCGGGGAATCGGCCGGCTGATGTCAGCGGAGGATGACGATCACTCATTGGAATGATCATTAATCGGGTTTCAGCAGGGAGGAGAGCATGAATAAAAAAGAATTGAGAACAAGCATGGACCAATGGCGGGAGAATGATCTGGAGCCTTTTATCAAAAAAACGCCGGAACGCCTGCCGGAGTATTTGACCGCTTCCTCGGTCCCGGTGGATAATCTTTACACGCCTTTGGATATAGATGAAGAGCAGTATGGAGCCGAAATCGGATTTCCGGGAGCCTATCCTTTTACCCGGGGTGTCTATCCCACCATGTATCGAGGTCGGTTATGGACCATGCGCCAATATGCGGGATTCGGCACCGCCGAACAATCCAACCAGCGATATAAGTATTTATTGGAGCAGGGGCAGACCGGGTTGTCGGTCGCCTTTGATCTTCCGACCCAGATCGGTTATGATTCCGATCACAGCCTATCGGAGGGGGAGGTCGGTAAAGTTGGGGTCGCGATTGACAGTTTATTCGATATGGAGATTCTGTTCAAGGATATTCCGCTGGATAAGGTATCGACCTCGATGACCATCAATGCCCCGGCGGCTGTGTTGCTGGCAATGTATATCGCGGTAGCGGAGAAGCAGGGGATTCCACGGAAACAGTTGCGGGGTACCATCCAGAATGATATCTTGAAGGAGTATATTGCCCGGGGGACCTATATTTTCCCGCCCAAACCGTCCATGCGGCTGATTGTGGATACCTTCAATTTCTGTGCCAATGAGATGCCGAAATGGAACACTATCAGTATCAGCGGGTACCATATCCGAGAGGCCGGCTCGACGGCCGTTCAGGAGGTCGCCTTTACCCTGGACGACGGTATCGAGTATTGCCGGGCTGCCCAGCAGGCCGGCATGGATATTGATCGCTTTGCGCCGCAGCTCAGCTTTTTCTTCAATGCGCACAACGATTTATTGGAAGAGGTGGCCAAATTCAGGGCTGCTCGCCGCTTGTGGGCCAAAATCATACAAAACCGGTTCGATGCCAAGGATCCCAAATCCATGATGCTGCGATTCCATACTCAGACCGCCGGCTCCACCCTGACCGCTCAACAGCCCGACAACAACATTATGCGGGTTACCATTCAGGCCCTGGCCGCCGTTCTGGGCGGGACCCAGAGTCTTCATACCAATTCCCGGGACGAAGCCCTGGCTCTGCCGACTGAAAGCTCGGTCCAGATCGCCCTGCGAACCCAGCAGATTATCGGGTATGAATCCGGGGTCACCAATACGGTGGATCCACTGGCCGGTTCCTATTTTATCGAATCGATGACCGACCGGATCGAGCGGGAGGCCGCCGGGTATATTGAACAGATTGAAGCCATGGGCGGAATGGTAGGCGCCATCGAGAAAGGATACATCCAGAAGGAGATCCAGCATTCGGCCTTTACCTATCAGCAGCAGATCGAAAAGGGGCAGCGGGTAATCGTGGGAGTCAACAAATTTGCGGTCTCGGAAGAACCTCCTAAGGATTTGCTGAAGGTCGATCCGGCTTTGCGGGAGGTTCAGATCGGTAAAATCAGGCAGGTTAAGGCCGGCCGCCATGAGGATCAGGTGCAAGCCGCACTGGGAAAAATCAAAGCCGCGGCTGCCGGGTCCGAAAACCTGGTTCCCTTTTTCATCGATGCCGTCAAGGCTTATGCCACCCTGGGTGAGATCTGTGATACCCTCCGGGGTGTCTTCGGCGAGTATGAACAACAGGTCTTTTTTTAAACCGATTTCAGGAGAGTAAGCCACTATGAATCAAGAAAAAATTCGGATCCTCATTGCCAAGGTCGGACTGGACGGTCATGACCGGGGAGCCAAGTATATTTCACAGGCCCTGCGGGATCGTGGTTATGAAGTTATCTATACCGGTATCCGGAAGACACCGGAGGAGGTTGCCGGTATTGCCATTCAGGAAGATGTGAAATTTGTCGGCCTGAGTCTTTTGTCCGGGGCTCATAATCAGCTTTTTCCCAAGGTGGTCAAATTGCTGAGAGAAAAGGGAGCCGGCGATATCAAGGTTTTCGGCGGCGGGGTCATTCCCAGTGATGATATCCCGTATCTGAAGGAACAGGGAATTGCAGAGGTGTTTGGTCCCGGGACCTCGATCGATGCAATGGAGCAGTTTTTGAAACAGGCCATGGATTAAGACCGACTGAACAAGCTGAGAGGCAATGGATGATCGATTACCATGATTTGGTGGAAGGTCTCAGACAAAAACAGCCTCGGGCCTTAGCCCGGGCCATCAGTCTGGCCGAGAATGACCCTACCGCCGCCGAACGCGTCTTTTCCCGATTGTGGAGTGAACCCTCCGCAGAATCCTTAGGCAGGGTCATTGGGATCACCGGGTCTCCGGGAGCCGGCAAGAGTACCCTCGTCAAATGCCTGTTAGAGGAGGGAATTAAAGAGAATCTAAGAATGGCGGTTTTGGCGGTGGATCCCAGCAGCCCCTTCTCGGGCGGTGCTATTTTGGGCGATCGTCTCCGGATGAATCTCAGCCGATGGGATCCCGATCAGATCTATATCCGCAGTCTTTCCGCCCGCGGTCAGCTGGGCGGTTTGTCGCCCGGAATCCGCTTGTCGCTGAACCTGGTGAAGTATTATCGCTTTGATCTGATTCTGTTGGAAACGGTCGGGGTCGGCCAGGAAGAGGTCGATGTCATGTATTTGGCCGATTGGGTGATGGTGCTGCTGGTCGCCGGTCTGGGCGATGATGTGCAGGCCATGAAGGCCGGTTTGATGGAGATTGCCGATCTGTTTGTCATCAATAAGGCCACCCGGGAGGGTTCCGATCGGCTGATGGCGGAACTGGAAAGCCTGCTTTGCTTCTCGCCCCGGTTTCAGTTGCCGGATGTATGGAAACCCCCGATTCGGGCTACTGATGCCCTGAGCGGGCAGGGGATTTCCGAACTGTGGCAAACGCTTGAAAAACTACCTGATATGCCGGAATTTCAACGTCATTGGAAAAAAAAGGTGGAACGCCGGCTGCGCTATGAGGTCGTTCAAACCAGTCTGGATTACTTCCGACACCGGATTTTGAATACCTGTCAAACGATAAACTGGAATGATGTATCGGCCCATCAGGTCTCCGAGCTGGCCGCTGCCGTCATCCAATCCGTTCAACCCCCTATCATGGCTCAACGCCCCAAGGAGTGAGTATGCTGAAGAAAATTGATCATATCGGAATTGCGGTCACCCGTTTGAGCGATTCCATTCCGGTTTTCGAAAAAATGGGTTTGAAACTGGAGGGTACGGAGGAGGTTGCCGATCAGAAAGTCAAAACGGCATTTTTTAATATTGGAGGGGTTCACATCGAACTGCTCGAACCGACCTCGCCGGATAGCCCGATTGCCGGTTTTTTGGAGAAGAAGGGGCAGGGGATCCACCATATCGCCTTCGAATCGGATCAGATCGAGGCGGAAATGGAGCACATGAAAACGGAAGGGTTGGAGTTTATCGATCGGCAGCCCCGCGATGGGGCTCATCAAACCCGGATTGCGTTTCTGCATCCCAAATCCACGGCCCGGGTCTTAACTGAAATTTGTCAACATCGATCGGAGAATTGAGGCAATCATGGATCAGAAGATCAAGGAGTTGAAGGAGAAAAGGGCCAAGGCGCTGCTGGCCGGCGGCCAGAAACGAATCGATTCTCAGCACCAGAAGGGTAAACTGACGGCCCGGGAACGGATCGACCGACTGGTGGATCCGGGCAGTTTTGTGGAATTTGATATGTTGAAACGCCATCGCTGTCATGATTTCGGCTTGGAAAAGGAACAGTATCTGTCGGATGGTGTTGTGACCGGTTATGGCTTGATCAATGGCCGGAAGGTGTTTCTCTTTTCCCAGGATTTCACGGTTTTCGGCGGTTCCCTGTCCGAAACCTTCGCCGAGAAGATCGTCAAGGTAATGGATATGGCCGCCAAAACGGGATCCCCCCTGATCGGACTGAACGATTCCGGTGGTGCCCGAATCCAGGAGGCAATCGAATCGCTGGCTGGATATGCCTACATTTTTTTGCGCA
>JAGOEH010000312.1 GCA_017997825.1 Candidatus Delongbacteria bacterium | reverse complement strand
ATGCTATGCCGACCAATATCGATATGCTGTTGGATATTTCACTCCCCATCACCATCGAATTGGGCCGCACCTCCATGCTGATCCGGGATATCCTGGAACTCGGCCATGGATCCATCGTCGAACTTAACAAACTGGCCGGCGAACCGGTCGATATCCTGGTCAACGATAAAGTCATTGCCCGGGGCGAAGTGGTCGTCATCGATGAAAACTTCGGTGTCCGGATCACTTCCTTAGTGGGAATGGAAGAAAGGATTAAAAGTCTCCGATAATGAACGACAGCTTAATTTCCGATACCCTATCCACCGCCGTCACCGCCCCCGAGATCAGCCTGTGGGGGCCGATCGTTAAAATTATCCTTATTCTGATTCTGTTGGCTGTTATGCTTTATGGTTTGGTCTATGTCCTAAAACGATATCTTTATCGGACCGGACCTGTCAAGAATCATAATCTGATCCATCTGAAAGAAACCTTTTACCTGGCCCCTAAAAGTAAAATCCATTTGCTTCAAGTGGGAAAAAAATACCTACTCATTGGGGAAAATGAGCATTCGATTCACTCTCTGGCGGATTTATCGCAGGAGGATTTCAATGAATAAAAAATCCCTCTATCGGATTATATCGGCATCCCGATGGCGTTTCTTGATCATTTTTTTAATAGGATTGGGATTTTTTTTGATGGCATCGGATAGTATTCAGGCGCAAGCCTTGCCGAAAGTAACGCTGGGCGTGGATTCGACGACCAATCCCAAGGATTTCGCCACCACGCTCCAGATTTTGTTTTTATTGACGATACTGTCTCTGGCTCCTGCCATATTGCTGATGATGACCTCATTTATCCGGATTGTGACGGTGCTCTCATTTCTCCGCAACGCCCTGGGCACCCAGCAGATGCCACCGAATCAGGTTGTATTGGGATTGTCATTGTTTCTGACCTATTTTATCATGTCGCCGACCTTGGATCAGATCAATCAGGAGGCATTGCAGCCCTATCTGAACAACCGGATGACCCAGCGGGATGCCCTGAAGAAGGCCGAAGGCCCGATCAAGAGTTTCATGATGCGCCAGACCCGGGAGAAAGATCTGGCTTTATTTATCAAGCTGTTGAAGGAAAAGCGTCCGGCCCGCCCGGCAGATGTCCCTCTGAAGATTGTGATTCCGGCCTTTGTTATCAGTGAACTCAAGACCGCCTTTGAAATCGGATTCATTATTTATGTGCCTTTTCTGGTGATCGATATGGTGGTGGCCGGCGTCCTGATGTCGATGGGGATGCTGATGCTTCCTCCGGTAATGATATCGCTGCCCTTCAAAATTCTGCTTTTTGTACTGATTGACGGCTGGAATCTGGTGATACAGTCTCTACTAATGAGTTTCAAATAACCCTTTGGAAAGACGGAGCATTGCGATATGACTCAAGCCTATATTGTAACCCTGGCCAAACAGGCGCTGCTGTTGACCTTGCTCCTGTCGGCTCCCATGTTGGTCGCCGCGCTGGTGATCGGTCTGCTGATCGGGATTCTCCAGGCCGTTACCCAGGTCCAGGAGATGACCATCACCTATGTGCCTAAAATCATCGGGGTCTTTCTGGTTCTGGTCCTTTTTCTGCCCTGGATGATGAACCTGATCATCAGCTTTACCCAGAACCTGTTCGCCGGCATACCCCAGTTGATTCATTGATGGATACCTTCAATTTGCTGGAGTTTTCCGTCAATGAGATCAAGGCCTTCACCCTGGTTTTTATCCGGATCTCCGGCCTGGTGCTGGCATCCCCCGTCCTGGGGAGCAATCTGGTTCTCTCCCGCCTGAAAATCGGACTGGCTTTTATTCTGGCTGTCATTATTTTTCCCGCGCTCGATTATCAGGCCTCACTCCTGCCCAATCATTTGTTATCCTATCTGAGTATCGTCACCCGTGAATTGTTTCTGGGATTAACCCTGGGTTTTCTATTTCATGTTTTATTTATTGGCATACAATTTGCAGGTGATATTATCGGAATGCAAATGGGATTTAGTATCGTGAATGTGCTGGATCCACAGTCCAGCCTGCAGCTCAGCATTATCGGCGAAATCAAGTATTTGACCGCGATGCTGCTTTTTTTAGTGATGAACGGCCATTATATGATCGTGGAGGCTCTGTTTTCCTGCTTCCAGATTGTTCCGGTGGCCATGGTCAACATTCAGCCTCAACTGCAGCTCAAGCTGGTTGAGATGACCGGATGGGTTTTTATCTATTTATTCAAGATCGGAGCCCCAGTGCTGATAGCCTTGTATATCACCGAGATCGCGATGGGAATCATCGCCCGGACCGTCCCCCAGATGAATATTTTCATTGTGGGATTTCCTTTGAAGATCGGGTTGGGACTTTTGACATTGGGATTGGCTTTACCCGTATGGAGCCATGTATTTCAGAAACTGGTTGAAACCTTTTCCGTCCAATGGCAGGCTTTGCTGTTGGGATTCAAGTAAGGAGAGCAGCCTCCGATGCCGGAACAACCGAATCAGGAGCGAACCGAGCCGGCAACTCAACGCCGGAAAGATGATGCACGGGAAAAGGGTCAGGTCGCCCGGAGTATTGAAGTCAATTCGGCCCTGATCATGATTGCCTGCTTGGTTTTTTTTATACTGGCGGGGGGGCAATTGGTGGCATCTCTGAAATCGATCCTGATCGAGTATTTTCAGAAAGCCGCTCATCCTCATCTGGAGCCTGAGAATACTCGAATTTTTCTGACGGAAATGATCTTCAAATCCCTTCGGATGATAGCCCCTTTCCTGGGATTGATGATGCTGATCGGGATTATCGGGAATCTGATCCAGTTTGGTTTCTTGTTTACAGCCAATCCGCTGATTCCGGATTTCAAGAAGATCAATCCGGTTTCCGGTTTCGGCCGTTTGATTTCACGCCGGGCCTGGATCGATTTGGTAAAATCTCTGCTCAAGGTTATCCTGATTTCATGGATTGCCTATCTGTCCATCACAAGCAGTGTCGATGCCATTTTTGATATGACCGGCCTGGATGTTCCGGCCATGTCGTTCCTTTTTAACCGGATTCTGTTGTCGGTGATGGTTAAGATCGTGCTGGGCCTGGTGCTGATCGCGATTCTGGATTACAGTTATCAGCGTTGGGAATACGGTCAGAATCTGAAGATGACCCGTCAGGAGATTCGGGAGGAATATAAACAGTATGAAGGGGATCCGATGATCAAGAGCCGGATCCGTTCCATCCAGCGTGAGATGTCACGTCGCCGTATGC
>JAGOEH010000072.1 GCA_017997825.1 Candidatus Delongbacteria bacterium | reverse complement strand
TTTGTTCATCATAAATGAAAGCATTTTTTCTACAGATACTTTTCTGTCTTTTAAAATCTGCCAATAAATGAATACTTGCTTCCCAGTGTGGAGTCAGATAGTAACTGACACCCAATTCCTGAGTATGGCTGCTCAGCTTCAGATCGGTGAATATCAGTTGAAAACCGAACTTGCCCTTGGGATTGAACGGCTCCGATCCACGGATAACCATCGATACCGAATCCGCCTCTCCCAGAATCGCAGACGGCAAGCCAATGGCTCCGATCAAAAGGATTATGCCGATCAGCTTTACATACTTAACCATGCCCGCTCCTTTCCGGTTATTCTATAGAAAAGAACGGCAGCGCCGAATTCAACGCTGCCGTTCGATTGGTTGATCAATACTACTTCAACATAATCAGTTTATCGGAATGAGCTCGATTATTCCATTGAACCCGATAAAAATAGATACCGGATGAGACCGGAGCACCATTCTGATTACAACCGTTCCATTCCACTTCATACTGGCCTTTGCCCTGATCCTGCTTCACCAGCTCCCGGACCATCCGTCCAAGCAGATCATAAACCACCACCTGAACCTGACCATATTTCGGAATGGCATACTGGATCCGGGTACTCAGGTTGAATGGATTCGGATAACTGCTGCAACTGAAACCGACTTCTTCAGTTCCGTTATCTGTTTTCTTATCCTCAAGATAGCGATTCCATTCATCCTGGCTTACCAGATCCTGCGATTCCGTTTCGGCAAACTTTGATAATGGATGATCGGGATAACCCTTCATCAATTCCTCGAACGCAATCCTGGCCTGCAAAGGTTCCTTGAGATTATACTTATGGATCAGTCCTTCCTCATAGATCAATTCTCCCAATAACGTTTTATCCTCGATACCGGATTTCCTGAGTTCGGAGATTACGGAAAGAGCTGACCGGTAATCCTTCACCCCAAGATAATAATAGACTTCCTGCCGTTTGAGATAAGGAATCCGTTTCTGATCTTTATTCGACTGACTGAATTGATCAAGAATCAGCTTCAATCCATCCCAGTCTTCCATCAGTCGATAACAACGCACAATTCTGGATATGATTCGATTGTTTTCTTCAAATGACAATCCGTCATTGATTAGTTTGTTATATTTTTCAATGAATCCTAAAATGACATTCTTAGATTCTGAAATATTATACTTTGGATTCTTTTTCCTTT
Organism: Candidatus Delongbacteria bacterium; assembly: GCA_017997825.1. Lineage (GTDB taxonomy): Bacteria > JAGOEH01 > JAGOEH01 > JAGOEH01 > JAGOEH01 > JAGOEH01. The sequence continues at coordinate 14,016 of JAGOEH010000072.1, read as the reverse complement.
CTTGATTAAGACTCTGAATGAACAAATGATAATCTGTATCAATCTCATTTATGCTTTCACCATTATCTGAAATAGATTTCTGAAGCTCATCCATCAGTTGATTTCCCGATTTCTTCATCAGCTGACCACAGACTGTATAATCAGTTACTATTTTATATCCCAAAATACTCCGGCTTGGAATATCGGAAAGCTGATCATCCACTGACTCTATTGTATTGGCAGTCTGATTATTGATATCACCAAGTTCATTGCCACAATACCAATTTATACGGGAATATAGAGTGGACGATCCACTAACAATTATCCCATATTCACTGTTGTGGATATGATTCGAATTTGCACATAAAGCGCAATTAGCGGCAGTAATTGTTACACTTTGGCTGTTATTATTATTTGAATCAAAATTATCAACACTTAAACTTGGTGAATTATATCCATAGATTACTGAATAATTACTATTGCTTACTATGTCCGTAATCCATCCTTGACAATTATTCATTGATATTGAACGATTAGTAATACTTAATCCTTCAATAACAATTATTCCATTGCCGGAAGCGGAAATATTACCATTGATGATTGTACTTCCTGAACCTTGACCTAACAATGAAACTCCATTTAGTGTAATGTTCTGAGAATAAGTTGACGCATAAAGCTCAATCGTTTGACCTTCTTGGGCATAAGTCAATGCTGAGTTTAATGTAGGATATAATCCGGTGTAAGGACCATAAGGGGAACTTGTCACTTTTGCAGCACATCCATTCACTGTTACCGGATAACAAATACTTCCAGGGGCATATAGCCAATGCCCTCCCAAACTAACTGTTCCGAGAAATTGAAAAACAACGCCAGCGGGAAGTGTAACATCCTGGGTAAGAATATAAACTTCTCCTACTTCAATTTTTTGTCCTGTAACCACATTATTCAAAGCAGTTTCAAAACTTGGATAAAATCCTTTAATTAAATTATTCTGTTTAATACAATAATGAGGATTGACTGAACCATTGGGGCCAAGAATGATTGTGCCTCCCGTTGAGAGTAATGTATGACCTTGAAGATCAACAGATGAATTGATGGTTAGTGTTATTCCAGTTGGAACTGTAAGATTTCCAGTTAGAGTATGTGGATATGACCATATTTGATCTTTGTATAATTCTCCAGAAGCAATCATTCGTTCACCAAAATGAATAGTCAAAGAAGGAATATCTGAAAGATTAACCCACCCTTGATCATATTCTATTGTTCCTTGTAATCCAATTACTAAACGTCCATATGGAAGAGAGTTTTGAATTCCTTCAACTAAATCAATTGAAAATGATTGAGATTGGGGAGATTCAGTATAAACACTAAACTGAGAAATATAATTACCATCATCTACACGAATCCATCGTAAACTATCATTCAGATTGATAATACTACCAAAGGATGAACAGTTATTTAGTTGAATGACAATACTATCATGTGAATATAGATGAATCTCATCTGTTGTCAACTGAAATATTTCATGTCCATAAATTTGCATCGAATCATCAATATTGCTTATATTCCATTCGATTATACCTCTCATCATCCAAAGAGGATCATAACCTGGAATATAACCAGCGCCGACAGGAGAATGATCAATATACTTACCGAATCCACCATTAGGATACTGTCTAACAGAATAAAATGAACTTGGTGTATAAGAATCTATTGATCTTCTATTTATAACATATTTTTCTTGAAGATTATTCTCAGGAATAATTATGCAAGTATAAACCCCATTCTTGTAATAAGTGCGGGAAGATTCGGTACGCTTTTCGAGAATCTCTTCACCATAATCTGTGTCAGCCATAAGATTCATACACAAGCCAACAACAGCAATCAGAATAGACATCAACAAGGTAGTCAATTTGCCATAAGACATGATATTTTCCTCCATGATAATATGCAAAACATTAAATTCAATATTCTAACTGTTTATCACAACGTTTTACTATAAACAGTTGTGCGGAAAATATCATTAGACATACCGAGCAAATCTCCTATAAATAAATTTCTCCATCCACAAACACTCACAAAAAGACAGGAAAACACGAAAACAGTCAATATAGCGAATACAGTCCAATCGCCCTGCATCATCAGTCCGCCGCTTTCCAGCCGCAACCTCTCTGGATACCTGGATACCTGGATACCTGGATACCTGGATACCTGGATACCTGGATACTTGGATACTGCAGATTCATAAAGGGGATCAGGATTTTCTCAGAAGCCGCTCTCACCCGCTAACCATCCTCAGTTAAATCCTTTTTAGATTATTATCAGTTAAGCGTCTGATCTATCTTATGCTATACTCTCACATTTGTCAATAGTTTTTTTAAGCTTTTTCCGTAAAACTGATCATTTCAGAAAATTAGGATCAATATATCAATTCATGCTCAAGCATTTATAATTCACTGATATTAATAATCATAAAAGGCAAATAGATCTCCCGTTTCTGGGACGGAACGTTCAGCAAGGCCAAAATCTTGTCAAATCGGATCTTCACCTCCGGGGCGGAAGTATGAAATCGTTGTGGATTGCGGGCTACGTCACTATCACGCGATAACGAACTTTGATACGAAGCAGAAACTTTGCATAACCGCTTAATCCCCATTGTTTTATACCGCGTATTGTACGCCGGCCGTTATTGTTTTCTAATATATTTGTCTCATACTTTATTTAATGTACTGTCTCTCAATCCGTACGTTGGAGCGGGACGGGCTTGAAGGCTCTTTTGGCATTTTTGGATTGAGCACAAGTATTGAGGGAATGCCGAATGTGCCTGAAAGCGAAGATATGATGTGCGTTAGGTTTCTCATTCCTCTCCTTTTATCCTTTTTATTTCCTTGTCAAAATCTGATTCAAATTCCGAATCTTGTTTTATCCTATACTCTTCAAATTGTTTTACTGCTAATTTTTTAGCAATCTCTGCCGAAATAGAACCTGCATTTTTAAGTACCGAATAGTCATTGAATTGTAAAAATGCATCAAGTTTCTCAACCCAATCTTTCATTTTCATGGGTATTTGTCTTGCCGCTTGGTTCTCGGCATAATCCAGATACATTGTTACAATCCGGTTGAGTTCGTCAATTTCCTTTTTATTCAGGTAGTTTTTTGCAACCGAAACATCTGATTTTAAGATTTTACCTTGTGGAGAATTTTTCCAGGTAGTCAAGCCCATATTTGGTAGTTTAGCTTTGGCTCTTGATGAAATTATCTCAGCTGCTGTTTGTCCTGTAATAGCCCAATGCAATTTATTTTGTACAGTCTTATAAAAAGTTAAGGTAATCTCTGCTTTTGAGTCATAATCAATACTGCACTCTGAATATATATCGGTAATCTTTTGATAAAACCTGCGTTCACTTGCCCGTATTTCCCTAATCCGTTCAAGCAATTCATCGAAATAATCTTTACCAAAAAGCTTTTTCCCTTGTTTTAAGCGGTCATCATCAAGCACAAACCCTTTAATAATAAACTCTTTTAAGGTTTTAGTCGACCAAATACGAAACTGTGTAGCTTGCTGAGAATTAACCCTGTAGCCAACCGAAATAATTGCATCAAGATTATAAAAATCAAGATTACGGGCAACCTCTCTGCCAGCTTCATTTTGAACTGTCCGGATTTTCCGGACAGTTGCTTCGCGTTCTAATTCATTAGAGTTATATATATTGCCCAAATGTTCACTAATGGTTTTCTTGGTTACACCAAACAATTCACCCATCGCTTTTTGTGTAAGCCAAACCGTTTCATCCTGAACAATTACTTCTAGTTTAACGTCTCCTTGTGGTGTGGTATATAGTATGATTTCGGAATTGCTCATAAACTATTCCCTTCAACAATTTTAATTTCATCTTCGGTCAACTCGTAAAGTTGATAAACCAATTCATTTATTCGATTGTCAATATGTTCTATTCGATATTTAGTTGTTCAATTTTGTAAGGAAGTTTGGTTGTTATAAATTCTTCATAAAGTTTTCTTTTATCACCAATCTCCCCCTCGGAAATTGAACTTAAATTAATGATACCATGATAATCACACTTCTTGGGGTTGTCAATAGAAAACTATAAAGAATAACAAAATCTGACACTCTTAGTTTCCCAATCCACTCTTCCGGTTTTCAGCTAGGTATCATTTTTTCTAAAGCCTGGCCTCAGTCATTCGGCCTTTTTCCATCAACAAAACCACCATACACTTGATCAATTCCGACTATTTGATAGTATGATCCATTGACCCGATGGTGCTCGGATACATCCCCGGAAGCTCAGGACAAGTTCTGGGGCTCACGGGGAGATAATACCGCATTCACGGGGTAATTATGGCAAAGGAGACCAATTCACCAAATTCTCCCGGATCTGCCCTGATACGATATAATAGGACAATTGATGTTCGAGGTAATCCCGCTTCTGTTCCGAGTAGTTGGAATGGCATGCAACATGATATTCAACCTGATCGGCACCTCTCGTCCTGGTAATGGTATACCAATAGCTGGATTCATTATTGAGCGGTTTGTGAGTAACGATCATCTGATCACTTACAGACTCGATCGGTGACCGGCTATAGGACGTAATCCAATCGGCGGCCCGCTGCCAACACGCCCCGTCCGATTCCAGCTTGACAGTAAACCGGATCGGCTGGCTCTATACCCTGGATAAATATTCACGATCTTCCGGGGTTAGTTTGGAATAATGGTTGTTATACCGAGTGTGTATACAACCCATCATGATCATCAATGCCAACGCCAAGATAGATTTATACATAAACCATCCTCAGAAATCAATTCAATCCGGCGGCATAAGCGGTAAAACTGATGAATGCAATTTTATACAGAAATTAGAAATCAACAAAATAAAACGAGCCACGATGTGATATCATCAATCCATCCTGTTTTTCTTACCGGATAAGATCAAATCTCCCAATACCAGGTAATGATTGATTTGATGAAACGATTCGCTTAGTTGAACAATTTACATCCGATACCGGCCACATGCTTACCCTGAAATCGCGCTGCCGCCAGTTCATTTTCCGACGGCATCCGTTCGCCCTGTCCTCCGGCGATGGTCGATGCACCGTAAGGGGTACCTCCGCTCATTTCATCGGTCCGGGTCAGCCCATGAAAGGAAAAGGGCAAACCGACGATAATCATCCCGTGATGCAGCAGGGTAATATGAAAGCTCAACAGTGTGGATTCCTGTCCCCCATGTTGGGTACTGCTGCTGGTAAACACACTGCCGATTTTACCGATCATCGCTCCCTTGGCCCACAACTGCCCGGTCGCATCCAGGAATTGTCTCATCTGGCCGCACATATTGCCGAACCGGGTGGGGGTGCCGAAAATCACCGCATCGGCATCGGACAGGTCCGACATGCTGCAAACCGGAATATGGGTCCACCCCTGTTTAGCTTCCGCCGCCCCCATCATCTGCAATACATTTTCCGGCAGGGTCTCCGGAATCTGACGCATAACCGCTTCGGCTCCCTGAACCTCTCCAACTCCCTCCGCAACCGCCTCCGCCATCCGGTAGATATGCCCGTACATCGAGTAAAAAGCAACCAGAACCTTCATCGGATCCTCCTTCAATTTTCAATCCATAAAATATAAATACAATCGGTGATAAACACTATCCAATATAACCATAGAAATTAAAATTGTCAATAAACTGAAATATGAAATCAAAATCCACTTGAACGGTTTATATTTCGATTCTGAAACCACTCCCATGATCGATAGGATCAGCCCCCGGCATACGTCAGACTTCATCCTTATCAAATCCTGATCATTCATCGAATAGACCGTTTTTTGTTTAAGCCTCTTTACGCCCCAGAATCAAATCCTAAAAATATCACAAAATGATCAAGTCAATCGAAGCCTGTTGATGGTAACCGATTGAATCAGGTTCTTCAAATCCAATAAAAAATGGGATCCGGTGAGCCGATTCACCGGATCCCATCAAGCAAGAGAAAGGAAAGATTATCTATACCGATCGGCGATAGCCGTAAAATCTATGGTTACTTCAATTGCATCCAGAGATAGGCATAGCCCAACGCACTTTGGAAAGCTCGCTGAGCGTTGGTGACTCCGGAAGAATGACCGCCTTCGGTATTCTCATAATAAAAGAAAGGAATGGCCATCGATTCCAGTTTGGCCGCCATTTTGCGAGCATGGCCGGGGTGGACCCGATCATCCCGGGTCGAGGTCGTGAAGAAGATTTTGGGATAGGGCTTTCCGGCCGCCAGATTATGATAAGGAGAATAGTTTTTGATATACTGCCATTCTTCAGGGATATCGGGATTGCCGTATTCGCCGACCCAACTGGCCCCGGCCAGCAGCTTGTTATAGCGCTGCATATCCAGCAGCGGAACCTGACACAATACGGCATGGCACAGTTCCGGACGCTGCACGAAGATACTACCGACCAGCAGTCCGCCGTTGCTTCCGCCCTTGATTCCCAGATGCCGGGACGAGGTAACCTGACGTTTGATCAAATCCTCCATGACGGCGATCATGTCATCATTGACATTCTGCCGATTCTGCTTGATCGAACCCAGATGCCAGCTCGGACCGAACTCTCCCCCGCCCCGCAGATTGGCCAGCACATAAACCCCTCCCCGGCTCAGCCACGCCAAGCCGCAGGCTCCCGAATAATAGGGAGTCATCGAAATCTCAAATCCGCCATAGGCTTCCAGCAAGGTCGGATTGGTACCATCTAATCTCATTTCCCGTTGGTGGACGATAAAATAGGGAATCCGGGTTCCATCCTTGGATACCGCCTCCCATTGCTCCGTCACTAATCCGTCGGCCTTGAAGAATTCCGGCATACTCTTGACTTTAACCGGGGATTGATTTCCATCGGTCCAATAAAGACCGGTCGGGGACAGAAAACCATAATAACTGAAAAAATAGCGATCGGATTGATCATCGGTACTGCTGATGCTGATACTTCCCAGCGCGGGTGCATCGATCCGTTGTCCGATCCATCGACCATCATTTAAGGTATAACCATGTAACTCATTGCTGACATTCTTCAGCAGATTGATCAACAACCGATCACGGGTGGTGTTGACCGACGCGATGCTCTCCCGTTCTCCGGGCCGGAAAATCAAATCAAAATCGCGCTCCCCTTTCAGAAACCGGTCATAATCGATCGATATCAGGGATCCCTGAAGATAGTCCCGGCCACCGACATTCCAATCCGATTTGAGCTCCAGTAAAATCCGGTTTTTAAAAATCCCGTCAAACTGAACATCCTCCTGGAAATCAAGCCGGATCAGGCTGTCCTTTTCAAGGCTGTAGTATCGGCCGGTATAGAAAGTAATCCGATGCTCGACAATATCATAGTTCCGTTCCGGAGTATGAATCGTATACCCGCTGACTGCCATATCCCGGGATTGAGCTTCCAGTATGGTTTTAGCCTGATCCAGCGGGGTGTTTCTCTTCCAAAGCTTTACAATCCGGGGATACCCCGATTCGGTCAGGGTTCCGGAACCGAAATCGGTCGCTACCCACAGGGTATTTCGATCTTTCCAGGCCACATTACTCTTGGCTTCATCCAGCCGGAACCCGTCCGGGATGAATTCTTTCCTGATCGGATCGAATTCACGTACTACCGCGGCATCTCCACCCCCGCGTGATAGATGGACCAGACACCGATCGTAATCAGGTTCCAAAAAAGCAACACCGTCATAGACCCATTTCATATTCTCCTGACGGCATAATATATCGATATCCAGCACCGTTTCCCAGGCCGGGTCGGATTTAAAATACTCTTCCAGCAGGGCGCGCCGGTAGACCCCCCGCTCATGCAGACTGTCCTGCCAAAAGTTATACACATACCGACCCCGGATGGAAGGAAATGCAATCCGATCCTTGGAATTGATGACATCCAGTATTTCATCTTTAATCGCTGAAAATTCAGAATACTGCTGCAACTGATCGACCGTGGTTCGGTTACGCGCCTTGACCCATTCCAGGGCTGCGGAATCCTCTACCCCTTCCAGCCATAAAAACGGGTCATCGACAGGCTGTGCCTGAATCCCCAAATTCACTATCAGCCAAACCAGCAGAAAAACAGCCCAATTCCTTTTTAACATCGATCACTCCTTGGAAAAATAACAATTGACGAGATCCGATAATCACGGTTAATTATCGGATTATATCCTAAACGCTGTATTCCATATTCGACATCCCGATATTCGCACCTGACAGATGGTCGTTTCATGGCCCATCATGAATTCTCGTCCGATCAGTATCCCGGAAATCCCGAATCGATAAACGTCAAACGGATGACCGGATCAATCGGGCTGTGTTTATTCGTCGGAAGGCTAACGGGATAATCCCAGGTGACGCCGGATTTCCGCCGAATGCCGGGCCGTAAATTCGTTTCCCGGATCATGACGGCACTCAGGGCAAAGCAGATCATAGGCCGAATTGAGTGCACCGCATTCGGGACACCGGTAATGATCGACCATTTTGGAGTACCAGGCATCCAAACCTTCTTTGCGGATCATCGCCAGGTTATCCCACAGTTCCAGCCGATGCGGCATTTGGGATTGAAAATTCATCAATGTCTGACAGGGGTAATCGGGGCACTCCCCGCAGAACTCGACCCCCTTTTCCGCCGCACAGGCTTTGAATCCGCACATCGTCCGGCAATAAAAACTGCGGCGTTCCGAACGGCATCCATCGCAGTAAAGCTCCTCCACCGGCCGACCCATTTGAGCCGCCATGGCTTCCAATCGCTGCGGAGCATGGTGAGTCCCGATATAAAGCGAACAGGCAGGACAGAATAAACCGCATACGGCAGCTAACGTTTTATCCGGAATTAATTTATCACTGTTTGAATAATCCATGGTTCAATCCTTTTTCAAACCGGTTCCATCAATCCTCTCAGCCGGGCGTCTCTAAGGATCCCGGCTGAGAGTTATACTCACCGATAACGATAATCCGATTCAATACTCGGGTGAATCGATCTGGGGACCGCCCCCGATCACCATTTTACCCTTGAAATAACGCCGATTGATATCGTCATGCCGTTCCAAAAACCTCTGAAGGCCTTGATGTTCAATACAACACAGATTGAATACCTTGGTATTGTGCGGCAAAATATCCGCCCGATCGGTACACGGATTGAGCAAGCGGCAGGGAAAATCGGGACATTGAAAGCAAAAATCGACCTTGTGATCCGTGACGCAGCGATAGGTTTCGCACTGAGCCGGGATAAAAGGGCAATGCCCCTCCAACGCCCGGCACCCCGGACAAGGCAAGAGCTCGCGCTTGATCCCCCGGGCCACAAAGAATTCGATCATTTTCGGATCGTCCTGATGAGCCTTACATTCACCACAATTAATTCCGCACGGTGCCACCATCTGAATCTCAGTAGCTTGGTAAGCCATTCCAGTCTCCTTTCGTTTCAAGGTTAGACTGTGAAATCGCTCCAGGGTTACACCGTTTCGGAAAAAATCATCCATTCACGGTTCCGGATTCCATTCCGCAGCCGATCGACAAAGGCTTGATCCGCTTGATCCATATAGAGTTGTTGATACGTGGACCGCAGACTCCCCAGATTGACAATCTCATCTTTAAACTGCATGACGATCTCCGGCCGGGGCTTGATCGCCCGGCTGTTCGAGACCCATCCCTGAGACAAACCGAACCTGACCCACTGTTCACATCGACAGGGATTATCCTTTTTGATAAAATGACAGCGATCGCTCATATAACCCGTCCAGCGTTGTTTGGCACGGTGAAGATTGGTTTTGACGGAACCTATGGAACATTCTAAAATTTCGGCAATCCCGGCATGAGAAAGCCCCAGCGTAACGGACAGACAAAACACGATCCGCTGGCGGGACGGCAGACATTCGGTCAGACAGTGCAGACATTTACAGCGGGCTTCATTGGCCATCAACATCACTTCAGGATTACCGGCATACGAGTGATCCACAATCTGGTCCAATCGATACCCAAGGTCTTCGGTCAAAGCCTGGATCGGAAGTTTCCTCCGATACTGCAGGTGATCATGGGCCACATTCAGCGTGATCCGATAGATCCAGGTAAAAAATGAACTCTCCCGTCGAAAAGACTCAAAAAAACGAAATGCCCGAAAAAAGGCTTCCTGCGTGATCTCCTCAGCATCACTCCGGTTGCCGCTCAATCCATACGCCAACCGATAGACCTTGTCCTGGTTTTCCATAACCAACCCGTCAAACAGATTTCGTAACGATTCAGTCATAATGACATACACTCCGGATCGCAGAATTAATAACCATGTAGCCAATTCCCGGTTCTAATCGGAAGGAAAAATGGATTATAAGGGAATGCAATCCATCAATGCTATTCAGGGTTTCAGTTCAAACGCTACCGATACCGAAGCCCGGATGGAGATCATGCCTGAAGGAATGGATTCGCTCCCCCCTTCTCCTCCGGCCGGCATGATATTCTGACTGACATTTTGCATCATCGCCATCCCGCGGAATGAGCTGTTCCAAGCCCCGGAATACAATGGAGTAAAACCGGAATTTTCGATGATCTGGAGAGGCCGGCCGACCGATTGGCCCAATACGGCCGACATGGCGACGGCTTTTTCTCGGGCGGCTTTTAGTGCCATCTCGCGGGCCTGATCCTGATACTTTCCGGCTTCCGTCACCTGAAAATCCACATTATGAATATAATTGACTCCGGCCATCAACAAGCGGGTCACCATCTCTTCCAGTTTTTCGGTGTTCATTACCGTCACCGTCATGGTGTTGCGAACAAAATAACCGGCGAAATTATTCTTCAGATACCCATCCTTATAGCGCGGCTCAATCGACAGATGGGCCGTCTGGATATCCTTGTCGGGAATCCCGAATTCACGAATCAACTGCATCGTCTTCTGCAGACTCTCCCGATTCAGTCGTTCCGCTGTCCGGATATCCATATCCGAGGTTTCAATGCCTAATGAAATGACAGCTTTATCCGGCCTGACATTGACCGAGGCCTCTCCATTGACCATGATCCGCGCTTCCTCGCCCATGCCGGTCATCGATTGAGCCGACACGGCATTAACCACTACCATAATCCCCACTACCATCCATCCTAAGCATTTCATGATATACTCCTTTTCATTATCGAACCATTACCTTCATGACCCGCCGTCAATCCAAACCCGAAATCCGATTCCCGAATCCAGCGGCAGTCCATAATGCTTACCGTAACCTGATTATAATCCATACGTCTCAAAATTGAAAATTGTTTCATCGATCTCAAGGAAAAATATGTTTTACCCCTATCGTAGCCATCAGATTCAAATCGATCGGTGATCAATCCCCGGTTTGACAATCCGGCTGGTTTTAGATAGACTGCATCAATTCGACCGGAGCGCCATTCTCCAGGATAAATGCCACCATCCATCCGTCGGATGGAGAATTAGGTGGTATGATCACCTCCCGGCCTTGCAGAGCATGCTTCAGATCGTCCACTTCAAAAGCTACATGCGGCAAGATGCGGACAATCTCCGGCAGCGGAGATCCTTCTTCGAACCGCATCCATTCAATATGAAACGGGCTGGATTGATAACCGGATACATACATTTTAAATTCCGGCAGGTAGATTTCACCTGGACGGGATACCGAAGTGGGTATGCCCAGATGATGGTAACGGTAGTTTTGATGATCCATACCCATCCTTCCCGATTGCTCTACAAATCAAGTACCAGCGCGGTATGGTCAGCCGGATGAAATCCGAATTTACGGTAGAGAGGTTCTCCGGCCGGCGTGGCATTCAGAAACAGGCTGGCCAAATGGTGAGTTCTGGCTTCCGAAATCAGGTATTCCATCATCCGGAACCCGATTCCCTGACAACGATATTCCGGGAGCGTATAGAAGTTCAATATATGCCCGATCCAGCGAGGGGAATAACGGAGATGAGGCGGAAGCTCATACAGAAGCATGGCGGCGCAGCCGGCCGGAATCAGATCTATCAAAGCCAGGTACTCCTGAAACACGCCATCCAGAGATCGACGACGGCGATAATCTCGAAATTCGCCCTTGAGACGTTCCTGATCGAATAGTGACAGCTCAGGATTAAGCTCCAATAGAAACCGAGACCTGAACTGAATCAGAATCTCATCATCTTCCGGTACGGCTTTTCGAAAGGTCAGCCCGATTTGAGACATCGTATCATTCATTGTTTGCATATAGCCTTGCCATCTCATTTCATGGGAATAGAAATGTATCAATAGGGGTAAAAAACAAAAAACAACAGCGACATCAGACTTAGAATCCATAAGGCCGGTTTGATCTCGCGAATTTTTCCGGCCACAATCTTGAAGATGGGATAAAGCACAAAACCGGCTGTCATCCCAATACCAAGATTATAGGAAAAACTCATCAGAATAATGATAATGAATACGGGAATGGCATCACTCAGATCATTGAAATTGAGTCGGGTGATGGGGGACATCATGACCAGACCGACAATAATCAGGGATGGCCCATAGGCAAAGGCCGGAATGGCGACGAAGAAGGGAGCGAAGAACAAAGCGGAAAGAAAGAAAAAAGCAGTCACAACGGCCGTCAACCCGGTCCGGCCGCCGGCCTCGATCCCGGTAGCAGATTCGATATAGGTTCCGGTGGTAGTGGTACCTAACAGCGCACCCGCCATAGTAGCCAGGGAATCCGCCAGCATCGGTTTCTCGATTCCCGGCAGATTGCCCTTTTCATCCAGCAGATTGGCCCGATAAGCTAATCCGATCAGAGTTCCCAGAGTATCCAAAAAATCCATCATAAAAACGGTCAGAATGACGGCAAAGAATCCCCAGGTGAACACCCCGGCGATATCAAGCTTGAACAGAATCGGAGAGATATCGGGGGGAAGGCTGAACCAGGTTTGCGGTAAGGGCGTAACTCCCAACACAAATGATAAAAAGGTGACGGTCAGAATACCGATCAATATCGCACCACGGATCTTTTTCAACATCAGGACACCGATCAGAATGAACCCCAGGATGGCCAGTTGAACCGAAGTTTGGTGGAAATCTCCAACCCTCACCGGCGCTCCCGGAACACCCAACCGGATGATCCCGGTTTCATTCAATCCGATAAAGGTCAGAAAAAGCCCGATACCGACCGCAAATCCAATTTTGAGAGCCTCAGGAATGGCATTGGCCATCCATTTTCGCAACCTTAGTATGGTAATCAGGGTAAACACCACGCCACCGACAAAAATAGCTCCAATAGCGGTCTGCCACGGGTAGCCCAACACTCCGACCACCGTATAGGCCATAAAGGCATTTTCGCCCATATAAGGGGCAATCGCGAAGGGCCGTTTGGCAAAGATTCCCATGATCAGGGTTCCAAAAACGGCACTCAAAATGGTGGCCACCATCGATGCCTCAAAGGGCATACCGGCGGCCTCCAGAATTTTGGGATTGACGATAATGATATAGGCCATGGTGATGAAGGTGGTAGCGCCGGCGATCACCTCCTGCCGGATCGACGTCTGATGGTGTTCCAGTTGAAAATAGTCTCTGATTCTTTTCATCATCGTATCATCTCCATTTTATCTAAGTCGAGTATCTGATTCAAGCTCAATCCGGCGGCATATGGTAATAGCCGTAAACCGATATAAAGTATATCAATTTTTCTTTATTTGTCAAGAATAATTTCATAGTTTCAGGCAGGTAACACGAGCGGGAAGGCTAATACCAGGAATGATGTTGATCAAGTGAGATCTATGATTATCGGGGTTTTAGTTTCAGTCGTATGCATTATGAGTGGGTATGGATCAGGCTTTTTGGGGGGGGGGATTGATAGTTTTATATTTCAAGGATGGAGAGAGGATGAGCAAACAGGAGCGTATTCCAAGTAGGTGCGCCCGGCCGGGCGCACACAATAAAAAAAGCCTGGGATCGTATATGGATCACAGGCTTAGTAGTGACTGGCGGCGATCTACTTTCCCGCAAAGTTGCCAAAGCAGTATCATCGACGTACCGGGTCTTAACTTCTCTGTTCGGAATG
>JAGOEH010000311.1 GCA_017997825.1 Candidatus Delongbacteria bacterium | reverse complement strand
TTTCTGCTTTCGCTTCGATTCCGGCAGAGCCTTCAAAGGTATCGGCATAACGATGGATCGAACAAAGAACATCGATGATGGATTCCAAGCATTAAGTAAAATGGGGGTCAATCTGGCCCGGATTCGACTCAGGCCGGATTTCCCGTTTCAGGATCGGATTGATGGGGAATCCGATTCCTCATCATTTCGAGTTGATGATATGGATTCGCTTCTGGCTTCAGCCGAGCGCTCACAAATTTACATCATAATCGCCCCGGATGGTTTGGTTGATCCCCCGAATCGCAGACCTGGCCTGGACGATTCATTGTCATTCAATTCCTTCAGAAATTCGCGATCCGCTTATCCGGACTCAGTCAATTTTATTAAATACCAATCCGATTACCGCCACTCCCTTCGTTCCATTCTGGCCCGTTACGGATATCATTCCCATATTTTGGCCTGGGAATTATGGAATCGGGACGATCATCATGCCGATCCATCCTCAGACCGAATCAACCGTCTCGGCGAAGTCGCTCGAGAACTTAAACTTATGGATATTCACCATCATATGATCACTGCAACGGGCATATCGGATGACTCACCGGAAATCCTGACAATTCCGGAACTGGATTTTTATCAATTCAGGATCGACGATTCAGATTCAATGGTAATCAAGCAGGAATCCAAGATTTATTCGGAGTCCAAAACCATTGGAAAAGCCCGGATAATATCAGGCATCAACCTCCATTCTTCCAGGCTTAAAGATACCGCCGGGCCGGGTTCTCATCACGCTGTTCTCCTTCAGATGCTGTGGTTGGGGCTGTTCACTCCTACTCCTATCATCCCGATGATCATTCATTTCGACCAAATCACTGCTTCTCCAAAACTGCAGATCGCTTATCAGAGCCTCTCCCATTATAATCAGACGATGTTCCTTCGGGACACTCCCCTGGTCAGAATCGACCTGAAAGAACTTGATCAATCGATGGAACCATCGGCTGATTCCAATCGATTAATTATAAGAAATCTGAAACGGGGGCATGAATTATTCATTTGGGTTCAGCATCCCCATTATGTGCGGCTTATAAGTCCATCCGGTTTTGAGTTTTTACCGATCGAAAACCGGGTTTTGGTGACCGGGAGCTTCCCGGACGGTCGTTACCGTTTGGAATGGTGGAATCCCTCCACCGGAGATCTCATCAGCCGGCAGGAAATTTTGAACCATAACCAGCCGGAAATTTACATCCCGGTACCGCCGGTCCAGCACGATCTGGTGGGTCAACTTATTCGAATGGGAGAACTGGAATTTTAATGAAACCGATCAAATCAATTATTCGTCAACTGCCCGGATTGAAATCGTTGTTTGACTATCTTGAGTCTTCCGAGTTTATCCTGTTGGGAACCCTGGCCGGATTTATCGGATTATCCGGCGCAATCGGGGTTTGGATTTTCAAGAGTATGATTCATGGATTTGAGCACATAAATTTCGGTATAATGGGAGCATGGCTGCAGCAGCATTCGATTGGGCTGGTAGTATTGATTCCGGTGGCTGGAGGATTGCTGGTGGGAGGATTGAAGAGCTGGTTGATCGGGGTTGAAAAGTACCGGGGTGTAGCGGGAATCATGGAAGCCATTGCTTGGGGAGGGGGCAGACTGAAGTATAAGCTGATTCCTTCCAAGACGGTGATATCGGCTTTATCGATTGGGAGTGGGGCTTCGGTGGGACCGGAGGATCCATCGGTTCAGATCGGATCCAATCTGGGATCGATGATTGGGCAATGGCTGAATTATTCCGAGGAACGAATCCAATCGCTGGTAGCGGCCGGAGCGGCCGGCGGCGTAGCCGCGGCATTCAATGCACCGATTGCCGGGGTATTTTTTGCCATGGAGGTTTTGCTGGGAGAACTCAGCAGTCGGGCCTTCGGAATTATCGTCATTGCTTCCGTGATTTCCGCAGCTTTCACTCAGGCGGTTTCAGGAACCCAACCGGCATTCCAACTGACAAATTTTACATTCCATTCGGCCCGCGAGCTTCCCTTTTACCTGATCCTGGGCCTCCTCTCCGGTCTGGTGGCCGCCGCCTATATTTATATCCTGTTTAAATCCCAGGAGCTGTTCAACCGGATCAATATCCCGATCTGGTGCAAGCCTGCGCTGGCGGGTTTAGCGGTCGGTCTGGCCGGTATATGGTTTCCCGACCTGCTGGGGATCGGTTATGGGGGAATCGAACGCATTCTTCAGTTTTATTACTTCCCTCTCTCCCTGGTCATCATTCTGCTGATCGGAAAACTGATCCTGACCCCGATCTGTATCTCCGGAGGATTTATGGGCGGCGTATTCGCGCCCTCGCTATTTCTGGGTGCAATGACCGGCGGTCTTTGCGGTTACTTGCTTCACTATGTCTACCCATCGCTGCCCGTCGCTATCAGTGCCTTTGCCATGATCGGCATGGCGGCCGTTTTGGCCGGAACCATCCATGCCCCCTTGACCGCCATTATTTTGCTCTTCGAAATGACCAACGATTACCGCATCATTCTCCCGGTCATGTTCACCGTCGTCATCAGTCTTCTCGTATCTCAGCATTTCCAGAAAAATTCGGTTTATACCATGGCATTAGCCAAAAAAGGACTCCGGATCGTCCGCGGCAAAGATATTGAAATCATGGAAACCATTCATGTTAAGGATATCATGCAGACCGATTTCAGGGTATTACAGGAAAATGAAACCATCCAGATGGTCCGATCCAAAATGGAACGACTTCATCTCTATGCTTTGCCGGTGGTATCGGCTACCAACCGGTTGATCGGTATTGTAACCCTGAGAGATATCGATCGGATCGAACGGGATCATGATCCGATCATTACGCCGATCGGAGTGGTCAGCCGTAAAAAGCTGGTTACAATCACGCCCGATCAGACAATTGGAAGCGCCATGCGGATCATGGGAAACAAAGATATCAACCGTCTGCCGGTTGTTGAATCTGAAAATTCCGACCGGATTGTGGGCTGGCTGCCTCATACTGATCTGGTTCGGGCCTATCAGATGGCATTACAGCGGCGGATCAGGACTCAGCATCAGACCCAACAGGCCAGATTGGAAATTATCGGAGGAGTCGAGGTGATCGAGGAGGAACTACTCCCGAATTCACCCTGTATCGGCCGAAGCGTCAAAGAGATCGCCTGGCCGAGAGACTGCGTTATTTCATCAATTCGCCGCGGATCGGAAATCATTCTTCCTCATGGCAATACCATTCTGCGACAGGGGGATGTCATGGCC
>JAGOEH010000071.1 GCA_017997825.1 Candidatus Delongbacteria bacterium | reverse complement strand
CGGTGAGGTATGGGTTCGGAGCAGGTGGTGATCCGCCACATAAAAGGTATCATGCATTTCCATGGCGGGATGGTCAGGGGGGAAATTCAGAGCGGTGAAATTATAGTAATCCAATTCCACATCCGGACCGCCCGCGCTGACAAATCCGATCGATTCAAAGATTTCGATACATTCATCGATCACCTGATGGATGATATGGATCGGTGCCGCCTGGTGATAGGTTCCGGGCTGGGTAATATCCAGAGCCCTAAACCTGGCCTTTTCCTTCAGGTTTTCAAGCTCTTTTTCCTTCTGTTTAAGCTGATCTTCGATATTGCGTTTGAGCTGGTTGGCGGTGCCGCCGATCTGCTTGCGTTCATCGACGCTCAGTTCCGGCAGTTTTTTGAGGATCAGGGAGATCAATCCGGTGGTTTTGTTCAGGTATTTGCTTTTCAACTGCAGGCAATCATCCATGGTGCGGATGGATTGGATCTCGCTGGGGAAGGCGGATGTTATCGAATGAATCCGATCATTCAATTCCTTGAGCATATCAGGCCAGAGCTTGTTTGACATTCATGACCAGATTGGTGAAAGCCACCGGGTCATGGATCGCGATTTCAGAGAGCATTTTACGATTCAGGGCGATGGAGGCTTTTTTCAGGCCGTTGATGAACTGGCTGTAGCTGATCTGATTATCGCGGCAGGCGGCGTTGATACGGACGATCCAGAGGCTGCGGAAATCCCGTTTTTTGAGTTTGCGCCCGATATAGGCATAATTCCAGGATTTTTCCATAGCTTCACGGGCCGTGCGGATCAGATTCTTACGTCGGCCGAATTGTCCTTTTACCGCGGCAAAGATGCGTTTCCGTTTTTTACGGGACGCGACGGATGTACTTACACGAGGCATACGAGTTTACTCCTTACAGATTATAGATAGGGAATCAGGGTTTTGATTCTTTTTTGATCGCTGGAATGAACCACCATATTTTTACGTAAATCCCGTTTACGTTTGGAGGTTTTGCTGGACATCAGGTGGCTGGCAAAGGAGCGGTCGCGTTTAACCTTACCGGTTCCGGTAACTTTGAATCGTTTGGCCGCACCTCTATGCGTCTTGATTTTCGGCATTCGGGTTCTCCTTTTTTGGTGTTTTAACCTTTTGGTTGCTGGGAGCCAGGATCATCTGCATCAGTTTCCCTTCCATTTTGGGGGGGGATTCGACCAGAGCCTGGGTTTCAAAGAGAGACTTGACTCTCTCCAATACTTCTTCTCCAAATTCCGGGTGAGCCAGTTCCCGGCCTTTGAAACGGACGGTCACCTTGACCTTGTTTCCTTCACCCAAAAAGCTTTCAATATGCTTGCACTTGAAATTAAAATCATGGGTATCGATTTTCGGCCGCATCTTGATCTCTTTGACCTGGACCACATGCTGTTTCTTTTTGGCCTGTTTGGCTTTTTTGCTCAACCGGTATTTGTACTTACCATAATCCATTATCCGACATACCGGCGGATTGGCTTCCGGAGCCACTTCCACCAGATCTAGACCCTGCAATTCCGATCGGGCTAAGGCTTCTTTGGTGTCAACCACGCCAAGCTGTTCACCAGTGGAATCGATCAATCGAACCTGAGGGCATCGAATTTCCTCATTAATGCGAGCTTCTTCTTTTATAGAACTTCCTCCCTTTAGATTTGTTTCTGCTTAATCTTGTGCGTCATTTCCTCCAGCAGGTCGGCTACACCGATCGTTCCCCGATCGCCGACCTTGCGCTGACGGACTGAAATGCCGCCGGATTGTTCCTCTTTTTCACCGACAATAAACATATAGGGTATTTTCTGAGATTCAGCTTCCCGGATTTTATAACCCAATTTTTCGTTTCGGTCATCCACATTGATCCGGATCTCGGCCTGGTTGAACTGCTCTTGAACAGTCCGGGCATAATCCAGAAATTTTTCCGAAACCGGAATGATCACGGCCTGAACCGGGGCGAGCCAGAGCGGGAAATCTCCGCCGTAATGTTCGATCAGCACCCCGAAAAATCGTTCCAGTGATCCCATCAGGGCGCGATGGATCATGATCGGCTGATGCTCCTGCCCGTCCGCTCCCTTGTAGGTAATGGCAAAGCGTTCCGGCAAATTGAAATCCACCTGAATGGTCGAACACTGCCAGGAGCGGTTCAGAATATCCTTGATCTTGATATCGATCTTGGGACCGTAAAAGACACCCTCTCCCGGATCGACCGTATACGGCAACTGGGTAGCTTCCAGGGCGGAACGAAGGGCTTCAGTCGCCCGATCCCAGTTTTCCTGTGATCCGACAAAGTGCTCGGGCTGAGTCGACAGATATATGTCAAACTGAGTGAATCCGAAGGAATTGAGAATGTGGAGCGTAAACTGGATCACCCGTTCGATTTCGGTTTTGAGCTGGTCGGGACGGCAATAGATATGGGCGTCATCCTGAGTGAATCCGCGGACTCTCATCAGTCCATGGAGAACACCGCTGCGCTCGAACCGGTAGACAGTACCCAATTCGGCGTACCGGATCGGCAGATCGCGATAACTGCGCAGTTTGTTATTATAGATAAAAATATGGAAGGGACAGTTCATGGGTTTGAGCTGGTAGGGAATCTCTTCCACAATCATGGGCGAGAACATATTGTCGTTGTAGAATCCGGTATGACCGCTGGTGTGCCACAGATCCAGCCGGGCAATGTGGGGTGTGTTGACCAGCTGATATCCGAATCGATGATGCTCCTTTTTCCAGAAGGTCTCGATTTCGTTGCGGATGACGGCGCCTTTAGGGTGCCATAACACCAGTCCGGGGCCGATTTCCGGTGCGATATCGAACAGCTCCAGTTCTTTGCCCAATCGGCGATGATCCCGGCGTTTGGCTTCTTCCAATCGCTCCAGGTACTCAGCCAGCATTTTTTTATCCGGGAACGAAATCCCATAGATCCGCTGCAGCATCGGATTCTTTTCGTCTCCCCGCCAATACGCGCCGGCGATGCTCAGGAGTTTGAAGGACTTGATCAGACCCGTGGTGGGCAGATGGGGACCCCGGCACAGATCGGTAAAGGTGGAATGATGATAGCAGGATATCGATTCATTGGTCGGAAGATCCCGGATCAATTCCAGTTTGTAATTCTCTTGCCGGTCATTGAAAAACGCTATCGCCTCTTCCCGGGATAATTCCTGCCGACGAAACGGTTCGTTTCGGGTGATAATCTCGGCCATGCGGGCTTCGATTTTCTCCAGATCCTCGGGAGTAAAGGGGGCGGCTTTATCGAAATCATAATAGAATCCCTCGTCGATGGAAGGTCCGATTGCCAGGCGGGTACCGGGAAAGAGTTCCTGCACGGCTTGCGCCATCACGTGAGAGGTGCTGTGCCAATATATTTTTTTGCCGTCCGGATCATCAAAGGTCAAAATCTCCAGGCTGCAGTCCCGAGTCAGGGGAGTCATCAGGTCCAAGATAGTCGTCTGATCGATCCTGGCACCTAACGCTTTTTTGGCCAGTCTAGAACTGATCTCTTCTGCAACAGCAAGAGCTGTAATACCTTGTGCGTACGATTTGCTTGATCCATCCGGGAACGTTACCTTGATCATAACCGCGTGGCCTTTCTCAATTTTAGATAATACCATTCCAATTTAATCAGTATATTATATTCATTTTTAATGAATTGTCAAGATAAATTTTGCTTTCGGCCAAAATATCGGGAGACTATTCTGTTCACAACATGAAACAAGCTTGGATTTGGAGAGTTTATGCTTTGCAAACCGTTACCGGATGATTAAGGATCAGATCGGAGCATTAGGATTGAAGCGAAAATTGATAGCATGGTAAGGATGCGAGCGAAAAAGGGAGTGGATTGGAATGATTTGACTTGACAAATCAATAAGAATATCATATAATTTAAGTTGAGGGTTACTTAATGCTAAAACATTCGATCTTAGTGATAATTATTTTTTTAGTTGTATGGAGTGAGATGTGGGGAGAGGTTCGCCGATCCAGTGGCCATACTCCTAAGCCATCCTTTAATGAAATTTGGAAATCCGGGGGGCGAGGGAAAAAGAGCTCTTCACCTTATGTATATCAATTCGAGACTAGTGCCAGTGAGGATTATTATCCATATGATTACCCGTTTTTCGATAATGAGATCACCGATCTTCCTGCCGAATACCTGGTCAGTGCATCGTCTTTGCCGACTAAAACGATTCCCTCTCATACGATAATGGGTGTTAGATCGGGAATGGTTTTTATTTTATCTGCTATCTCATTTTCCGCCTTGTTGGTTACTCTCATCGTTGCCATCTACTGTTCCAGGAATCCCTATGATATGGAGCATGATGCCCGGATAAAGAGTCGGTTGATGCGGAGGCTATACACCATTTTTGGAGCCTGACTTCTTGAGTCTTGATTCGAACCTAATCCACAGACTTATAGATTCTCCGATACTATTGACTACTGGGAATTTTAATCTCCAGTTCAATGATGGCGGAACGCTTACTCTGATAAATCTTCTGAAACGTATCCGTCAGAATGGTATGGAGTGCGGGGTGGTTCATTTTTTTGACCGCAACTGTAACTGGGATTCCATTCAAAGGCTGATCAGACGTTGTCCGGATCAATCCGATAGCTGGGCTGATGAAAATTGTCTGATTGTCCGGTTATTCGGATTATGTTTTATTTTTATCCGGTCGCGTTTCCAAATCAATCAGCTCTACTCTGGGAATATCAAGGACTATCATGGCCTGGTGAACGACATGAAGGACTGTCTTAATCGGATTAGACCACGTTTGGTATTTACTACTCAATATGATATCTTTTCCTTAACAGCGGCTCAGGGTTATAGGGTTCACCATTTAATACGATCCATGGAGCCGATTGAGTTCAAATTCCATTTCCCTTACCGACAGGAACTGGCGGATCTTCTTAAACGCACACCAACCTCAGTCAGCAGTCCTTTCCTGCAGTCGGAACTCCGACAGGCTTATCAGGTTGAATCGGTGGTTCTATATCCGGTGTTTGATAATTTCCATCCGGTTCCTCGGAGAGCATCGGGACAGTGGATTACATTGATCAATTTTTCTGTTCCAAAGGGGGGGCATTTGTTTTCATTTTTATCAACCCAGTTTAAAAATGAAAACTTCATGGCCCTATCAGGGAACAAGAATCTGTTTCGGAAAATTAAACAACAGGGATTTGACAATCTTTATTATTTTGATACGACCTGCCGGATGGATAAGGTTTATCCTGGAGTAAAAGTATTGATCGTTCCATCGTTGGTTGAAGACGCCTGTCCCAGGGTCATTTTAGAGGCGATGGCCTATTCAATTCCGATTTTAGCCAACCGGATCGGAGGCATTCCGGATATTATTCCGGATCAGGAAAATCTGATCGATATCCAAAATCGCCGGTTGGAGCAAATTATTCGGGATTACACATTACGATTGGAGCGTCTGATTAGCAATCCGGAGTATTATCGATACCAATGTGAAAAATCCTTGCAAGCCTCTTTGAAATGGCAGACTATGCTTGAAGAGAATCGACGGGAATTTTTGACTCGAATCGGACTACTATGACTCAATCTTCTTCTAAGATAAAAATCGGATATTTTGATATTCAGCGGTTTTCCAATGTCAGTCATAAAGTTACCATTAAGGAACAACTCCGTTATTTTTCCGAGTTTTTTGACATGATCCCCCTGGTTTACCGACGTAGGGGAACGGATCTGAGTCAATGGTTCAACGATGTAAAATGTCAGGGGATCCGTTTTGTTTTTTTCAATGATGTTTTTATTTTCTTTGATTTTTTTACTTATCGATATACTGCAGATTTAGATATCGGTTTTATTCTGTTTCCGTTTATCATCAACCCGTGGCTGGATCGATGGGTATCTATCGCTTCTTTGGTAAGTAATAAGGATGTTCTATTGAGTTTTAGTCACTATGTCGGAAACCGGATGGACCGGATCGCTCCATTATTAACGAGAGTGGATTTCCCGGTCCCCATCGATGGTGAGATGATCCGGCGAATTCCTCCCTATACCGGGGATTCGGAGGGAATGTTCAGAATCGTATTTTGCAGCCGGCTGGAGCCTTACCGTCATTTGGATCTTCTGGTCGATGCAGTTTCCCGGCTGGATAACCGAATGAAATGTATTATCCATATTATATCCGATCGCCCCGACTATTCAGAGTATTATCAATCTATTGTGGATTTGATTTACCGATGTGGGTTGACCGCATCGGTCCGTTGGTGGGGCGATCTGGCTGATCAAACCGATCTAAAAATGGCACTTTTTAAGCATGCCAATGTATTGGTTCATCTATCCACCTTTGAAGGCGAGACATTCGGCCGGGTTGTGATCGAAGCCATGGCCTGCGGATTGCCGGTTATTACAACCCGGTGGCAGGCACTGGATGAGTTGGTAAAAGAAGGTGAGAATGGTTATTTGATTTCAGTAAAGAATAACAAGGTTAATCGGTCAGAATTAATCTCTGCTTTAGAACGATTCATGAATGATCCTGATACGGGTCGCAAAATAGGTGAAACGAACCGGAATGAATCCTTACGCTATAATTATCGGCATGTTTTTTTGACTTTGGTTGAGAAATTAAAGCAACTTGATAATCAATCAATAATCTTTTCTAATCCGTTGACTTTACCATGGTCTATCTCATCTAAAATTTAAGGTATTATCTATGTATAAAACTCCCGTTTTATCCTGTATTTGTACCGAGAGAACGATAAACGAGTTTTTGTTGATGAAGGCCAGTCTTGAATTGTTTCATCCCTGTGAATGGATTATGATTACTGATGTTTTTTCTGCAAATGCCCTTTCGGCTTTTCCCAATGTTTTCATTTTTCAAATTCTTGATTGTGTTGATGGTCATCACTTAGACAAAGAAAAACAAGAAAACTTTATCCAGATTGTATCCCATAAAGTAACGGTATGTATGGAATCGATCCGGGAGTATGGTTATGCTTTTTTACTTGACTGTGATCTGTTGTTTTTGCATTCTATTCAATCCCTCCTGAATGGGTTTTTAGCAAGTCAGGATGATATTATGGTATCGAGTCAGGCTGGTCGTTTTTCTATTCTTAAAGATCATGTTTTGGATTATACCGGGAAATACAACAGTGGGATGGTTTTAACCAAGAATATGCTACTTTTGGAGGATTGGAAAAGAAAAATTGAAGAACGAAAATATTTTGTTGATCAGAAGCCCCTTGAGATTGTCATAAATAACGGTCAGTATCGTACTGTCATATTCCCTGAAACTTGCAACATCGGGGCATGGAAGTATTCTCTGCTTGATCGGATTGAATGCCGTGACGATGGGTTGTACCTCGATGAAGAGCCTATTGTTAATTTTCATCTTCATCTATTAAGTGATACTCCTTTCTGGCATAAGATCGAGAATACATTTCGGTCCAGAGTGATTATGCTTCTTAGTCAAACCCCAAATGAGCATTACAGGTTTTTACTGAATTATTTATTAAAAGTATGGTTCAAGAATCCTGACCGGGTATCTGGTTGTGAAGCCTATCCAAAGATCTCTTAAAAAAATTATGCTTGACTTTCATTTCGAATTGATTATTGTAGTATCGGATCAATGGAAATGATTATTGAATGTTTATAAAACTTGTTGTCATGGGTGGGTTGCGTTGTGTTAAGAATGATGGAACGTTGGAAAGAATAATACTATGGGGGCGACATTGGAAAGTATTGATATTATTATTCCTTTTGTTAATCAATTACCTTTAACGCTGAGACTACTGAAGCAGATAAAGAAAAATACCGAGCACCTGGATGTTAGGATTATTTTAATTAATGACGGTAGTGATGAAGCTTTCCCGGATGAGTTTAACCATATGATGGAGCTTTTCCAAGTCAAATTGATCACCAATCGTATTAATCGTGGATTTATATACAGTGTGAATCGGGGATTACAGTTCAGTCAGGCGGATTATAAAGTAATACTCAATAATGATGTTTTTTTAACGTCCCGGTGGCTTGAATTGATGATTGATGTAATGAAAAATCATGAAAATCTTGGAATTCTTGGTCCTTTATCGAATGTACCTTTTTTTGATTATCCCGGATATGTGAATCTTGGTGAAAAAATCAATCGAGGGAATTTGAACACCTTCAATAAAATGATTTCAGGGATTCACCCATCTCGAGCCTTTCAAAAATGTGATTTTATTTTCGGATTTTGCATGATGGTCAAGAAAAGGGTTACTGATAAGATCGGAGGATTTGATACTCGATTTGGATATGGCTTTTTTGAGGATATCGATTTTTGTTGGCGAGCGCAGGAATCGGGTTTTGAAACGGGAATTTGTAAGAATGTGTATATCACTCATATCAACGGAGTATCATTTCATTCTGAAAAAAGAATCTCTCAGTGTATAAAAAACCTGGTGCTATTGAAAGAAAAATGGAATCACCATCCTTTGATTCAGCAAGGGATTTTTGATGAATTGAATTATCAACAGCTCAATATACCGGATTTGCAGCTTACAAACAGTCGATATTTTTTCTTTGATTCCAAGCAGAAAAAAAATCCGCGCCGATTCCTACTGATCAATCCGCCCGTGCGGGACACCCGGGAATACTGGCACTATATGTCAACCTCAGTCGGGAGAAATATTCCTTCCGGATTATTAAGAATTGCTCATTATTTACTTGACCAAGGAAATTATGTAAACTTCTATGATTTTATGCCATACTTTAAAGGATTCACTGTAAAGTTAGGCCAGAAGAAACTGGAAAATCTGAAAAAAAATCTTTATCATTATGGGTTGCCCTACGGAGGATTCAGGCAATTTTTGGCAGATCTGAAATCAAGGGGGGATATCCCTGATGAAGTAATGATTACAGCTACTTTTACCTATCATGTATATAATGTTAAAAAGCTGGTGCGCTTAATTAAAAGAATATTTCCCTCCACTCGGATTTCAATCGGAGGACCGGCTGCCAATCTGATCCCCGATGAATTGAGTATTCCTGAGTGCGATAATGTGCATGTTGGAGAATATGAGGATGCTCATTGCTATTATCCATTGATGCAGTTAATGGATTTTCTGCCGGACAGAGCCATTCTAAGATTCATTAAAGGTTGTCCGAATCACTGTAGCTATTGTGCTGTTCCAAAGGTTGAAAACAGACTGGTCCGCTATTCTTTTGAAAAGATTATCAATGAGTTTCTCTATTATTATCAGTTGGGAATCAAAGAATTTATGGTATGGGATAGCAATCTGATGCTTTCTAAGGATAACCTGGTCCGGTTTCTCCAATTTCTGGTGCAACAAAACTATCCGGTCAGTATTGATGGATCGTATGGTTTCCAAATAGATAAGCTCAACGATGAATTTTTCCAGCATTTTGTCAAGATCAATCAACTGGAGGGCTTTTTTATTCCACTGGAGAGTGCAGTATATAGGATTTACTATGATCGATTTCATAAACCGGCTAAGATGAACAAGATTTATGAGCAGGTTACGATTTTAAGAAAACACCAGTTACGATATCTTTTCTATGTGATTATCGGGCTTCCAGAGCAAACCGTGGAGGAGATTCTCGATTCCGTTATTTTTGCTCATAAACAGGGAGGAACAGCGATATTGATGATTTTTACTCCGATTCCCCAGACTGAAGAGTATATCAATTACCGCAAATTTTTCCGCAGTCAGGACTATGAAGAACTGAATGGGAATTTTTTTCCAATTATCAATTCAGCATTGTCTCCGGGTGTTATGCAGGAAATCTTTGATTTGTTTTGGGATACCTCCCTGGTTAATCATAATGGCTGGAAACTGAAGTGTAACACTAACGACCAGATTATCGATATTGATTCAAGTGATAACTGGCTGATGAAGATTTACCGGAATCGGTTCTATCCAGCACGGATTATCCCTAAGCTTGATCGGTTTTGCTTTGGAGAAGTCCTTAAGGAACATGTAATCCGTTATCGCTTGGCTAAATCGATTCTGAAAAAAAAGGTTATCGATCTTGGTTCGGGTGCAGGATACGGATTATATATTTTGAGAGACTCGATTGTTTCCGGTTTGGGATTGGAGAAGGAAATGGAAGCCGTCTATTATGCCCGAGATAATTACCAGATTCCGACACTCACGTTTGAACAGGCTGATTTTTATGAGTATTCTTATCCGTGCCAATACGATGGTATAATAGCTTTTGAGGTGATTGAGCATTTGGATGATCAGGACCGGTTTATCCAGCTTATTAAAAGAATACTCAAGCCTGACGGAACTGCCATTATCTCAACTCCCCGCCGAAAAGACTCAGGATTTGACAATCCCCATCATGTTAAGGAATTATTTCTAAAAGAATTTATCGGACTATTGGATGGAAAATTTAACTATGTTCTCTATGGTCAAACCGGCTGCACTGTCGATTTAGTGGAAAATGAAAAAAATGCTGAATACGATTATTTTATTGCAGTGTGCAGGCATAATAATGACTAAGATTTAGTGGTTTAAAAACTGATAAATATCATTAAAAACTGAATCATTGCGAATATGGAAATTTAGATAGAAAACGGGAATGCGGGATACTATTTGGTGACAGGTTTCAAAGGCTTGTCTGGATAACGTGGAGGTCATGAAAAGATGATAGTGGAGGTGATGGAGCATATTGGTTAAAGCATCAAATTTATTGAGTGGTTCAATCCGGTTTTCGGAATGGTGTTTCAGAAAAAAAACAGCTTTAATAGGATGAGGAGCTTGGGCGGTAGTTGATGAGAGATGAGGATGATGCCCGAATGGCAATGGTACAATTTCGAAATTACCATCGACTTGTCGGACGGCGACAGCATCATCTGAAAAGTGCTGACATGACGAGCAAAGATTGAATAGTGTAGATTTTCCCCCTCCCGATTCTGCAAGAAAAAGATAAGCTTGACCATTATATAATAGTGCGCTTCCGTGAAGCAATACCCCACCTTGCCCGGCAAGATATAATGATAAAGCCAGATAGAATAAGTTTTCCGACAGCAGAAAATTGGTCCTGAATTGGTTATACCAGCAATAGATTCCCTGATTAGATTGAGGATCATATATAATGCTGTAATTGCTTACTGGAAGAATGACAATTGAGGATCTCCATTGGTTTAAAGAAAGAAAACGATAACAGAAAGGATTATAAAGAGGAAGATAGGCAGGATCAGACATTCGTTCTAAAACAATATCGGTTTGTTTATCAATGGCTGGATAGATTTTTTTCAGATAATGTTGTAAGTATAATGAAAGATTTTGTATGGAGTGATTATTGAGTGGAATAAGAGATGATTTATCCTTTCGGAGTTCATGACACGCTATGGTCAAATCGGTTTTTTCCAGAGACGGAACAATATAGTTATGATGTTTGCTATTCAACTGGTTGGCATTAATCTGATTTAATTGAATCTGAATACCGTGATAGTCAAGAAAAACTGACTTATTAGCATTCGGTTCACTGATTGGCCGATGGACTAGCGTTCTTAACCATTGAATCATGAAAGGAGATGTTGATCAACGTTCACGTTCATTATTGCCGGTAGTGCAACCGTATTCACCGGAACCAGTGTTGCATCCATAGTCGGCTGGATAATCTCCGGAAACGCATCCTTCCTCGGCAAATCCAATGGTGCAGGAGGTGGTGTCGGCGCCGCCGCTTTCACATTCCTGGGGGCCTGCAAAATTACCGTTGCTGCATTCCTGTTGTCCGGTATCTGAACCGCCTGGGGTGCAAAGATCTTCTCCGTGAGCACATTGGTGGTTTTCTGGAGTCGATCCGTTGCGGCATCCTCCGGATCCGGTCGCCCAATTTCCGGCACTGCAGTCACCGTCGCCATCTATCGGATGGTTTCCACCGCTGCAGGGTCCATTGTCATTATCAAATGCTCCGGTGGCGCAGGCATCATTATCCATTCCACCGCCTACACATCCATCGGATTGAGTGGCAGGGGCGCTTCCATTATGGCATTCAAAACCGGCATTGGTTCCCCGCTGACAGGTAAATCCTGCCAAGCCGCCATTTTGGCATCGTCCGGAGGCACTTTGACCGCTATTGCAGAAATTGACAGCCGAACCACCTTCGTTACAGGTTCCGGCTGTATTATACCCATTGGTACAATTGGCGGTGGTATTGCCTTCGACGCAGGTTGTCTGACCCAAGGTCTGGCTGGTCAGCATATTAAAATTAAATATTTCGGGCGGAATGTAGCTTTTTTTAGTACTCATGGCTCCATCTCCTGTGGTTTTTTCTGTATGGAAACTTTATTATCATTCATCGTTTTTTCCTGATTTAGCAGAATTTTCGTGACGCTGGGAATAATCCGAGTTTTTCGGCTTCTTCACAGAACCAGTACCCCTGATTGAGCTGTCCACTTAGCGAGTAAGTGACAGCCACGCATGATCCCTTACATTTGGCTTTAAAGATACATTTAGCACAGATCCCCTGCATTTGATCCGGAATATCCCGTCGAACCGTCTGGAAAATGGAGCCCTTGATCCACATCTCCCGGATATCACCGGTTTTAATATTGCCCGTTACCAGTTCCGGTTCGGTCCGTCCGATACCGCAGATCGATACGTCACCGTTGCCCATCAGTCCGCAAATATTGTGAATATGGCACTCAGCGGAGTTGGTGGTGATCTCCTTGAATGTTTTTAAACCAGTCGGAATGGAAAAATGGATGGTCATCCGATACTTGGGAACCAATATTTCGGTACAGAAACGGTAATAATTCATCAGTCGCTCAACCGGGACGATCCGTCCTTGTTTCTCTACCGCCAGGGCTCGTCCCGAAGGGATGACCGGATTGACTTTCAGGGATCTTACCCCCAGTTCGACCGCCATCTGGGTCATGGGTTCCAACAGGTGTTCATTATCGGTATAAAGGGACATGATGATTTGAACGCTCAGTCCGGCGCGAACGGCAAGCCGGATTCCCCGAACTGCGGCTTCAAAAGCCCCGGGCTGGCCTCTCAGCTTATCGTGAATGGCCGCTTCGGGTGCGTCCAAGCTGATGGCTACATGTCGGAGTTTGGTTTCTTTAAAAACCTGGATGATTTTTTCATCAATTAGAGTCCCGTTGGTTTCCATGGTGATCGAGAAACCATGAGCATGCATCCAGCGCATCAGCTCCGGTGTATCATCCCGCAACAGGGGTTCACCACCGGTGAATTTTACGGCATGACAACCAATATCCCGAGCCTGGATAAAAGCCTGTTCGATCTGCTCGATGGTAACTTCTTTGGCTTTGATGCGTTCGATATAGTCTTCCATACTGGTGATCTGCTGGGGGGCTACCCAGCAATGGTCACACATCAGGTTGCATCGATCCGTCGGGTAGAGATAGATGGTTCTCAGTGGAGGAATTCCATCGGGTAGGGCAAAGGCAGTCGGCATGGTTTTTCCTTTATCGCGTCATACAGTTAGTCTAACCTATTTCAATCATGGCCTGGATAGAATGCCGTTTCCAGATTGTAAACCTTGTAACAGGAGAAAGGGTCATGGGAAAAAATTCCTTTTCCCATTGAGTACGGAACGGAAGGGCATCCACCGGAGCAGAGGCAGTTGTATTTACAGTTTTTGCATTCTTCGAACTCAGCCAGGGTGATCTTCATCCGCCGGCGGAATTCATTCAATAAGGGTGAATTGTACCAGATATCCTGAAAGGACTGGTTGCGGATATTGCCGCATACCATGTGACTCAATCGATCGCAGGGAGTAACGTTGCCTTCGAATCGGACGGTAATATCATGGCGGATCGAGTTGCAGCCGCTGACCCAGCGGGGCTGAGGATTCTGATCTTTGACAGCCTCATACCGTTTCTCAAAGTCCTTGAACATATTATAGGTATCCAGGATGGTGCCGGATACAATCCCATATTTTTCCTTATATTCCACCATTTTTTCCGAAAGTTTCCGACGTTCGCGATCGGTCAGACACATTTCTCGGGCATGGGTATCGGCATTACCGCCCGGAATCATGTGGTTGAATTTGATGCCGGCAGAAGGCCAGCTTTTGACCAGTTTGATCATATTTTCGATATCGTGCATATTGGTTCGGGTGACAGTGCAGTAGAAAGAGACACGGCGTCGGTTGTATTTCACCAGCTGCTCGATCCCCTTGATGGCTTTAGGGAAGGTGCCTCGCCCTCGCATAGCCTCGTAGACATCGGCCGTAGACCCGTCCAGGCTGACCAGAATGTTGCCTACCCGGGGGTATTGGCCGATTCGCTGGGCCGCTTCCTTGTCGACCAGTATAGCGTTGGTGTTGATATCCATCCAGAAGGGGCGGGCCTGAATATAATCGAACAACTCAAAAATATCTTCCCTGACAAAGGGTTCTCCGCCACTGATCCGCATCTGAAAAACCTTGAGCGATTCCAGCTCGTCGATAAATTTTTTCCATTCGGCGGTGGTCAGTTCATAATAATTGCGATTTTGATGGTCCCCGACATTGCAATGCTTGCAGTTCAGGTTACATCGCCCGGTAATGGCGATAAACACTGAGGTCGGGGCACTGATGACGTGCAGGCGGTCATTCATGACTGGTAGCTTTCTTCTCGATGAATCCGTATTGGGTCAGTTCTTTGAAAAATTTCCGCACATCCTCTTCCAACCGGACTCTGGCCACATCTTCATAAACGGAGGTCATCTCGTCTATGATGCCGGTTAGAGTTTTCTCTCCGTTCGTCAGCTCGATGATATCCCGTCCGGTTTCATTGACGGCCTTCAAGTTGTTGTTTTGGGTGTTGAATAAAAATGCGCCGTTATCCTCTTGGCGGTATACGATATGTTCAGGCAGGTTAAATATGTCTGTATCTTTGATTTCTACGTCTTGTGATTGCATGAAATCCAATCTCCTTTACTATGGTTCAGGCTAATGTAATCAAATTCTTTTTCCAGAGTGTTCCCAATAAAACCAGGATGTCCTGATGAGCCTGCGAAGATTCCACCTCATAATGAGACTGCATGATTCCGGTCAATTGTTCCAGGCTGGTCCGGCCGTCCAGATGCTTCCAGATCAGATAGGCCGATTCATTCAGTGAAAACAGAGGGAGATAATTCTGGTTGATGATCATGACCCTGCCCCAGAACGGAAACTCTCGCAGATTGTCACGGGATTTGGCGTGAAGCGTGGTCAGGCGATGAATGTCCTGATCCGATAATAATTCTTTCAGCTTGCGTGAACCCCATCCTCTGAAAGGAGATAACGATAAGGCTAAAAGAACTGAATAAAAAAAGCCGTTCTTCA
>JAGOEH010000310.1 GCA_017997825.1 Candidatus Delongbacteria bacterium | reverse complement strand
ATCCTGAACGGGGACCAGGTGGGAAACCTGACGTTTTCACCCGATGGGGAATGGGTGATGTTTATCAATCGGATAGTAGATACCAAGGAGAACAAGCGGCTGGGACAGGTCTTTCTTCAGCAATGGAACCGGCAGGCCAAGCCGGTACGGATTACCGATGAGAAATTCAGTGCCGTCAAAGCTCTTTTTTCGCCTGACGGTAAGCAGGTGGCGGTATTGGGCAAGAGTTCGGACCAGAAAACGCTGCGATTGTATTTGAAGCAGATGCCGGCCGGGGCTCTGATGCCCCTGATCACCCGGGACGATGGGATCGAGGATTTTGCCTGGCTGGATAGCAGCCGTCTGATCGTCCAGGCCGAAGATAAAACGTTGGTTAATGATATCCGTAAAGAGAACAAGGATGACGCCTTTGCCTTTGAGGACAGCAGCGATTACACATTCAACCATCTCTATCGGGTCGATATCGGAACCCGTCAATGGGAGATCGTAGAGGGTTCATTCCGGGGTAAAATCGAGGAATTTGCCGTTTCCCCGGTCGGAGATTACATTCTGCTCCGCCTTCATACCTCGCCGCGGCAGGGCAATGATTTGCGGGTATGGCCCGAATATTGGCAGATCGATCTTCGGAACCATACCTCACGCCGGGTGTTCGAAACCCCCTATTTTCTGCCCGAGCATTTTCAATGGAGCCCGGACGGGCAAACCTGCTATTTTGTGGAGGACAGCACTAATTTTGAGGCTAAGCTGGGGCGAGGGGTTGTCAGGCTGTTCGCCTACCGGCCGTCAGATGGAAGCTGTCGAAACGTTGGACTGGATTGGGATCATGGAGTCGGATCCAATTATTATACTCCTTTTTCGGTATCAAAACGGGGGGTGTTGACGACTCTGGCCCATGGGGTGATCAACCGGGCTCTGCAGATCGAAGGGGATCGTAAAAGCAGATTGAAGGGGGAGATTGCCGATCATCTGGAACAGTATACCCTTTCCAAGGATGGCCGGTGGATCTTTTATCTAACCTCGACCGCCCAAAGTCTTCCCCGGCTGCAGGTCGGAGAAATCCGCAACGGTGAAATCAAACCGCTCAAAACCATTCTGGAACTCCATTCCCATCTTAAGGATAAGTTCATTGCCAAGCGCGAAATCATCCGCTGGAATTCAGAACAGAACCGCTCGATCGAAGGCATTTTGTATTATCCGAAGGACTATCAATCCGGAAAACGATATCCATTGCTGATCAATATCCATGGTGGTCCTTACGGGGTCGACATGGACTATTTCGAGCTGGGATGGGGTTATTATCCTCATTATCTGGCCGAACGCGGCAATCTGGTATTGTTCGTCAATTACTCGGGCAGCAGCAATTACGGTTTGGAGTTTGCCGAGTCGATTTACGGCAAATACTATGAACTGGAGATCCCGGATATCTGGTCCGGGGTAAGCGAACTGGAACGAAGAGGGATGCTGGATACTTCGCGGATCGGGACGATGGGCTGGAGTAACGGGTCCATTCTATCGATCGGGCTGTGTCTGGAGAAGGGAGAGGCCGTTAAGGTAGCCTGTTGCGGGGCCGGAGATGTCAATTGGACCTCCGATTACGGTAACTGCCGGTTTGGGGTATCCTTCGATCAGCTCTATTTCGGCGGAGCTCCCTGGGATCATACCGAACACTATATCGCCAAATCACCCTTGTTTCGAATGCAGAAAGTGGTCACCCCGACCATCATTTTTTTCGGGACCGAGGACAGCAATGTCCCGCCGGAACAGGGATATGAGCATTACCGTGCCATGCAGCAGATCGGCAAGGCTCCGGTCAGGATGGTGCTTTTTCCGGGAGAACCGCACGGATTTATGCAGTACAGTCATCAGAAACGCAAAGTGGAAGAAGAACTGGCCTGGCTGAACCGCTATTTCTGGAGACGCCCGACTGAAAAAAAAGAGATCCCGGAATGGGTGGCTGCTGCCAGTCCGTTATATCAGATACTCAAGAAAAATAAGGTTTTGAAAAAGGTAGGATCGGAGTATGGTATTCGGCATGAGCAGGTTTTGATTCCTCAGATGGCCGAACTGGACAGCGGCCGGATTGCCAATTGCGAAGTGACGGTCGCCCAATGGAATGCTTTCTGTCAGGTTACCGCTCAGTATCAGCCATTGACGGCTCCTTCACCCAACTGGCCGGCCTATTCCATTACCGCTACTATGGCAATGGATTACTGCGCCTGGTTGAGCCGGGTGACCGGCCAATCCTATACCCTGCCTCCGGCCGATCGGTTCCGAAAACTGTTGAGCCACGTCTCTCCGGATACCGAAAATACCCTGGCATACTGGTTGAAGGGACAGGCCGGCATCCAGGAAATCGAGCCGATGGCGTCTCTGTTGGACAGCCTGGAGCTGATCCGAGAGGTGGCTTGCTTTACGGGGAGTTCCGATGATTGTTATGATCTGAACGGGAATGTCAGTGAATGGGTGTTGGATGCTCATGATCAGCCGATCCTGATGGGGCATTCCGCGCTCAGCTCCGGCAATCCGGATCGTCCGAAGGAAACCTCGTCCAATCCCCGATATCGAGGATTCCGGGTTTTCTGCCGGAACTGAGCACTGATCCTGCGATACCGCTATTTCAGTTAGTAAACTCAATCCTACCGGATAGTCCATCCGCCTTCATCATCATTCGGATAATGATCATGATGGCGGATGCGATGATTGAGGATTAAATATAAAAATATTGGAATATTGACATCCCAATGAGTATTGATTATTATACTGATAATCTGTTAGGTTTTTCTCCCTGCATCATCGGATGAATGGAGTTTATAGAGAACGTTTGAAGGATACTATAACGAGCCGTAATGATAGGAAACCCATGATGATTCATCGTCACTCCAGGTGGAATTCACGATATGTTTATTGGGTATGGCTGATCGTTATGATTATTGGGTTGAGCCGCAATCAGGCTCAATTGCTTCGGCTGACACCGGAGGAAACGGCATGGCTCAAGGAGCATACTGATGATCTGGTGTTGGCTCCGGTGCCCAATTATCCCCCGATCGATTATTGGGATGAAAAGGGGCGCCATCAGGGAGTGACGGCCGATATTATCCGTTTGATTGAAAAAAGGTTGGATATCCGTTTCAAGCGGGTTCAACTGAGTAGTTGGCAGGAGATTATCAGTCAGGCGCAGAGCAAGATGATCGATATTGTGCCGTGTGCCCATCAGATCCCGGAACGGGATCAATTTTGGTTGTTCACCCGATCCTATCTGG
>JAGOEH010000309.1 GCA_017997825.1 Candidatus Delongbacteria bacterium | reverse complement strand
CCATACTTGAGGCGGCATATCGTCAGGGCTGTACCGGGAGCTTCCTGGGCCGACAGGAACCGGATCAGTACCAGCCAGATCCAGACGACTCTAATTACTGGTCGCATACACCGACTCCATCAGGATAGGATATCCAGTCACATTATCCAGCGTCAAGGGTTCATTGGCAATCAGATTCATTTTGCGAAAAAACTGATTCCATGGATTGACCAGATGAAGCCCCCGAATCCCATTCATATTTTTTCCCTGTTTGAAGACCTGGCCCCGTCCAAAAATATGCAGGTTATCATGATTATCCAGAAACAACTCGCTAATCTCGTTCAAGGTAATCCCTGGATCGAGCCGTAACATTAATTCATCCATTTTGAAGCGCCCTTTATCCATGATCAGATTGGAGGGATAGAGCTGATAATTCCATTGATCATCATACCATGCGTGGCCTGTTGGTGCTGTCTTTTTAAGCGCCGCCCCAGCCTGATCGCAGATATAGCGGCTGATATAACCGTCGGTGATGAGGGACATCCCGGCGCAATTGACTCCTTCCGCATCGAAGGGACGAGTCATCGGTCCTCCGGTCAGGGTGGCATCATCCTTAAGGGTAAAGGCTGCATCAAAATACTGAATCTGGGGATCATTCAACACGCGTGACGGCCGGTTCGGATCGATCACCAGGCATTGGGCGATAAAATTCAAGAGCTTGACCAAGGCCTGCTGAGTGATCAGAACATTGGTTTCTTTCCCATAAATAATCGACTGATTGGAAAAATTACTCATCGTCACTTGGATCTGATTGATCAAACCAGTAGTATCAACAGCTTGAGCCAGGGTATGCCGGGTTTGGGAAACCGTGAAGCTTACATCCTGGTTGGCCGCCACCGCCACCAGCTCGGCGGCGATGGAATAGTTGGAAAGGGAGTATTGCTTGGAAATTTCCGGCGCCAGAAATGCATGATGCTCAACGCAGGCGGAGAATTTGATCCCATGCTGCTCCTTGATGGAACGAAATTGAGATGCAAGGCTCTTTTCCAGTTTAGTCAGCAGAGCCATCTTTTCTTCCAGATTGTAAAGTGTCGGATTGGCGTCAAAGATCTGAAAATTAAGATCACGATAGCTTTTATCGGATGGCAGCACCAAGTCCCGGCCAGGATGGACTCCGGGAGTGATTCTGGAAAAATCGAGCAGGATTTCATCCATTTGCCGTTTAACGCCCTCTTCATCGCCGGCCGGAGAAAATACAAGATCATAGCGGGTTTGATTTTTCTCCAGTTTCAGCTTGATCTCCCATTGGTGAGCCATCTGATGGGTTTGCATTTCATCCTTCAAAACCTTCATCTGTTCACGCTCGGTTTCCCGACTGTAAAACAAATAGCGAATCTGTTCCTTTTCTAAAACAGATCGGATCAATTCCAGGGTTCTTTCAGTATCCAACCGCTCTCCTTTCACTTTATAGGCTCAACTTATATAAAAAACCAGCATTTGTCAAGCTGATTTTTCCCGGAAGAGAATAGGCCGGGCACGTGAAAATAAAACTTGACTTTAGATAAATTTCATATAAATTAGTATCAATGACCAACTGGATCGATTATCTAAACACCATCATGAAACTGATCGGTATCCCGGCCCTTCTGTTGATCGGCCTCCATCTGGGTTACCGGATGATTCGGCGTTACGCCATCATTTCCAGCCATCGCATCATCATCAATTTCATCTTCATGCTGGCGGCCTCGCTCTTCTTCTTCAGCCAGCTCGATTTCGACTATCAGTTCGCCGTAATCCGGGTTCACTATTTTATCCTGGGATTGAGCCTGGCATTCATCGGCATCAAGCTGATAGAGGCACTGCTGATCAAACGGATCTTCAGCAAACGAAGCAAGGTTCAGATCCCGCTGTTTGTCCGAGACATCCTCTATTTCATCATTTTGATCGCGGTGGCTGTCATCCTGCTGGAAATGATTTTCGGGGTCAAGCCCAGTACCTTCATTGTCACTTCAACGGTCCTGTCCGCTGTGATCGGTTTGGCAATGCAGGATATGCTGGCCAACGTCATTGCCGGTATCGCCTTGCAGGTTGAACAACCGTTCCGGGTTGGCGATTGGGTTAAAATCAATGATCGGGAGGGGGCCATCGTCGAAATGAGCTGGCGCTCCACCAAACTGAAAACCCGGGAAAATGATTACATCATTATTCCCAATACCATGGTCGGCAAGCAGGAGATATTCAACTATTACCTCCCGGAAACCCTGCATGCCATTCGGATTTATATCAAGATCAATTATCAAACTCCACCCCACCGTGTAAAAAACTCCATTCTGAGAGTGGTCAACACCCATTCTGAGATACTCTCAACTCCTCCGGCCACGGTGTTTGCCTATCAATTTACCGATTATGCCATCGAATATGAAGTCAAATGCTGGATCAACGATTATTTCATGATGACGCGGATTCATGATGAACTACAGACCTTGATCTGGTACCAGCTTAAACGGGATGGAATCGAAATTGGGGTCCTTTACCAGGAGTTGATGATCTGGAAGGGGAAACCGGAGAGTATTCAGAGTTCTGAATCATATGGATCAACAACCGATGAGATTATGGAAAGTTTCCGGCATATCCGGATTTTGAACCCCTTCAGCCGTGACCAGTTGCAAGAGCTGGCCCGACAGGTCAAATGCGAATGGTACGGCCGTGGAGAATACCTGGTCCGGCAGGGTGAACCGGGCTCATCTTTTTATATTATCAAGTCGGGACAGGTCGAGGTTCTGATTGAGGGAGCTAATGGAGAACTCAATTCGGTCGGCCGATTCGGCAGCAACTATTTCTTTGGAGAACGGGCGCTCCTGACCGGAGAACCCCGCAACGCCACCATCAAGGCGGTTGACGATACCGAAGCCATCGTCATCAACAAAGAGGAATTCGGCCGGATGCTGATTGCCTCCCCGCAAATGGCGGAAGCGTTATCGGTCATTCTGGAGCAACGCCAGGCGGAACTGATGATGATTAAAGAAGATGCCGCATTAAAACAGGCATCACGGCAAAAGCAAAGCAGTCAGGATTCCAAAACGCTGCTGCAAAAAATCCAGAGTTTTTTTAATCTGTCAGGTTTTTAGCTTCTGCTTCTTGGCGGCCGGAAACAGGATGTTATTCAGGATCAGCCGATAGCCGGCCGAGTTTTTGTGCAGACCCAGATCAGTCTGGGGATCTCCCACAAAATGCTGATAATCCTCCGGATCATGCCCTCCCAGAAATGTAAAAAATCCCTTGC
>JAGOEH010000308.1 GCA_017997825.1 Candidatus Delongbacteria bacterium | reverse complement strand
CTCACCAGACCTTCTCCAGAGTGGTGATCAAGACAGCCCATCCCCCTTTTTATGACCTCAAGGATGAAAAAAGTCAACATCGCATCATCATTCAGCTTTATCAGACCGTGATCGGTCAATCCCAGCTTCGCTCCCTCAAAAGCATCCCCATGATCCAGGAGGTCCTGGTCAGAGAAATCGGGAAGCGCCATTCCCAAATCATCATCCGGATCGACACCGAGCGTTATACCTATAAATGCTATACCCTGTTCCGCCCTTATCGCCTGGTGGTCGATGTTTATCCCCAGGCCGCCCAGCAGAAAGCCGAAAGCTATGAATCCATTTTCCAGGCCGGGCTGAAATTCTATCAGCAAAAAGATTTCGATCAAGCGCTGGCCAAGTTCAAAGTGGCGGCTATCAATGGCCGGATGACCAAGGCCTACTATTATGCCGGGATCATTCGCTTTCGACAGAAAAAATATCCTGAAGCCGTCTATAATTTCAGCTATGCTCTCAAAGAAGAAAAACAGTTTGCCGACAGCTATATCTATCTCTCCACCATCTCCCAGGACCGGAATGATTATCCCAAAGCGGTGGAATATCTGGACCAGTTTCTGAAGGTTTCTCCCGATACATCCCGATTCGCGGAAATCCGCCGGCAACGGGCTTATTGTCAGGATGTAATCGACCGCATCGTTAAATTGGAAGATCTGAAGGCCAAGAACGACAGCCTGAGAGCCCTCCGGAAACCCCAGATCGATTCGGCCGAAGTCGATTCATTTCTGACCACCCATGCCATCAAACAGGGGATTGGAGAAGAGGAACCCCGCCAATGGATGACCTATGCCAATGAACACTATGAGCGTCAGGATTACGATAAAGCCGTTAAAACCCTGCACGCCCTGATTAAAATCTATCCGAACACCATTTTTTATGACGACGCTCATTTGCTGCTGGCCAAAATTTATTATGAACTGCACTTGTTTCCTCAGGCCCGGGATTATGCTACCGTCTTGTTATCCCGTAACCCGGATACCGAGTTCCTGGATCAGATCCTGTTTATCGTGGGCGAGTCTCAGTATCAATTGAAAAACTATCCGGAGGCCCGAGAGCATCTGAAGCAATTCGTCCAGCGTTTTCCCAATCATGCCGAAAGCTATCGAGCCCATCTCTATCTGGCCCGGATCTATGAAATTGAACGGAAAACCGTTCTGAGAGATGAAGCCTATAATCTGGCTTTGACTCTGGTGAAAGATCGCGGCGACCGATTCATGATCCTGAGGGAATTGGCCGATCTTTTTCAGCAGAAAGGGGAAACCCGCAAATCCTTAGGCTATATCAATGCCATTCTTCATCTCTTCGAGCAGGACAAGAATCCGGAATTGTTACGGGACCGGCAGGTCGAATATGCCATTTTGACAGCCGGCGATCTGCATTTCCAACTCAATGAAATGCAGCCGGCCGAAAATGCCTATCAAAAAGCGCTCCAGTATTACCTCCGCGAATCGCCCGAAAAACTCGACTGGATCTTTTTTCAGCTCGGGAATATTGCCAAGAACCGCAAAGATTATCCCCAGGCCCGGGACTATTATACCCGGGTCATCAAGGACTATCCCGATTCCTATTGGAAAAACCGGGCGGAATACCAGATGAATGATCTGGACTGGCTGCAGAATGTCGAAACCCGGATCAATGATCTGAAAAAAGAGATGGAGTGAATGATACAACCCGATGATCTCAGATTTCTGATCAAAATTTATCACGATCAGCAGACAATCTATCGATCGATCCTTCAAACGGCCATCGAGTTTAACGACCGGCTTTGCGAGAATCCCGGCGCCGATTGTGTTCTGGATTACTTCCAGCATCGTTTAAGCCGTGAAAAAGAAATCTCCGGGCTGGACCAGGCTATTTCCCGCGAGAAAAAATTATGGCAGGATCACAAAGACCGACTGCCGGATTCCGATCCCCTTAAGCAGGAGTTGAAAGAGCTCCTGGATGATATCCGGCTGATCCTTGCCGAAACCCTGCGGATTGACACGGGCATCACCGACCAGGTCCGGACGCGGGGAGTTCAAATCCGCTCAACCCAGGCCGTAAACGGTTCGATATCCCAGGCCAATGCCCTTAACCGCTATAAACAACAGAAAAAATGACCTCTGATCGCGATAATCGGCTCGACTACATCCAAAACCTCACCAAGGCCTTTGAGGAATTCAATACCAGCACCAATTTGTTGACCCAGGCTTATCACGAGCTTCAGGAACGCTTTCGGGAGATCAATTTCCAGTTGGAAGAGAAAAACCAGGCCCTGGAAGTCAGCCTGGATGAAACCTTCCGGGTCAGAAATTATCTGAATAATATTCTGGAGAGTATGAACAGCGGTGTCGCGGCGGTTGATCTTAACGGAAAGATCACCATTTTCAATAAAGCGGCCGAAGAGATCACCGGTTGGACGGCCCGGGAAACGATCGGCAATCACTATAAGGACTTTTTAGGGGTGGGGGTCGATCATCAGCTATCCCTGACCTTTACCATCCTGACCGGGCAGAATATCATCAACCGTGAAAAGGAAATCCAGACCCGTGACGGCCGCAGGATTCCGGTCAGCTTTTCCACCAGCTACGTCACCGACCAAAAGGGGAGTATTTTGGGGGCCGTCGAAATATTTCAGGATATGACCAGTTATAAAAAACTGGAGGATGAGATCATTCGCAAGAGTACCCTGGCCGGTCTGGGAGAGATGGCGGCTACGGTGGCTCATGAGATACGGAATCCATTGGGCGGGATCACCGGCTTCGCCCAGCTTCTGGCCCGGGATCTGGATGCCCAGGATCCCCGGCTGAGATTGGTCCACAAAATTATCCAGGGCGTGGAAATCCTTAACCGGATTGTCAGTAATCTGCTGGCTTTTACCCGGGAGTTCAAACCCCAATTCCAGATCCTGAACCTGGTCACTCTGCTCCAACAGGCTGAACAAATGATCCGTTCCGATATCGAGCAGCGCCGCCTTTCCATTTCCATTGCCCTGCATTTCCCTGAACCGGATTGCGAGATCCGGGCCGACCGGGATCTGCTGGTTCAAGCCATCTACAACATTCTGTTGAATGCCGTCGATGCCATCCCTGAATCTCAGTCCGGCCGAATCGAAATACGGTTGCATCATGACGAACAGCCGGCCGCTTCCAAACAACGCTGGGAGTATATCACCAAAACCCCCTCCAGTCTGGCTCGTCAAATTCTGCTTGAAATCCGGGACAATGGAAAAGGGATTTCTCCCCAGCATGTCAA
>JAGOEH010000070.1 GCA_017997825.1 Candidatus Delongbacteria bacterium | reverse complement strand
CCGGCGGTATGTCCGGATCAGCACACTGTCAGCTACCATTCTCAGGATGAATTGTGAACCCGCATGAATGGTCCGGCATACACTGCTTGTCGTCATCCAGGAATTCATATTAAACCTGCCGGATTACGGGAATTCAGCCGGGAATAAATACTGTAATAAGTATCGCTGAGTCGATCCACACTCAGCCATTCTTCAGCGGTTTGCCGGCATCGCAGGAAACAGTCCGGAGAAGACCTCAGCAGTGCCGGTATCCGGCCGATCGTCGATTGATAGGCCTGTGGAGTAAACGATTCAACCACCCATCCGACATGATACCCGGATACGATCTGTGCCGTATCCCCAATACCGGAATTGATGATCTGGGGTAATCCGCAGGCCAGGGTCTCACCGAACTTGGTCGGAAATGAGCTGATTTTGGAAAAACAGGGTTCAATGAAGGAGAGACTACAATCCATCCGGCCCAAATACTCCGGCAATCGGGAGTATTCCACCGATAATACCGTCATACTCCGGCTCAATCCTGAAATCTGTAAACGCTGTTCGGATTCATCGGCCCATTGCCGCAATTGCTGTTCTTTTTCCGGATTATTGATCAACATAGTTAATGAAGAGTTGGGAAAGGCCTGTTTAAAATAAGCGTAAAAGAGAATCATATCCCGGGGTTTGTACCAGGAACCGATTGATCCGCTGTAGACAAGCCGCAAGTCCCATTCGACGGCCGGAGTCCGGAGAAAAAACTCCCGCCGGGCTGATTTGAAATCGGAATGGTAGAGGAAGTGATCCAAGTCAACCGCTGTCGGAATAACCTGAATCTCAGCCGGCGGCCGATAGGCTTGGGGATGATCCAGAATATAGCTTTTCCCGGTCCGGGTCAGGATCACGATCGAATCCGCCTGTTGAAAGTATTTTTTTTCAAATCGTTTAACCAGACGATAAATCCAACCCTTGGCCGGCCAGCTCCCCCCATCGGTTTTTTCCTCAGGCCAGAATCCCCTCATATCGAAAATGAATCGAAGTCCAAAGTTTTTTTTAAGATAGATTCCGATCAGCGAGGAGACATATCCCCGGCAATGAACGATCCGAAACGAGGGATCCGTTTTGACCAGACGGCGGCAGAGGATGATCCCGCGCAGAATATCGTACGCGGTGGACAACAGGCTGAATCGTTTGTGGTACCGCAGGCTGCTCCAGTTGATACCATGCCGGCGGGTCCGTTCCTGTAGGGATTCCACCAAACCGGTTTGCCGGATGCGGAAAGATTTATCATAGGTCAGCAGATCAAACCGGATTGCCTTGGCGGATAATCGGATCAGGTATGGCAAGACCTGGGACTGACCCAGCGGATCGGTCAGTCCGTCATAGGAAATATATAAAGCCCGGATCGAATCACTCATGATGGCCCTCCAGTTGACGAATCCGGCGGATTTTTTCAGCACCGGGATTGAAATACCCAAAGGGATTATAGGGAAAGAGGGCCCGGATTCGCTCCATCCAGTTCAGAATTCCAATCGGTTGATCCATAATAGTATAGAGTTCGAGGGTTTCCGTCATCATCTGGGGATCGATATTCAGATTTCTCATCTGGATATAATCGATCCGGAAGGTCCGGATCAAATCGGTCAAAGCGCGGATTTCGTCCGGAGTATCGGTGAATCCCGGAAAAATGAAATAATTCAGAGAGATCCATTTATTGTATTTCCCGGCGATTTCGATACTGCGCATGACGTCGCGTAGCTGATAGGTTGGGGATCGGAAGTAAGCTTGATAATAGTGGGGCTGGGCGGAATTGAGGCTGACCCGGAAGGAATCGACTCCGGCCAGGCAGAGTGTTTCAATGGCGGAAGGCAAGCTCATATTGGAATTGACATTGATGATTCCCCGGGAGGTTTGATTCCGGATCAGGCGGACGGCGGCCGCGATGGTATCGGCCTGGAGAATGGGTTCGCCTTCACAACCCTGGCCGAAG
Source organism: Candidatus Delongbacteria bacterium (assembly GCA_017997825.1). Classification (GTDB taxonomy): domain Bacteria; phylum JAGOEH01; class JAGOEH01; order JAGOEH01; family JAGOEH01; genus JAGOEH01. The sequence goes on along the minus strand of JAGOEH010000070.1, from coordinate 13,363 downwards.
CTTCCGATCGGGTCATCGGCAGTTTGCAAATGCGGGACGATCAGTTCGGCGATTTCATCCGGAGTAGGAACGAAGGTTATACGGGGTTGAGTGACCGGCAAACCGGAGCCGTCCTGCAGGGAGATACACCCCAGGCAGCGGGCATTACAGCTGACGGAGGTCGGCAATGGAGCCTCCCAGCGATGCTGCACATAATTCCGGGCAGCCGGACATCCATAGGTGAAGGCGCAGTTCTTCACGATATGCTGGATCAATCGGTTATGAGGGTAACGTTGAGCCAGAAGCTCTCCCTGATGCCGGATCCCTTCATGATCCACCTGATCCAGATCCTGACGGATATCCGAATCGACCCGGATACCGGTGGTATAGTATTGATTATCCATGAATCCGACCGGGGCATAGGCATACAGAGGCAGCCAGTCCGATCCGGTTTCCCGGATGAAGGCAGTATGGCGGAGATAAGTATAGGCGGGGGGCATGAAGGCTGCCACCGGAAAAACTCGTTTACCCTGGTAGGTCCGTAGTGGAAAAAAGCGTTTTTCAACCGGATCATACCCATAAGGAATCCGGTCAGGAAGGACAAACAGATCACTGCCGGGGGGCAGAGGAATGATCTCGCCGACGGAGGGTAAACCCGGTTCGTTCCTGCTGGCTGTTACCATTCGCAATTCAGGAATTTCAATGATCCGGCTTTGGTCATCGGCCACCAGAAGAAACGGCAGATCGGAATCCGGAATATAATTGGAGCGAGGAATAGTGGGCATTTCACTAAACATGATCAAACCGACAAGTGGTGATAGATCGTCTGACGGATAGACTGTAACTTTTCCAGGCCGGCGGTTTTGAGATGATCCGCCTCGGATCGGATCTGGGTTTTAGAATCATCGGCCGGCAATCCCTTCAGATTGATCAGGACATTCATATAAGCTCCTTCCAGAGCGGTTTGGGCGGTCAAAACGGCGACACCGGCATCGCTGAGGGAATTGGGATTACCTTTTAGCGCTATATATTCCAAGTCATCTCCCATCGCGACAACGCGGCGCATCACCTCCAGGGGGACTAACGTTGCTTGTCGAGTAGCCTCTTCAATGGCCTGAGTTCGGAGGTGTTTTTCGGTCTCGCTTTTATTGGGCAGTCGGAAGGCCTCCATCAAGCGATTGAAACTCAGAGTATCGCGATCGATATCATCTACAAAGGCTTTTTTATGGTGCTGGAGAGCGGTACCCCGCTCGATCATTTCCGTGGTAAGGGTTTCAAAGCCCTTTTTGGAGTAAGTAAGATTGGAAACCATAGCTCCCAGGGCTGCCGAGAGAGCGCCGCACAAGGCGGCCACCGATCCCCCGCCCGGGGCCGGCGATTCAGAGGAGAGTTCGTCCGCAAATGCCTGAACACTCAGGTTGACTAATTGATGATGAGATTGATCCTCCGTCATCAATTCGATCACCTTTTTTTTAATATCGAAGGGATACAGGTCGTTCAATCCCAGGGAACGCACCGCCATGTCCAAAATCTGCCAATCGGGAACGGCGGTTGATCGTTGCTGTTTCTGCAAATAATGGAGGCCGGCCTGGGTGAGAGCCTGAAGGGGAATCAGCCCGACCAGTTCACTGCCGGAAACTCTGACTCCTTTTTGATCGGCCAGGCGGCATACTTCATCGAAAACCCGGTAAATCGGAGTGATATGGTAGTTAGTGAAATTGATGGACAACTGGGCGCAGCCGAAACTTTCCATGAACCAGCCGATGGCTTTGATATTTTTAAAGAGTCCAGGCTGGTAACAGGTATTCCCCTGATCATCTTTTTGGATTTTTCCTTGCTGATCCCGGATGGGTTTTCCCTTTTCCCTGATTTCAAGTGCAATATCATGGGCGATTTTTTTATCGCGGGTGGCCAGATTAATATTATAGGCAATGAGGAATTCGCGGGCTCCGATCACAGTAGCCCCACTGCGGGGATTGAACTCTTGCGGCCCGAAATCCGGCTGCCATTCCGGCCGCTGGATTTTCTCAAATCCCCCTTCATACTCCCCTTCCCGAATATCGGACAGGTTACGGCATAGCGGACGGGTAGCGGCATATTCATATAGATAGACCGGAATTCCCAGTTCCTGACCAACCCGTCGTCCTAAATCGGCGGCAATCCGGACGCAATCCTCCATTTCGACCCCGCATACCGGAATGAAAGGGCAAACATCGGTGGCGCCGAGACGGGGATGCGCCCCTTTATGGTATCGCATATCGATCAGTTCGGCCGCCCGGGCGATCCCCAGGTAAGCGGCCCGGCCAATACTATCCGGAGGCCCGACCAGCGTCACGACCGTTCGATTGGTATCCGTTCCCCGATCCACATCCAGAATTGTGATCCCTTCCACACTCTTCATCGCTTCCGTAATCCGGTCAATAATCTGCGGATTTCGACCTTCACTGAAATTCGGAACACATTCTACCAGTTTCATAGATCCTCCATGAGTCTATCATCGTCCGTCGGCCTGATCGGATGGCCGGAATCATTCAGAATCAACGCTCCGATGCCTGGCGAAGCAATGAATCGCAATAGGCAATTTTGGCTGTAATGGCATCCTGATGTTTGATCCGAATCGATTCCTGTACCGGGTAATCCTTGAGTTTTTCTCTGGCCTGGATAAACAAATCGCGGGCTTGCTGATAGTGTTTCAGTTTAAACTGAAGAACCGCCAGATTGTAATAAGCGGGCCAATAATCGGATTTCAGTGAAATGGTTTTTTCATAGTTAGCTACGGCTTCATCGATCATGCCCTGTTCTTGACAAGCACTGGCCAGATTCAGCCAGGCCGGATAATACTCCGGATTGAGATTGGTAGCCATTTTATACTGAAATCGAGCTTCCTCGACATTCCCCATCGCGGTCAGACAGTTTCCGATCTGATTGATGATTTCAGCGTGATTGGGGTTGAGCAAATTCAGGCGCTGGAAATATTTCAAGGCGGAATCCATCTTACCCAGCTGGTAATAGGCCTCAGCCGCCTTGACCAGAGTCAGGGAATCCTGCGGGCTGACCCGGAGAATCGTTAGAAAGTGGGCCAGGGAATCGCGGACATCGCCGACTTTCAGTCCGGCTGACGATTTGGAATCATGGTTGCAGGCTTGGCCGGCCAATAACACCACAACCAGTATGATCAATAACCATGGTTTTTTCACGGGTTCTATCTCCTGTTTATAATAGATTAAGCTTTATAACCGATCATCCGGAGGAATGATTGCCGTTTTTGAATATCCTGAGCGGTTTCTATTCCCATAGGGGATGAACCGTCGATGACACCCAGGATCCCGCGGCCCTGGGGATTTTCCGCCACTACGACCGTGACCGGATTGGAGGTGGCACAGAAAATTCGTGCCACTTCAGGACAATTCTTGACCCCGTTCAAAATATTAATAGGATAAAAATTACGCATAAAAATGATAAAGGTATGGCCGGCGCCGATGGTTTTCAGGTTACGGACAGCCAAATCGACCAACTCGTCATCGTTGCCGGCAAAACGAACCAGACAAGGGCCTGAAGCTTCATTGAAGGCTAGTCCGAACTTTCCGCCCGGGATACTGGTCACTATCAGTTCATTCAGGTCTTCCACCGTCTTGATAAAATGGGTCTGGCCCAGAATAAAATTGATTTCCTCCGGTTTTTCAACCGCTACGTCCAGAATGGTCATAAATTCTCCTTGATCGTTAAATCGTCCTTCCGATAGGTGATAAAATAATTCTGCATCATGTCCCAATAAAGTTTTTCAATCATCATACCGACATTACGATGTTGAATCAGGTTACCCGGATAATCGCCCAGCTGATCATTCACAAAAGCCAAAAAATGGATATTTTCCTTATCATCGAACCGTTGCAGCATCCGGTTGATCCGGCGGGTGGAGAATCGAACGGGAGAAGCCATAATCCAGCTCTTGTCGATTTTCATCAGGGTGACCTGGCTGGTCAGTGCTGAAAACCGATAAACCGGGCGTTGAGAACTGCCGTTAATAAAGTGGGTAAGGATTTGCTTAGGGTGGACCGGGATCAGAACCGAGCGGGTATTGCAGAATACTTCAATCTCCGGCTGAGCCGGTTGATAGTAAAGAGTATCGAACATCCAGTCAATCGATTTGGGGTCATCCGCCAATCGGCTACCGGTACACCATTGATTAAAAAAAAGGGTATGATCGATTCCGGCCCTCCTTGCTTTATTCCGCTGAACGCCGTACCAGGCGCTCGAAATATAGGCTTGATGATCGATCGTGTCCGCTTGGGTATGGGATATTACAAACTGTCCGAGGGTTGAACCCATAAGATCTAAAAAAAGGTATCCTTGGTCCTGATCGCAGACTGAAGATACTCTGACCTGAAAATCACTTAACCGCTCACAGGCAAGATCAACCGCTACATAGAGCCTGGTCTTAAAAAGACTCCAATAATCCTGATTGATCCGTGGACGGCCGAATGCATCCCGGTTCCACCACCCAATCAGGTCGGGGGAGTGATAATTGAGATTGGGAACCAAGAGGAGCAGATCGATCCGGTGGTTTTTGCGGAGAAAATCGGACAATTGGCTATACCCCCGGTCATTGATCCCATAGCCGTCATAATTGACAATACACCAGCGGTCATCCCCAATACTCATTACACAGGCAGTCAGGTTCAGTTTTGATTTCACCCGGCGGATCGGTTTTCCGGTATCATCTCCGCCGCAATAGATGGCATCAAAGATCCCATTATGATTGGAATCCGCGAATTCTTCATGCTGATCGGGTTCATGCAAACCGTTACTGTTTCTGTCATTCCATGACTCCCAGGCCACCGGGGTGATATCCTGGCTATAGAAACCGATTTTGGCGATCTCGGGCAGAGTTGAATCCCGGGTAACAGGGATGGAGAATTCTTGGTCGATATCGTGAAAATCACCGGAATAGCCGCGCCGGACGATGATCCCGACAATCAGACTACACCATACCAGAAAAACAGCCGGCATAAGTTTGCATTTCATCGGGTAATCCTCATTTCCTGAATAACCTACAATTCATTATGGTAAATTAATATATCCGCTACATAATTGCAAGTTAAAAATACAGAATTCCCACTATCGATCAATTGAATCGGAATGGAATTCACCCATTCACCGGCTAAAGACGGTTAAACAATGGGATTGTGTTGTATCAGGAGCTGATGGATTTACGGCCGGTACTGCCCCACATGAGCTTTTCACGCAGGATATGATAAAAATCATGGGATTTGACCCGAACCAACTGCAGTTTCTTTTCGGATTGAAAAATCGAGACTGAGAATGGGGTTTGGATTTCAAAACGGATTTGTCCATCGATACTCATGATGATAGGAGAATGGGATGATTCGACCTGAACCGCCAGTCGGGTTTCCGGAGCGAATACCATAGGACGGAGGGCCAGGGTATGGGGACAGATGGGGGTAACCAGGATCGCTTCGCTTTGAGGGGGAAGGATGGGACCCCCGGCGGAGAGCGAATAGGCGGTTGAGCCGGTGGGAGTAGAAAAGATGATACCGTCGGAATCGAATCCTACAATCGTCTGGTGACCGGCTTTCAATCCCAGTTGAATCGGGCGGCTGAATCCGCCCTTATCGATTACCAGATCATTGATAACCAGTCTCGGAGGAGGTGTCGGTTGACCATCAGCTTGATACGTCAATAGAAATCGTTGTTCCAGATGATAATCCTGCCGGATGACCGGGTCCAGGTACCGGAAAATATCCTGAAGATTGATGTCGGTCAGGAATCCCATCCGGCCGTAATTGACCCCCCATAAGGGGATCCGGTGGTGTGCCGCCAGGTGGGCGGCGGATAGAAAGGTTCCATCGCCCCCGATGGCAATCATCAACTGAGCCTTTTCCAATTCATGAGCTGGAATACAGTCTTCCAGCGAATTGCGGCAGTAATTCTCATCCATTGGGATATAGTACGGAATCGATTGCCGGGTGAAATAGTCGATCAATTCCTTTAGAATGGAATGAATCTGATATTTCTGATAATTAGGCCAGATTAAAATGCTCATGGAATTTTTTTATTTTGGTGGGATAGAATTTTTTGATGATTCGTGCTAAAATCTGTTCCGGGGTCAATTTCAGAAGGTGGTAGAGCTGATCGATCGTGCCGTGGGTTACAAAGCGGTCAGGAATACCGACCCGAAGAGCTCTGCGGGGCAGGCGGTTAATCCCGGCCAGGTATTCGAGGATGGCTGAACCGATACCTCCGGGCAAGGTATTTTCCTCCATAATCACCAGGCGCCGGGTCAGATTGGCCAGGGCCAGATCCGACAGTGTATCTTTATCGAGGGGTTTAACGAATATCAGATCCAGAACGGCGGCGGATATACCGAAATGATCCTGCAGCCAGCCGGCGATTTTAATAGCCGGCGCTACCATCGTGCCGGCGGTCACTATCAGGATATCCTTCCCTTCTCTGAGAAGCTGACTGTGCCCGATGGGCATCAGTTTCATCGGTTCATTCTCCGGATCAAAACACTCGGTATCGGCACGGGGATAAAGGATCGCCATCGGCCCCTCACTATAATTTATACCGGTATACAAGAGATTTCTAAAGGTTCTTCCGTCGCGCGGAAGCGAAATGATCAGATTGGGAACGGTACGCAGAAAGGATACTCCCAGGCTTCCGTGATGGGTAGGTCCATCCGCTCCAACCAGACCGGATCGATCGAGAGCGATCAGGACATTGGCTTTGGGTAGGGCGATATCATGGATCAGGGAATCATAGCCGCGCTGTAGGAAAGTATTATAGACCATCACGACCGGTTTGATTTTATGGTCAAGGGCCAATCCAGCGGCGAAGGTCAGGGCATGCTGTTCGGCAATCCCGACATCAAAAAAGCGTTCGGGATAGATCTTGGAGAATTCCGCCAGCCCTCCATGATGCCCCATAGCCGCTGTGATGGTCACCAGGCGAGGTTCACGGGAAGCCAATTCCAACATGGTATTCCCGAAAATCTGGGTGTAGCTTTGGCTGGTACGCCCGGATTTGCAATTCAGGGTACCGCCGATTCCATGGTATTTCTCGGCATTCTCTTCGGCGATCAGATATCCCTTGCCCTTGGTGGTCAGCACATGAACAAAAATAGGGCCCGATAGTTTTTTAATATTTTCGAAGGTGCTGAGTAATACCGGGATATTATGCCCATCCAGCGGACCGATATAGCGGAACCCGAGTTTTTCGAACAGACTGCCGGGAACCAGCAAGCTTTTCAGACTGGTATCGAGTTTGCTGATCATGGGTCGGATTACATCTTTGGTGAAATTGCTTTTTTCCATGATTTCCCATATATCGGCTTTCAGTTTATTGTAACTGGGATTGACCAGCATATCGACCAGGTATTTGGAGAGAGCTCCGACATTCTGCGAGATACTCAAACGATTGTCGTTCAGGACAACAATAAAATCGCGGTTGGAAGCCCCGGCATTGTTCAAACCTTCAAACGCCAGGCCGGCCGTCAGGGATCCGTCCCCAATCACGGCCAGCACCTTGTTTTTTTCATGATTGAGGTCCCGGGCCACCGCAAAACCGTATGCCGCCGAGATCGAGGTACTGCTGTGCCCGACATTCATCACATCAAATTCGCTCTCTTCGCGTTTCGGAAATCCACTGATACCATTCAGCAGTCGGATAGTGTGAAACTGATCTTTCCGACCGGTCAGTATTTTATGAGCATAAGCCTGGTGTCCGACATCCCACACGATTTTATCGATCGGTGTATTGAAAATATAATGGAGGGCAATAGTCAATTCAACAACACCCAGACTGGAAGCCAGATGCCCGCCGTTGGTGGCGATCACCCGGATAATCATTTCACGAATCTCCTGAGCCAAAAGAGGCAGATCGGCAGGTTTAAGCCGCCTGAGCTCCTCGACACCGGATAGTGTTTCCAAGATTTTCAAGATATCACTCCCTTTTATTCATAGAGATAGCGTTTGATCTTCTGAGTCGGTGTCTTTTCAAACTCTTCATCCATCAATATATAGCCGTTCAGCCTGGAAAATTCGGCTTATCCGGCATTGATATCATGGATCATATGGTTAAAATAGCTATTAATCCTGGATTTGATCTCTTTCTCATCCAAGTCGAAAAGATGGAGTTCATTTCGGAGGGCATCATAATCCGGATAGATGAAGGCTGTCAGTTTACCGTTTTTTTTGATGACCAGGCTTTCGACCACGGTGGAATACTGGTTGATCAGCGGTTCAATCTCCTCGGGGTAGATATTTTCACCCGAAGCGCCAACGATGACATTTTTGGACCGGCCTTTCAGGAACAGATAATGGTGGCGATCCAGATAACCCAAGTCCCCGGTTTTAAGCCATCCATCGGGGGTAAACAGTTTGGCGGTTTCTTCGGAATTTTTATAATAACCGAGGGTAACAATCGGCCCCTTGACCTGGACCTCTCCGATTCCGGTTTTAGGGTCCGGGGCATCGATCCGGATCTGACTGCCGGGCAGGGCATAGCCGGCGCTCAAACGGCGCTTATCCTTCACCCCGCTCCCGCTGATCAAAGGGGAACACTCCGTCATCCCATAACCGATCGAATAGGGAAAGCGGCCCTCATACAGAAACCGTTCCACTTCAGGATGCAGAGCGGCGCCACCGATTCCCATCCAGATAATACTGCCGCCCAGGGACCGAAACAATTCCGAGGCGGCTTTGCGATAAATCAAGCGCCTGAGAAATCCGACCCGTAAACAATGACGTAAAATAAAGCTCCCTTCCAGCCGAGGTGCAATTTTTTTGCGATAGATCTTTTCAATCACCAGCGGAACAACGCAAACCAGGGTGGGTTTGACTTTCTCGAAAGCCTGGAGCAAGACTTTGGGGCTGGGTTTTTGTTTGAGATAATGGACCGAAGCTCCGGCATAAAGCGGAACCAGCAGACCGATGGTACATTCATAGGTATGAGCGAGCGGCAACAGGGAAAGAAATCGATCGTCAGCATTCAGCAACGGCACATATTTAACACCGCCGAAGATATCAGCGACAATGTTATGGTGGGTCAGCATCACCCCTTTAGAATTCCCGGTCGTTCCGGATGTATAGACAATGGCGGCCAGGTCATCCTTTTGAGGCTGAAATTCATGATGAAAATTAGGCAGATACTCGCTCAGATAATGATTGGCATACTGCTTGAATTCATAAACCCGTTCTTTGATTTGAGACAGGATCTGAGGAATCGACTTGAGATTGAATTCCGAAAAATCCTCCAGCAGATAGGCTTTTTCCAACTGACGGAATGAAACCCCTTCGATCTTATCCAACAGACTGGAGGAAATGAAGATCAGTTTACTGTCGGAGATGGTGATAATGTTATGGATGCTGGTATTATTGAAATCGTTGAGAATAGGGACCGCGACGGCGCCATAGGTTACGATGGCCAGGTAGGTCAGGGCCCAATGGATGGAATTGAGTCCCAGCAGAGCGATTTTGTCGCCGGGTTTAATTCCCTCCTTCTTGAAAATCATTTTAATTTCCTGCAGTTTGATCCGGGTTTGGCCGTAAGTCAGCTGTTCTCCGTCAATTTCAGCCAAAAAAAGGTTGGATTCGTGAATCTCGAGACTCCGGTTGATATAATCAGCCAGAGTGTTGATGGAATTCTCATTGATCATAGAATCCTCCCGATTCGGGAATGAGTTCCGAATCAATTGGGTCATGAGTGGTTTTAAGATTGAGCACCAGGACGAATTCGCCTTTGATGTCGCGGGAAGAGAAGTCATGAACGGCTTGAGCCAGTGAGGTATGGATTTTTTCCTCATATAGTTTGGTCAATTCACGGCCGATGAACAGGGGACGATCGCCGAAGAGTTCGATCAGCAGGTGCAAGGTTTCCAGAAGCCGATAGGGGGATTCGTAGATCACCATTTGTATTTCCTGATTCAGGAAGGATTGGAGCAGTTTTCGTTTTTTACCTTTTTTTTGGGGCAGGAATCCCAGAAAGAGAGAGCGATCGGTTGGCAATCCGGAGACGGAAAGAGCGCAGCTCAAGGCGGAGGCGCCCGGAATGGGGACCACCTCAATTCCAGCCTGAACCGCCGCCTGGACAATTAGATACCCGGGATCGGAAATACAGGGGGTTCCGGCTTCGCTGATCAGAGCGACCTCTTTGCCGTCCATAAGATCGCGCAGGATTTTCCGGCAGGCGCTTTTCTCGTTGGCGGAATGATATGAAAAAAGAGGCTTGGAAATTTGATAATGCGATAAAAGGATTCGGGCTTTTCGGGTATCTTCGGCGGCAATCAGATCGACCTGTTTGAGAACCTCCACCGCACGAAATGTCATATCAGCCAGATTGCCGATCGGGGTAGCCACAACCATCAGTTTAGCCATCGACCTCTTCCTGAAACGGAATTTCATAATTCATCAGGTCATAAGCGACCGAGGTATCGGGAAAAACGGTACGGGCCTGTTCCTTGAGGATCTGGTTCTGGGTATATCGAGAACTGATATGGCTGACAATCAACTTTTTAACCTGAGCGGTACGGGCGATTTCTGCGGCTTGGATAACGGTAGAATGACCTTTGGCGGCCGCATCCTGAACCTCTTCCTCAGCAAACATGCCATCATGAACCAACAGATCGGCCTGATAGGCCAGACGGGCAATCTTACGGCTGGGACGGGTATCCGTGGCATATACGAACTTCCGTCCGGGACGAGAAGGCCCGATCACCATATCCGGCCGGATCACCCGACCATTCTCCAGGGTCACCGCTTCCCCTTCCTGCAGTTTCTTATAGATTGGCCCCGGTTTTAACCCGTATTCCAATGCCTTATCGGGATAAAATCGGCCGGGACGCGGATTTTCAACTAGGGCATAGGCCAGGGTAAAGACATTATGATCCGCCCGGGCCGTTTCAACATAGAATTCCTTTTCTTGATAAATGATACCTTCGGCGGTAATCTCATTGATGATAATCTCATATTCCGAATAAAAATTCAGAGTCCGCTGAATTGATTCCAGATAATCCCTCAGACCCGCCGGACCAAAAATAGTCAGAGGATCCTGACGGGAAGCCTGGGTCAGCAGCATCAGTAGGCCGGGCAGCCCGGTGACATGATCGCCGTGCAGATGAGAAATAAATACCGCTTCAAACTTAGCCAGTGACAGACCGGATTTGATGATCTGGATCTGGGTCCCCTCCCCGCAATCGAACATATAGAGCTTCCCATCCCGGCGTAAAACCAGCGAAGGAAGATTGCGTTTGAGCGTCGGGATTGACCCGCTGCTTCCCAGAATAAATACTTCCATAGTTTATTCTTCCACTTTCGATGCCATCACCTGGCGGATATTATCCAGGCCCAATCGGGTTTTGGCTGAAAACTCTAGCAACGGATAGGGAAATCCTAAAGTCCGGCGTATAGTTTTAAGCGTAATTGATTTTTGATGCTGCGTAATTCGATCGATCTTGGTCAGGACGATCTGAAAATAGAGTTTTTGCTCAAGATACCAGTCCAGCATCATCAAATCGTTGGACTGGGGAAAGACCGAGATATCCCAAAGCAGAAAGGTCGTCATCAGGGTCGGGGTATTAAGCAGATAAAACTCGATCAGGGTTTTCCACTGTTTTTGATAGTCGGCCGGGGTTTTGGCAAATCCATAACCGGGGAGATCGACCAGATAGAAGCGTTCATCACATAGAAAATAATTAACCAACCGAGTTTTTCCGGGGGTTTTACTGGTCATGGCCAGTTTCTTTTTATTGGTCAAGGTATTGATTAGAGAAGATTTTCCCACATTGGATCGCCCAATAAATGCGAATTGGGGCAGATTATCCTGAATCAGTTGATTTCGGTGATAAGCACTTAAAACATAATGTGTTTTCTCAAAATTAATCATTCATTCCAAATCAGGCGGTACGCTTTTTAGGGTTATTTGTGATAAGGGTCGGATCTTTTTTACCCTGAACCACCTCTTTATCGATCACGCAGAATTTGACGCCGATATCGGGAAGACGGAACATAATATCGGTCATCAGTTTTTCCATGATGGCCCGCAATCCTCTGGCGCCTGTTTTGCGCTGCATAGTGATTTTAGCGATTTCCTGCAGGGCATCCTCTTCGAATTTAAGTTTAACGCCGTCCATTTCGAAGAGTTTTTTATACTGCTTGACCAGGGCGTTTCGGGGTTGGGTCAGAATATTGACCAGCATTGTTTCGTTCAATTCGGACAGTGAGGAATAGGAATGGAATCGTCCGATCAATTCGGGAATCAGGCCGAATTCGTGTAGATCTTCCGGTTCGACCATCCCCAGGATCTCGCCGAGTTCCTGTTTTTGGCGGAGATGAAGATCGGAACCGAACCCGATATTATTGCCGCCGCGCCGACGCATAATGATTTTGTCGACACCTTCAAATACACCGCCGGCAATAAACAGAATATTTTTGGTATTGATCTGGATCAAATCCTGTTCGGGATGTTTACGTCCCCCTTTGGGAGGGACGGCCGAGACGGTTCCTTCCAGGATTTTAAGCATGGCCTGCTGGACCCCTTCGCCGGAAACATCGCGAGTAATGGAGGGATTAGCGGTTTTTCGAGCAATCTTATCCAGTTCATCGATATAGATAATTCCACGCTCGGCTTGCTTGACGTTGTAATCGGCGCTCTGAAGCAACCGGACCAGCATATTTTCGACATCTTCACCGACATACCCGGCCTCGGTGAAAACGGTGGCATCCACGATGGTAAAGGGAACACGCAGGAAGCGGGCCAGGGTCTGAGCCAGTAAAGTTTTACCGGTACCGGTTGGACCGATCAGCAGGATGTTGCTTTTCTCAATTTCCACATCATCGGTAATTTTTTGATTCAAGCGTTTATAATGGTTGTAAACCGCTACCGAAAGGACTTTTTTGGCCTGATCCTGTCCGATCACATACTCGGAGAGTTTTTCCATAATCTGCTGGGGCGAGGGCAAAGGGGTATTTTCATCATGGGATATCACATGCTCGCGTTCAGTAAAGATATCGTTGCAGCTATGGATACATTCCCTGCATATGGCAACATTTGGGCCGAAAACCAGTTCGGTTTCGTCGGAAAAGGCATTACCGCAGAAATCACATTTCAGTTTTCCCAGAAAGAAATCGGAACGTTTAGACATACCGGCGGCCTCCCTTTATCGTTTTTCCAGGACATCATCGATCAATCCATATTCCTGAGCCTGAACAGCCGACATAAAGAAATTTCGATCGGTATCCTTGGTGATTTTTTCCAGGGGTTGCCCGGTAAGTTCCATCAGGATGGCATTGAGTTTATCACGCATTTCGAGGATCTCTTTGGCCTGGATTTCGATATCGGAAGCCTGACCTTGGGCGCCGCCCCATGG
>JAGOEH010000069.1 GCA_017997825.1 Candidatus Delongbacteria bacterium | reverse complement strand
GCCGGATCGGACTCCAGGGAAAGGCTGTCCAGACTCAGCCGAAACGGGATTCGGCATTCTCCGACATGGGATTGACCGCCGTCGGATTGCAGGGCCCAGGTGTGATACAGTACCCCCGGATACCGGGTCTTGCCCAGCAGAATCCAAATGGAAGACATCGCGTTGGTTCCCGAAGTAGTATTGAAATGCCATTTGATCTCTTGCCGGGGATAGAGAGTTTTCACCTTGGTGATGAGATGATCCACATGACGGTAAATCAGAGTGAAATCACTGGGATCATCGATATCGTTCAGGCATTCCAGGTGAAAACAGCCCTGAAACGCGGCCACCAGCCGCTCAAAATAGGGTTGGATGATGCGGCTCTGATCATAACGCCGGGTGTCGCACAGTAAAAAAATTTCATCGAAGGGGCGTTTGGTTTCGGAATGGTGACGCAGAATGGAGGCAATCGGTCCCAGCCGTGACTCTTCGCTGTTCTGATACTTGAAATCATGGTCGCCGATCCAGGAAAGCAGAATCGATTTCATGGTAAACCCTCTATAAACCTTGGGTCATGGTTCGGTCAGTCCTTTGCCAGATAGTTAATCAGTTCATTCCAGTTGTCATAGATTGAATCCGGCGGAGCGAGGTAATGTTTCTCCTGGTGATCTTCATACTTTTGGTTGTAATGTCGGGAAGAATCGAGATCATGTGGGGAATCACTAAAATACCGGGCCAGTAAAAAATAGCCCAGATCGAACCGGGGATCCAGTTCGACCGATTGATGAAGGAGTTCGAGTTTTTGCCGTGGATTGTTTGCTTTCAGGTTCTGAAAGGCAGCATAGACGGCCAGCAACGCAGCATTTGAGTAAGGTCGATTGTTGAATCCGTATGGTTTTTTCCCCGGCCCTTCTTTCCAGCAAGAGCTTAAAAATCCGGGGATAAAATCGATTACACCCAGAAAAAACGTTTGATTGGCTTCAATGATCAGGCTATCCGGCCGGCCGGGTTGCGAAGAGGAATTCAGATGCTCAAAGTAGGCTTTCAGGATTAGATTTTCCTGCTGTTTTTCAAATCGATAGGTCAGGTAATAGTGGTTTCCATCTTTCGGAATTGAAATGGATGAACGTTCTATGACTCCATCGATGATTCCCCAATTGCCCTTGTGTTTTGATTCCCATTCTTTTGGAATATTTTTATTCAACTTTTTGATCAGTCCTCTGACCAGAGAATCAGGCAAGGAAGCTGGATCCCGGGCAATATAGAGTGTATTTGATTCGGGTTTTGGGTTTGTTTTTAAGTTGATATTGATGAAAATCAAGTAAGCAATGATGGTAATAAGAATCGGGATGACGATTACCGAAATCCAATTGAAAATTTGGCTCCAGGTTTTGCGCCGTTTGGTTTGAGGGCTGAGATCAGGGGCTGATTGTGCCGGATCGTCTCCGCGCTTGCGCCGTTCATACCAGGTTTTGAATTGCTCCATGATCTGCAACAGTTCATCCAGCTTGATTCTGCAATCGGTCGCAGTGACCGGATTGCCGTGTGCCCCTTGATTTCCCATCACCCGGATTCCATGGGCATAGTTCCAGATCCGGTCATCAAAATTCAACCGCGGTTTCAGATATTGCAGCAGATCCGATAATTCCATGGTTTCAGGAGCCGGCGAATCGATGTTTCGGTTGATATAGCGAAAGAGTTTATCCATGATGATCCGTTGGGTGGTCAGAGATGCCCAGGGATAAGTATGTAGTTTTTTTAGGGCCCGAATTTTGACCGCGAGTTGATCCCCATCAGGGAATTTATCCCCGTCCAAACCGGGTATGGAAGCCAGGTAGTGAGCATGGTGGTCCAGCTTTCGCCGGGTAATAATATCGATCGAGCCGGCCATGGTCTATTTGGGATGAACGATAGTCTGGAGAATAGACCGGACTGTGTCATGCGGTGTCAGAATATAAAACATTTTATCCCCATCCAGAAAATGGGCGTTGAGATAATCCGCCCTGAAGGATTGATCCTCAGCGATATAACGGTTATTTTCGATATTGAGTCCCTGATTGGAATTGATGATATGGACGGATTGAAGGGAATCCAGCCGGGGAATCTGTTCGATCCAGGCTGACAGGAAGGTAAAGCTTTTGAAAGAGCCGGAGAAATACTGTATGGCCAGGTTGACGGCAACTCCTCCGTTATCCATGCCGATCAGATGAATGCGTGAGGTATCGATCGGGTATTCCCGGCTCAGCCCCGGCAGGTAGACCCGAATCAGTCGATCCAGATCCTTTTCAGTCCAGATTCCGAAGGCATCGGCCGAGGATGGGCACAGTACGGCGCAGTTCCCGATTTCACTGAAATAGCGGCAATACCATGCCAGATTGCCGCCCAATCCATGGAAAAAAATGACCAGCGGGAGTTTTTGGTTTTGGTTTCCATGGGGACAATAAAAATAAACATGATGATATCTGCTATTTCGATTGAGAAAACCGGGCAGGGCAAAACTGAATGCATTCAGGTACTGGGTACCGGCGATGGTATATAATCGCTTGAATCCCTGCTGGGTCTTAGTGTTTTGATATTCCCTCCAGAAGATATTATCGCTGATACTCATGGTGTCGAACAGTTGATAATAGGGATCCTGCTCGACCCAGGGCCGATACTCGGAAAACATGATTCCATTTTCCATCAGGGAATAGGCCAGTTTCAGGCCGCAGAGTCCCAGCCGCCCCTGATCAAACTCCGGGACCAGGTTCAAGAGGCCGATAGTCCAGAACGGCGGCTTGACCGGTTGGAACGCTTCACTGCCGGGTTGAAAGAAAAGACTCTGATATTCGCTATCCTTAGGATTGCTTTGTTTCGGAAACATGAACCACATCCCGGCCAGGGCGATGATTGAAAATCCTATCCCGATCCATCGCATCATCCGCTGACTGGTCTGAAAAAACCAGCTGAAAAGAACCGTCGTGATTCCTGTGATCAACAGGACCAGAAATCGGGCCGGCCAGGTAAATAATAAAAGGAGTGCGCCGCCGGCCGCAGTTCCTATCAGAAACAGCAATCCTCCCATGATCCGGCTGATCACGACCGGACGGATTCGGCCGCTCCGGCAGGAGTTGTATATCCAGAAAACAATATAGAGTATCAGGGAGAGTCCCAGGCATCCCAGACGGATGAGTATGGATTGGCTTATAATGGCTGTTACCAGCAAAACGGTAACCAACAGAGAAAAGATAATGATGAGGGACAAATGAGGCTTATTATTTGATAATCGGGCCATCAACGCCGGACCTTCCTTTCGCGAGTCTTTATTTTCTATGCTGTCATAATAAGTGCAGCGATGCTAAATGTCAAGATAAATCTATAATATCAAATTAAAAAGATTTGGTGCTTCAGATGATTGTTTGGGAGACATAAAAGAATTCCTCCCCCTCACTAAACCAGGATTTTAGTTTTTTAACCGAGTTCAATTGTGATAACTACAAGTTCTATAGTTGATTTTATGAATAGTTTTGCCCTGGTTTCGGGTGTTCCATTGTATAATAATTGTATAATATGGGAATTATATCTTTGAAAAGGATTGAGCTACAGCTTTAGTTAACGGGGAACCATGGTGATACTGGATTGCGGACAGACCAGCGCACATAATCCGCAGCCATCACATTTTCTCGCATCAATGCGCACCCGCTGGCCTTCAGCACCGCTTATAGCCTGAAAGCCGCCATCCGCGCAGGCCGTGACGCAACGCAAACAACCGTTGCACGTCGCATTGACCTCTGCCTGAACACGAGCCGTCAACGGCATTTCCGGAAACTCGACGATTTTCGATAGGGCCGCCCCGACGATTGATGTCACATTGGCCAAGTTTTTACCCGTTAAATAGTGACGGAGTCCCTGGATGAGATTGTTGATAATGCCATATCCATGCCACATTACGGCTGTTCCAATCTGCACAGTACCGGCCCCGACCGCCATAAATTCAACGGCATTCTCCCAGGTGGTAAGGCCTCCCATCCCCGAGACGGGTAAGCCGGTGGCTTTGGCGATTTGAGATACACAACGCAGTGCAATGGGTTTGATTCCAGGCCCGGAGTACCCGCCATACGTCGAGACACCTCCCACGGCAGGCAGAGGGGTCAGTGTGTCCAGATCCACACCGATCATGCCTGAAATCGTATTGACCGCACATAACGCATCAGCCCCGTGTTCCTTGGCAGCGAGTGCAATGTACGTGATGTCGGTAACATTGGGAGTAAGTTTGACCACAATCGGTACCTTGGCAACCTCTTTGACCCAGGCGACGACATTACCGGTCAGCTCAGCGTTCTGCCCGATAAAGGCTCCCATACCTTTAGACGGCATCCCGTGGGGGCATGATACGTTTAGTTCGAGGGCGTCAACCCCGGTTTCCTGTATGACCTCAGCCAGACGCTGCCAGTTTTTTTTGATTGGGGTTTCCATAATGCTAGCCCATAGCGGGCGATCGGGATAAGCCGATTTGACCTCGCAAATTTCGCGCTGCCAATCCTCGATTGTCCAGGTGGTGGACAGCTCGATATTTTCCATTCCAATGGGATTATTTTGATAGCGCAAGGCCCGCAGGCGGGGCTGAAGATCGGCGGCCGGCTCTAGGGAAATACTTTTGGTGACTGCACCGCCCCATCCGGCGGCAAAGGCCCGCTTGATCATTTCGGCGGTGCGTGCCGGCGGGGCTGATGCTACCATAAAGGGATTGGCAAAGTCCATCCCGGCAAAATTGACGTGTAATGGATCCGTGATATCCTCCTCGTGTCATTGTATGTCATGGTCGTATACTGGTTCTCGCGTCTGGTGTGATTCATCATGGTGTTATTAAACAATTTTAGCTGTCAATTGCAAGATAAAATTCCCCGGTAATGCAAATTAAATTGTATCATCTTAGGGGGGTGGATTGTTTCTTTCCAACAGGGTGGATACTAATGCTGCCCGGCTTTTTCATAGTGAATTTTGATCGATCAACCCCTTGTTTCCGGCTTGACAATGGTGTGAAATTTTATTAGGTTCCGGCAACTTGGTCGGGATCAGCCTAAAATGGATTGGTTTTAATTGAACCGAAAGGTGTGGTGCCATGAAGATTTCGATTTTTCCCCGTAACATCAAATTCTTTGATTACTTCATGAAACAGCAGCAATTGACGGCGGAGGCTGCCGGGACGCTGTCCGGTATTTTCAATGATTTTGCCAACGCGGCACCCAAATTCATCCGGATCAACCAATTGGCGAATGAAGGGCATCACCTGGCCCGCGAGATCAACCGTTTGCTCTCCCTGACCTTCGTTACGCCGATCGACCGGGAGGATATTTACCAGATCTGTATCGAGCAGAATGATATGCTGGCGCGGATTCAGGCCATCTCGACCCGGGTAGGATTGTATGGGTTCCGGGAAGTGCCCAAACCGGCCCGGGAACTGGTGATGGATCTGGAGCAGATCGCAGAGTGTCATGGCAAGATGATCCAGTT
The DNA here is from genome assembly GCA_017997825.1 of Candidatus Delongbacteria bacterium. Classification (GTDB taxonomy): domain Bacteria; phylum JAGOEH01; class JAGOEH01; order JAGOEH01; family JAGOEH01; genus JAGOEH01. The sequence goes on along the minus strand of JAGOEH010000069.1, from coordinate 9,959 downwards.
CATCAGCCGCCGCATCTATGAGGACGGTCCGATGAACCGGATACTGGAGGCCTGTGCCGATGCCCGGCGCCTGCTGCTGGTCTGTACCGGCGAGCTGTTCGAAAAAGCGGAATCCAAGGAGCTCGACCTGGTTTCCGTAATTAAGCTGTCGTATATCTATGACCGGATTGAAGAGCTTTTAACCCATACCGAGCGGTTTTCCTTCACCCTGGAAAAAGCGGGGATCAAAAATGCTTGAAGTCCCCCTGCTGCTGATTCTGATCATTATCATGGCCCTGGTATTCGATTACACCAACGGGGCCCACGATACCGGAAACGTCATTGCCACGGTGGTTTCCACCAACGCGCTCTCTCCGCGTTCGGCGGTGGCGATGGCGGCGGTCTTGACCTTTGCCGGGGCTATGACCGGGAATGAGGTGGCCCAAACCATCGGGAAAGGATTGATCAATCCCGAGATGATCGCCGGGTGCCGGACTCTGGTGCTGGCGGCGCTATTGGGGGCGATCATCTGGAATGTCATTACCTGGGTGATTGGATTGCCCTCGTCCTCTTCTCATGCCCTGATCGGAGGGCTGGTCGGTTCGGCCATTGCCTATCGGGGCTGGGACTGTGTCGAATACCCTACCCTGATCGGAAAAGTTCTGATCCCCCTTGTGCTTTCTCCTCTGGCCGGTTTTGTGATCGGGTATCTGGGGGTGGTCGGATTGGCCTGGCTGTCGCTCAAGGCTCGTCCGGGGAAGGCCAACCGCAACTATCGGCGACTGCAGTTGGTTTCTTCTTCGCTGATGGCCTTCAGTCACGGGATGAACGATGCCCAGAAAACCATGGGTCTGATGGCGCTGGCCCTGTTCCTGTTCCACCGGATTCCGGCCATTGAGGTTCCCTTATGGGTCAAGCTGGCCTGTAGTCTAACCATTACGCTGGGAACGGCCATGGGCGGCTGGAAAATCATCAAGACCATGGGCAGCAAATTCTTTCGGATCGAGCCGATTCACGGGTTCGCCATCCAGACCTCGTCGGCGATGGTGATCGAGTTGGCGACTCTGGCCGGCGCTCCCATCAGTACTACCCATGTCATCTCGTCGGCGGTGATCGGTGCCGGGGCTTCCAAGCGTCTGTCGGCTGTCCGCTGGGGTGTAGCCGGCCAGATGGTGACTGCCTGGGTGCTGACCCTGCCCGCTTCCGCTCTGGTCGGGGCCGTCTGTCTGATGCTGCTGAGACTGGTCTTCCCGGATTGAATTTTGATTCCGGTTTCCTCATAATTGCTATTGACTTAATTGAATTTCAATATTATTTATAGGTATTATCATCTCTGATTATCTTTTGTCGTCCGGCGTGTTTTCTCAGGATGCCGGCGCGTTGTCACCCGACTGCTCTTAGTATATCCGATGATGATCGCATTTGAACAGGAAATCATCATCAGATCCGGGAGAACCCGACATGAGCCTCCGCGATCTTCTTGCCCGTTACGGCGTTGTGAAACTGACACTGCTGATCACTGTGGGATGTGTGGTGATATCATTTTCCGTCTATCTGGTCACGGCCTTAGCCTTCGATTCATTCCGGCCGATCGGGATTTGGATCTCCCTGCTGATACCGGTTTTGATCGCGCCGCCGATCGGTTTAAAGATTCTTGGCACGACCCATTCGTTGGATTTGGCCCAGCAGGAGATATTAAAGGTTCAAGCTGAACTGGAAAGTAGGGTGGAAGAACGGACCCAGGATCTGAGCCAGTTGAACGATCAGTTGCGGAGCGAGGTCCGGGAGCGAATTACGGCCGAGCAGAAGCTGCTGGAGAGCACACTCCTACAGCAAATCCTGCTGGAGAATATTCCGATCGGAGTCATCATTGTCGATCCGGCCACCCGGGTGATCGAGAAGGTCAATCAGTATGCGGCATCGATAGTTGGAGCACCGGCCGATCAGATTGTCGGGAAACGCTGCCATTCCATAATCTGTCCGGCCGAAGAAAATGCCTGTCCCATCTGCGACCTGGATCGGGAAATTGACAGTTCCGAACGGGACCTGCTGCGATTCGACGGCAGCCGCCGGCCGATTCTTAAAACCGTCAAACGGATCCGGATCCTGGATCAGGAAAAACTGCTGGAGTGTTTTATCGATATCTCGGACCGCCGGCAGGCCGAAGAGGATCGGCGCCGGCTCGAATATCAACTCCTGCAGACCCAGAAACTGGAGTCGATCGGGACCCTGTCCGGGGGTATCGCCCACGATTTCAACAACCTCCTGATGGGGATCCAGGGGTATACCTCGATCATGCTGATGAGTCTCGATTCGGGCCATCCCCATTTTGAGCCCCTCAAAAACATCGAGGAGCAGGTTCAACGGGCCGCCGATCTGACCAAGCAATTGCTGGGGTTCGCCCGGATCGGAAAATATGAGATGATTCCGCTCGATCTGAATCGTGTCATTCAACAAACCGCGGCCTTGTTCGGCCGGAACAAAAACGGACTCCGGGTCACCGAAAAATACCTGCCGGATTTATGGCCGGTGGAAGCCGACCGCAACCAGATCGAACAAATTCTGTTCCAGCTTTACGATAACGCGTTTCAGGACATGCCGAACGGGGGAACCCTCCACCTGCAGACCCGCAATCTCACGGTCGACCAGCATCATCCGGCGCCCTGCTATGATATGAAACCCGGCCGCTATGCGGCCTTCATCATCGCCGATACCGGCCACGGCCTGCCGCCTGAAACCCTCAAGTGCATCTTCGATCCCTTCTTTACCTCTCGCCGGATGGGCCGCGGTACCGGTCTGGGATTGGCTATGGTGTATGGGGTGGTCAAAGGTCATCACGGCTTTATCGATGTCGTCAGTGAACCCGGACAGGGGACTGCCTTTACGGTTTATTTTCCCGCTTCAGAAAAAAAGATCGAGGACAAAAAGCCTGCCGCCGAAACCGCTGTTAAAGGCACCGAAACCATTCTGATCATCGATGACGACCCCGGAGTACTCGAGGTCAGTTCCATGATGCTCAAATCCCTCGATTACCAAGTCTATTCCGCCCGTAATGGGACTGAAGGCATCTCTATCTACAATCAGCACCGGGACACGATCGATCTGATTATCCTGGATATGATCATGCCGGGTTTTTCCGGGATGGAAACCTTTCGCCGTCTCAAGGAAATCAAGCCGGATGTTCGGGTGATTCTCAGTTCCGGATACAGTCTGGAAGGAGAGGCCCAAAAAATTATGGATTTGGGATGCCGCGGATTTATCCAGAAACCCTTCAATCTATCCCAGTTGTCCCACTATATCCGCGACGTCCTGGCTCAATAACCCAAGGAAATGGCGCTATGGATAAAATGGTGCTGACTGATCCGACCATTTTCCCGACCGATTCGATCCTGCAGGCTGCCCTGGGTCCGGTTTTCACGATCTATCACGATTTCATCGAACGTTTCGTCGGACCGGAAATGGCCCTGAGCCTGGAATGGCATTACTATAATGACGGCAAAGCCTGGCTCGGCAAAGTCACTCATAAAAAGAAAACCGTTTTCTGGCTCTCGGTCTGGGATGCCTGTTTCAAACTCAGCTTTTATTTTACCGAGAAGACCCGGGCCGGCGTGATGGCGCTGCCGATCGACGAGGCCTATAAACAGCAGGTCAATCAGGCCGTTCCCATCGGAAAACTGATTCCGCTGGTGATCGAAATCCGCGGCCCTGAATCGGTCGAGGACGCCCTGACCATCATCCGGTATAAAAAGAATCTTAAATAATCCTTTTATCCCTGCCAACGAAACGGATCCTCATGAATCTATCCAAGCTCTACAATGAGAAAAAGCCGTCCCATCCCGAATTGAGTCATACCAAATCCAAACGCTGGTTCAAGAAAAAGAGCCATAAACGGATTCGTAAAAAACTCAAAAATTTTAAAAGTGAAAGGGAAGAGTGATGCGAACCCTGATACTGACTGGGCTGATCATGGTATTGCCGATCGCATGCGACGGTCTTTGGCCTCAAATCCAATCCCTGACCGGCTCGGTCTGCCGGACCAAGGTGGTCTCCCTGACCAAGGTGGTCTGCCGGACCCATTCAATCGGTTTGCTCATATCAAGCTGCCTAGCAGATGAGCTTTCTCGGATTAAGAAATATTCCCAGGAAAAAAACGATGAATCGGGAGGATTTCGAAAAACTAAACTATATTACGACAATACCTCCGGTGAAAAGGGCGTGACCACCTATCTATATAATTCCCGGGGAATTTTGTACCGGGCGATATGGGAACTGCTGGACGGCAGCCGATCATCGATCAATCACTACCGTTACGATGAACAGGGCCGATTGGCCGAGATCCACCGTGTTTATTCGGATCAGATCACCTCGACCGAAACCTATGAGTATGACGACCGACAAAACAAAATCGCCGAGCATTTCAGCCAGTCGGACGGCGTCACCGGTCTGGCGGTTTTCTTCTATGATGATCATAACCGCCTGACCGAACAGCGCTGTACCCGGTATAAAGGCTGGATCACCGGGACGATCTATTATGAGTATGGTGAGGATCAGCAGCCTCTACGGGCAGTGCTGAAGGATCTGGATTCCGTTAAGGCCGTGATCCGGTATACCTATAATCCACCTAATATCCCTGACCGAGGCGGTCTGCCTGACCGAGGCGGTCTGCCGGACCAAGGTGGTCTCCCTGACCATCCCGGTCGGCTTGCCACCGAAACCTGGGACTTCAATGGGCCGTGGCAGCAGGTTTTCCGGTATGAGTATGAGCCGCTGAATTGTCCCCATTATTCGCTTTCCAGCCCATTTTACGCCAATACCTGCCGTTTCCGGCTTATTCATGAGGAGTACGATTATTCCGGCAAGACCGGCGGTCCTTCCGACTATACCTACGGTCCCGAGGGACAACTCCTGGAAAAGTGTTTTGTCCGGCGTGACGGGCTGGAGACCCTTACCCGATATGAGTACGATTCCACCGGGTTGCTGATTGCTTCCCATCGTACCTATTCCGATCAATCCCCGGCCATGTTCCGGTATGAATACAATCCGGACCGCCAATTGATCCGCCGGTACTTCATCAAGGATCAAAAGCCGATCGGGCTTGAAGAATACCGCTACGACAGTGATGGGCGGCTGGTGAGTGCCGAGTGGGAAAACTATGACCAATGGCTGACCGGAACCATTACTTTCGATCATGACCGCTATGATCGGTTGGTTAAAGGATTATATAAGGGCCGGAAAGGATTGACGGCCCAAATCCGGTTTGAATACGATCAAGATCGCAATCTGGTTCTGATCCGTTGGGATTTCAATTCCGGCAATTATCAAATCTATCGCTTCACCTATCAGACCCTGGCCGGAACCGGGAGACCCGATCCCGATTCCGCAACCGAAACCCCTCAATAAAAAAAATCGATCGGATAGGATTGGGTAGGGCCTGAAAAATCGTGGGATGATGGGGACCGGAAAAAATTATCCCCATAAAATTTCTTGACTCTCATTCTATTTGATTTATATTGTAATGGATAACTGACTATTTGTTAATTAAAGTTGGTTATCGATCATACGGCAATGGATTCAAAACTTGAACTAAAAATCATGAAAACAATAAAACAACTACCCAACGGAAGGAGCGATGAGTATGGAGGACAAGCTGCAATCTTTACAGCACATCGAGGATCTGATGCACACGGCATCATTGGCGGCCGCGGAGTTCATTCAGTATACCCAGGAGGAGGTGGATCGGATTGTGCGGCGGGTGGCGGAAGATGCCTTTGCCGAGCGGATCCGGCTGGCTCAGATGGCGGCCGAGGAGACCGGAATCGGACGCTGGGAAGACAAGGTGATGAAGAATGTGTTGGCCACCCAGTATTTATATGAGGATATAAGGGATCTTAAGACGGTGGGTGTCATTTCGGAAGATAAATCAAGCGGGATCACCGAGATCGCCCAGCCTTTGGGTCCGGTACTGGCCATTATTCCGGTCACCAATCCGACCTCGACCACTATTTTCAAGATCATGATCGCGCTGAAAACCCGAAATCCGGTCATCATTTGTCCCTCCAAGAAGGCGGTCAAGTGCTCGTGTGAAGCGGCGCGGGTGTGTTATGAGGCGGCTCTGCAGGCCGGAGCGCCGGAAGGGGTGATCCAGTGGCTGTCCCAGGTCTCGCGGGAACAGACCCATGCCCTGATGAGCCATCCCAAATTGGCACTGATTCTGGCGACCGGCGGGGGCAGCCTGGTCAATTCAGCCTACAGTTCAGGGACTCCGGCCCTGGGAGTGGGCGCCGGCAATGTTCCGGTGTATATCGAAAAAAGCGCCGATATCCCGTTCGCGGTCGACCAGATATTTGCATCCAAAACCTTCGACAACGGTACGATCTGCGCCAGTGAACAGGCCCTGGTAGTGGAACGGGAGATCGCTCCCCAGGTTGTTCATGAGCTGAAACAGCGCGGCGCCATGATTCTCAAGAAAAAAGAGATTGCCAAACTGGAAGATTTGGCGTATAACCGCGAGAAAAAGCTGATGAATGCCGATATTGTCGGAAAATCAGCCAAATTCATTGCCGACAAAGCCGACATCGAGGCCCCGGACGATGTCAAACTGCTGGTGGCCGCCCTGGACGGTGTCGGGGATGATTACCCTCTCTCATCTGAAATCCTGGCCCCCATCCTGGCCTTCTATCAGGTCGATGATTTTGAGTCTGCCGTTAATCTGTGCATCGAGCTCAACTATTTCGGAGGTATCGGCCATACCGTCAGTATCTTTTCCAATGATGAAAAAAAGATCAACCAGTTTGCCATGCTGATGAATGCCGGTCGGATCGTGGTCAATACCCCTTCCTCGCAGGGAGCGGTCGGCTACTTTTTCAACCGCATGGCGGTATCCCTTACCCTGGGCTGCGGTTCCGGCGGCAAAAATATCACTACCGACAATATTACGGCCCGGCATCTGCTCAATATCCAGCGCATCGCCCGCCGCCGGGAAAATGTCCGATTCACCCACTTCGATATGCAGAAATACTATGACCAGAAACTCAACTTGGATCAGATCGAGCTGGAGTACAACAAAAATTGTTAATTGAGATTTAACACCATCTATAACATGAAGGAGTAGAGCATATGGTTGACTGTAACGTGATCAATGGCGAGCTGGTATGCCGGTTTCCGGCCCGTCTCGATACCCAGGCCTGCAGCGCAATGGAAGCCGGATTGAAGGAAAAGCTGGATGCTACCGCGGAACCGGCGGTATTCGATCTGGCCGGTGTAACCTTCATCAGCTCGATGTTTCTGCGGATATGTCTGACCCATTACAAACAGCGGGGTAAAGCCGGATTCGCATTACGGAACATCAGCCCCGACGTTAAAAAGGTATTTATGGTAGCCGGATTCGGCGAAATGCTTGCCTGATCGCGGTCAGATTTCCAGGTCGCGGTCCCGGAACCCGAGCAGGTACAGGATGCCGTCCAGACCGAGGGTCGAGATGGCATGACTGGCGTTTTCCTTGACGACCGGCTTGGCGTGGAAGGCGATGCCCAGGCCGGCCAGGTTGATCATCGGCAGGTCGTTGGCACCGTCTCCGACGGCAATGACCTGATCAAGCTGAATGCCCTCCACCTGGGCGATCAGTTTCAGCAGATCCGCCTTGCGGGTCCCATCCACGATATCGCCGAGATGCCGGCCGGTCAGTTTGCCGTCCACGATCTCCAGTTCGTTGGCATAGACATAATCGATCGGCATCAGCGATTTGAGATAGTTGCCGAAATAGGTGAATCCGCCCGAGAGGATGGCGATCTTATATCCGAACTTTTTGAGGGTCGAGATCAGGCGCTGGGCGCCTTCGGTGATCGGGATGGCTTCGGCGATCCCTTTCAGTACCGACTCATCCAGTCCCTTCAATAACGAAAGCCGCCGTTTGAAGCTTTCCTTGAAATCGATTTCGCCCCGCATGGCCGCTTCGGTAATCTCATGGACCTGTGGTCCCACCCCGGCCGCTTTGGCCAGTTCGACAATCACCTCGGCCTGGATCAGGGTGGAATCCATATCGAAGCAGACCAGCCGGCGGTTGCGACGGTAAACATTATCGACCTGGAAGGCGATATCCATGCCGTACTCCTGGGACATCATCAGGAAATCGGCTTTCATCCGGTTCAGATCGGCCGGTTTGCCCCGAACCGAGAGCTCGACGCAACTGCGCGACAGCGGTTGTTCCATTGCCAGGGGAATTCGGCCGCTCAGACGGGAGATGAAATCGATATTGAGTCCCTGTCCGTAAATCTCGTCCGATACCCGGGCAATCTGTTCAGCCCGCAGCTTGCGTCCCAGCAGAGTGATGATATAGCGCTCCTTACCCTGCGAATTGACCCATTCCTGGTATTCATCCTCCGGAATCGGGCTGAAGCGGATCCGGATATTCAGTTCATAAGCCTTGAACAACAAATCTTTTAATATCGGGGAGGACTCGGCTTCCGGCGGCAATTCGATCAGGATGCCCAGCGACAGCGTGTTGTGGATTACGGCCTGGCCGATATCCAGAATGTTGACCTGGTATTGGGAGAGGATCTGGGTCAGCGATGAGGTCAGCCCCGGTTTGTCCTCGCCGGATACATTCAGCAGTATGATCTCTTTTTTCCGGTTCATGGTGGTCTCCCGACGTAATGGGTTGCCGGCACGGATATCCGCCCGATTTCTATCCGCGGCGCATTCTTATGCCGCGTGCCGCAAAATTATAATATCTTCATTCATAAATGTCAATCCCAAAATTATATGCTCCCGATCCCGAATGCTATAGAGGCTCACTGATCAATGAGCATGGTAAAAGTTGAGTTTGATTTTTTGCCGGATAACGGGACATGCAGCTCACCCGTTCAAACGATGGGGCACTGTCCGTTGATTGGCCGCCGGCCGAGGGATTCGTTCCCGAGCCGGCAGCCGAATCGGCCTGCTGATCTCAGTTGAAGTGAAGACTGAAGCTGAAGACCCATCCGCTCTGATCCAGTCGCCGGGATAGATCCAGTTGCACCCAGGGGATGATGTTGACCAGGGAGAATCCGATTTCCTGGTGGAATTGGGGGCGCGGGGCGCCGTGGATCCATGCCCGGCCGGCAGCGGCATGGATGATCAGTTGCCAGTTGCGGCGTGCGGCCCAATCCAGTCCCATCCACTGGAAGGGAATGGCCCGGAAATTGTGTTTGGCGTATACCGCCATCCAGCGGTTGCCCTGATACGGATGGTTGAGGCGGGTATGAAATACCCCGAACGGGGCGTAAGTCAGCAGATTCCCGTCCAGACTACCGTAACGCTGGGGCGGCAGGTCGCCCCGGCCGGTCCCACCCACCAGCATGATTCGGAGATAGTTGGGCTGGAGATAACGGGAATAGAAGGTATTCAATTGCCAGATCAGGCGACCCGAGTAGCGCTGATAGGAGAAATCGGAATTCAGCCGGGAGCGGTCGGTATACTCGGCCTGAAGCTTGAATTCGGGGACCAGGGGATGGGGGGCATGTAAGCGTTCGAATCCCGTCAGCTCAAAATTGAGGGCATTCAGATCTCCTTCGGGAATGGGGCGGTTGAGGGAGGATGAGCGGCTGCCGACCAGGTGGTACTCGTCGCTATATTCGACCGATCGCTGCCGCTGGTGGGAAACGAGAGCCTTGAATCGAAGCGGCGGAAATGGCGGAGTCAGCATCAGGCCGGCTTCCAGCGTGCGATTGCGGAAATAATTCCAGTATTCCCGCCGGCCCTGGAGTGGAAGCAGTGACGGAATCAGCCGACCATAGACATCGTGATCGCCCTGGATATCGGTGAACTGGCGGGCATTGGCCAGCAGATGCAATCCGGTCCGGCCTGGGATCCGTGAGGATCCGAGGACCCGCCAGGATCCGGCGATCTGCCAGTCCCAATCCCCGGAAGCGGTATTGTAGCCCAAACCCCATCGCGATGAGAGTTCTCGCCCCAGTCCCAGGTTGAGCCGAGGTTCCAGATGG
>JAGOEH010000307.1 GCA_017997825.1 Candidatus Delongbacteria bacterium | reverse complement strand
GTCGATGGTGGATTTCATGATATGATTTGGTTGCGAGTCATGATGATTTCGGATAAGACTGGATTTTAATCGATCGGAGAGGAATTGAGGCTTGGATCGTGGAAAACGATCTTGACTATTGTCCGGTTTTATATTAGACTGGGAATGATGAATTATGGATTAGCGTCAGTGTTCCAGGATCTGTAATAACGATAAAGGAACCGGAACGGAAGATGACGGAATTGATTTGGGAACGGATGGAAGCTCGTTGATGTCAAATGATAAGAATCCGGCGGAAGAAGGCCGGCCGGGAAAGGAAATCTTATGGCGGAACCAATCAGAATTGGCGTGATCGGCGGCAGTGGTTTTTATAAACTGGAGGGATTGAGGGTTTTGGAGGAAAAGACACTACGGACTCCCTTTGGAGATCCGAGCGCTTCCTATATTATCGGGGAACTGGAGGGAAAGCGAATCGCCTTTTTGGCGCGTCATGGCGAAGGCCATCTCTATTCTCCGTCGCTGGTGAACTATCGGGCCAATATTTATGGATTCAAGATGCTGGGAGTGGAAACCCTTTTCAGTTTCAGCGCGGTCGGGTCGCTCCAGCCGGAATTCAAACCGGGGGATTTTGTGCTGGCGGATCAGTTTTTCGATCGGACCAAGAAACGGGCCGATACCTATTTTGATGAGAATGTGGTAGCGCATATCACCTTCGATCAGCCGGTCTGCTCGGATTTGAGAGGTATGGTATACCAAGCGGCTGAAGGATTAGCGATTACGGTCCATAACAAAGGGACTTATGTCTGTATGGAGGGGCCGGCTTTTTCCACTCTGGCCGAATCCCTCTTTTATCAGAAACAAGGCTTTTCGGTGATCGGAATGACCAATCTGACCGAGGCCAAACTGGCGCGGGAAGCCGAAATCTGCTATACCACCATTGCCATGGTGACCGATTATGATTGCTGGCATAACGAGGTGGAACCGGTCAGTGTCGAGATGGTGGTCAGGGTTCTGAAAAACAATACCGCTAATGCCCACGCTTTGCTGAAACGAATTCTGGTGATGCTGGATCCGGCGAGCGTAGCGGATTGTGCCTGCCGCCATGCCCTGCAGTATGCCGTCATCTCCGATCTGACCCGGATTTCAGCACACAAGCGGGAACAACTGGGATTGCTGATCAAAAACTATCTTCCGGCCTGATCATGGACGGAGGATTGGAATCATGGGAACTTTTTTGGGGGTGAACCGGTTAAAAATGTATTGACATGGACTAGGATTTGTAGTATTTTTATACGATCTTCCCGGGGGCGAATTTGGTTTCGACGGGGAAGAAGAGATACCAGCTGCATACCGAGGACCCTGAGGCCTCGTAAAAACAGGGAACCCTTTAAGTGCGAACGAAAGTTCCTACGCTCTGGCTGCCTAATTAGCGGCCACCTTTCAGATTTCTTTCCTTGCCGGGAAATCTGTCAGGTCGGACTGGCAAGGTGCGGAACCGTCTCCGTCCGAGGACGTTTCTCAAGACCTTTCGGGCTGGTCCGGCGCATAGGCTGCCTGCCGTCGATGCTCCGGACGAGAACCAAAGACAGGATAAGTATGTAGATGCTGCTATTGAAGCTTCATCGGACGTGGGTTCGACTCCCACCGCCTCCATTCATAACTAATATTTCTGGATACAATGTGGGTAGTTCAACAATCAGGACCAGGCCCGGCTATTTGACCCTATTGAACTGAAGGATTCCCCTATAACCTTTGCGCGAGGCTGTCATTACTACTCGGATTCTGTCGGTTGGTCTCAGAAACCTTATTATAGCAGGTGGTTTCAGGGAATTAGAGGGTTACGGCTTTGCTCGGATTTTTCGTGAAACAGTGGTGGCGGGATTTCTCAAAAGGTGCTGGTGGATCGTTCAGACGCGGCGGCTTTGAGGCAATCCCAACTTGTTCTTGACAGCGTTCCTTTCCTTTCGTAGATTAGGGAGTGATGGATCTAACCAAAGGGGAGAGAATGTTGTCCGGCAACGGAATTTGTAAAATCGATCAATCGGTGATGGTCTTTTTTGTAATCGATCCTGCAAGGCGTGGGGTGTCCTTAGCCGATCGATATCTGGTTAAGCGTTATCTAGTTGTGAGGTATCGGAGTGTCTGATCATCATAATTGTGATGAGGCTTTGCTTCAGGCTGTAGGTCAGGGGGATATGGCTGCGTTTTCTCTGATTGTAGAACGCCATCAGGCCTGGGCCTGGCGGATTGCCTATCGTTTTACGGGGAAAGAGGAGGAGGCTTCCGATATTGTTCAGGAGGCTTTCCTGCGTCTTTGGAACGCCTCCGGGCGCTATCGTCCCGAGGCGAAATTCAGGACCTATTTTTACCGAATTATCTCCCGACTGTGTTTGGATTATACCAAAAAAAAACGGCCGCTGCGTCTTGATATACTTTCCGACTCTCCTGATCCCTCTCCCGATGTTGAGGATGAGATCATTCGGCAAGAAATGTCGGTAGTGGTTCGAACCGCCCTTGATACTCTGCCTCCCAATCAGCGGTTGGCCATTTTGTTCCGCTATGATGAAGATCTGAGTTACGATGAGATCGCGGCGGCGCTTTCGACGACGGTCAAAGCCGTCGAGCGGCTGTTGGCCCGCGGACGGGACAAGCTGCGGGAAATTTTGGGGAGCCGGGAAAATTATTTTGATGCGTGAGCGGGGGTTTTGGATTTTTCATTCGTTTAATTGTTAGTGAAAGGAAAACCGCGATGTGGTCATGTGTCCAAATCCGGAAATGTCTGAACGCTTATATGGATGGTGAACTACCCGAGCGGATCCGTCACCGGGTTGAGCATCACCTGGCGGAATGCCCGACCTGTCGTCATGAGTACGAAGCGTTACGTAGGCTGGCTCCATGGTTGAGAAACGAGACGGTGCCTCCGGTCCCGGCCGGATTGGCAGCTCGAATTGTGACTCAGGCTGCATACCGTCAAACCCAAAACGGCTTATCTGATTCAACAGGGTTAAAATGGAAAGGATTGCTGATTCCCCCAAGACCGGTTAGGGGAATGACAGCCGCGGCACTATTCATAGGCCTGGCTCTGGGAGCCTGGATGGGCTGGACAAGCCATGCAGGTTCCGGATCCGAAGCCTGGAGTTCGCCCACAAACCGTGAAAATGAGATAAGAAGCATCTATGCCCTTGATGTTTTGGGCGCCGAACCCCAAGGATCCATCGAGGCGGCCATTATGACGTTTCTGGATGAACATCCATGAGGAGAACCATGTGGAACATTCTGCGTAAACTGCTTTTCGCTCTTTCGATCGGTCTGAATCTG
>JAGOEH010000306.1 GCA_017997825.1 Candidatus Delongbacteria bacterium | reverse complement strand
AAAGGATCCAGTCTATGACCTATCAGCCCGTAACCCCAGCCATCATTCAGGAACTGATCGCCATCTGCGGTCAGAATAATGTGATCGCCAACGATCCGGAAAAACTCGAGCCGTACAGCCACGACGAGGTCTCCGATCCCCATTATCATGCCATGCCGGAGGTGGTGGTCAAACCCAAAACCACCGACGAGATCTCCAAAATCATGACCCTGGCCAATCGGAACCTGATCCCGGTCACCCCCCGCGGCGCCGGCAGCGGCCTCTCCTGCGGCGCGGTTCCGGTTTGCGGCGGCATCGTCCTGTCGATCGAACGCATGAACCAGATCCTGGAAATCGATACCCAAAACCTGATGATCACCGTCGAACCGGGTGTGGTCACCAACGAAATCAATCAGGTCCTCAAAGAATACAATCTGTTTTATGCCGGTTACCCGATGAGTCTGGAAACCTGTTATGTCGGCGGTAACGTGGCGGAAAACGCCGGCGGCGGCAAAGCCATCAAATACGGTGTCACCAGCCGCTATGTCCACGGCATCGAAGCCGTTCTGCCCGACGGCCAGGTCGTCCAGATGGGCGGTAAACGCATGAAGGATGTGACCGGATATGACCTGGTCCACCTGATGGTCGGCTCGGAAGGCACCCTGGCCATCTTCACCAAAATTATCCTCAAGCTGCTGCCCCTCCCCAAAGCCTCAGCCGATCTGCTGGTGCTCTTCCCGGACGCCGCCTCAGCCATCCGCATGGTCCCGATCATCATGACCGAAAGCGGGATCATCCCGACCGCCATCGAATTCATGGACCGCCTCTCGGCCCAGACCGCCTGCGATTACCTGAATGAACACTTCGCCTACCAGGCAGCCGGCGCAATGCTCCTGATCACCGTCGACGGCTACGAGCAGACCCAGGTCGAAAAGGATTATGAAACCATCGGCGAACTGTGCCTGGCCAACCGCGCCATCGAGGTCTATGTGGCCGACAACGCCACCACCTCCGAACGCATCTGGAAGATCCGGCGCAATATCGCCGAAGCCTTCAAGGTCTATTCGCCGGTCCAAAGCCTGGAGGATATCGTGGTTCCCTTCGCCCAGATCCCGGATATCATGCCGGAACTGGAAAAAATATCCGAACGCTATGATGTGGTGATCCCGTGCTATGGCCATGCCGGCGACGGCAACCTGCACGCCACCATCGTCAAGAAACCCGAGATGGAGATGACGACATGGGAAACCCGGCTGCCGGAAGTCCTGAAAGACCTCTACCAAAGCACCGTCAATCTCGGCGGCACCATCTCCGGTGAACACGGCATCGGCAGCAAACGCAAAAAATATATGTCCCAGATCATGGCCCCTCAGGAAATCGAACTGATGAAACGCATTAAACTGGCCTTTGATCCCAACTGCATTCTGAATCCGGGCAAGATGTTCGATTGATTCCCGAATAAGAAGGAGTTTTCATGGCGAACCTGTTTAAAAGCCTGATCAGTCGGACCATTTCCCAACGGGTCGGTCTGCCCGAATCGGAAATCGAACCCATGATCGAGATCCCCAAAGACAGTCAGATGGGGGATTATGCCTTTCCTTGCTTCAAATTGAGCCGCAATCTGAAAAAAAGCCCGCCGGCCATTGCCGAGGAACTGACGCAATGCTTTGCCGGCACCCCGGAATTCGATAAAGTCACAGGCGTATCCGGGTACCTGAATTTTACAGTCAAACCGGAACGACTGATCATCGAGGCCATCCGTAACGCCATTCGGGCCGGAGAAACGATCGGGCGTAATGATACGGGCGCCGGCCGCCTGGCCATCGTCGAGTACTCATCGCCCAATATCGCCAAACCCTTCGGGGTCGGGCATCTGCGTTCAACCGTGATCGGCAACTCGATCGCCCGCCTGCACCGGAACGCCGGCTACCAGGTCATCCGGATCAATCATCTGGGCGACTGGGGCACCCAATTCGGCAAATTGATTACCGCCTACCAGGCCTGGGGTGACGAGGAAAAACTCAACCTGGCACCCATCCAGCACCTGTACGATCTCTACGTACGGTTTCACAAGGCAGCCGAACAGGCTCCCTCGCTGGAAGAAACCGCCCGCCAGTGGTTCAAACGCCTGGAAGACGGAGATTCGACCGCTCAGAGCTACTGGGAAAAATTCCGGGATCTCTCGATGCGGGAATTCAAAAAAATCTATCAACGCCTGGGCGTCGAGTTTGATCATTACACCGGTGAAGCCTTTTACAGCGACAAGATGGACGATTGCGTCAAATCCATCGAAGCCAAGGGTATTACCACCGTCTCGGACGGAGCTCTGATCGTCGATCTAAGCGACCAAAAACTACCTCCCTGCCTGCTGCGCAAATCGGACGGCGCCACCCTGTATGCCACCCGCGACCTGACCGCCGCCATTTACCGCTATAACCAATACCATTTCGACAAAAATATCTATGTGGTCGGCAGCGCCCAAATTCTGCATTTCCAGCAATTCTTCAGCGTATTGAAAAAAATGGGGTTCGACTGGGCCGATCACTGCGTCCACGTCCCCTTCGGCCTGATCCTCGGCATCTCCACCCGCAAGGGAACCCTGGTCTTCCTGGAAAACGTGCTGGATGAAGCCCGCGACCGGGCGCTCAGCATTCTGGAAGACAAAAAAGATGAATTCGATGATCCCGTCGAAGTAGCCGACAAAATCGCCATCTCAGCCATCATCTTTCAGGATCTGTCCAACAAACGGATCAAGGATGTGGATTTCGACCTGGAAAAGATGATCTCCTTCGATGGAGATACCGGCCCCTACTTGTTGTATACCCTGGTCCGGATCAATTCCATTTTCAAAAAACTATTCCAGCGAATCCCGTCACTCAAGAATTTTGAGGATATCCGGGGCCTGGTCGACCGGCTCGGTGTTGTCGAAAAGTTCGCTGCCGACGAACGGTTCGCAGCCGACGATCGGTTCGCTGCCGGCGATCGGTTCGGAAGCGTGGAGGACTGCCGAAACGAGGAGGCCATCAACCTGATCAAGCAGATCGATCAGTTCGAGTCCTATATCCGGCTGGCCACTGAGCAGTATGAGCCCTCCATCCTTTCCAACTACCTGATTGAACTGGCCCGCTCCTTCAATAAATTTTATCATACCAACCGCATTTTGCTGAGCGAAACGGAATACTCCCCCAGCCGGCTGCTGGTGGTGATGGCGTTGTATCCTATTCTACGAAACGGACTCCATCTGCTGGGCATTCCGACCATCGACAAGATGTAATCATGCGCATCCTGGCGGTCAATCCCCCTATCACGGATTTCGCGGCCTACGACTTGTGGTCCTATCCGCTGGGATTGCTTTATATC
>JAGOEH010000305.1 GCA_017997825.1 Candidatus Delongbacteria bacterium | reverse complement strand
GAGATCGGAATCACCGCAGCCCCGATCCGCTCAGCACCATAATGGGCACCCAACCCCCCGGTAAATAAACCATAACCGTAAGCCACCTGGACGATGTCGGAATCATCC
Organism: Candidatus Delongbacteria bacterium; assembly: GCA_017997825.1. GTDB lineage: Bacteria > JAGOEH01 > JAGOEH01 > JAGOEH01 > JAGOEH01 > JAGOEH01. The sequence goes on along the minus strand of JAGOEH010000305.1, from coordinate 3,233 downwards.
ACCCCCCCCCCATAAAAGGTTCGACCCATCACATCCGCCCACAGCGCAATGTCCTGCTGGGTATACCCCACCACGATCGATTTGCCGGTCGTGCCGGAGGAGGCATGGAAACGCACAATCTCACGGGAAGGAGCCGCAAACAGTCCAAAGGGATAGTTATCCCGCAGATCATTTTTATAGGTAAACGGCAACTGAGCAATATCCTCGATCGATTGGATCTTCTCCGGCGTAATCCCGGCCTCGACAAACTTCCGATGGTAAAAAGGCACCTGTCGATCCACATAGGCCACCAAATTCTTCAGACGTTGTAACTGAATCTCCCGTCTCTTGGACTGATCCAGCGTCTCTTCCTCTTTCTGCCAGTATTTAACCGACTGGTCGACATCACTTTTTTTCATAGATCACCCTTATCGCCTTCCCTTCATTGCGCGGTAATTCCCCCGGACGGAACACATCCCCTTTCGGGCTGAATCCCAGCGATTCCTTGAGTGCTTTTTCAACCGTAAATCCGGTTACTCCCTCTTCGACCTCCACATTGATCCGGACATCCTTGATCCCATCGGTTTCTTCAATGATGATCTGGTAGTTATGGAGGACACCCGGGATTTTCATCAGGGTTTCTTCCACCTGGCGGGGAAAGAAATTAACTCCCTTAACGATCAACATATCGTCAATGCGGCCGGTAATGCATTCCAGCCGGGCATGGGTCCGGCCGCAAGCGCATTTTTCACGGCTAATGATGCGCGACAGATCCCCGGTCCGAAACCGGAAAACCGGTAACGCCTCCCGGGTCAACGAGGTAAAAACCACCTCCCCCAGTTGGCCGTCAGGCAGAACCTGATGCGTGACCGGGTCGACGACCTCCACCATATACTGATCCTCCCAGACATGCAGCCCGTTATGCTCCGGACAGTCCATCCCCACTGTACCGACACCTCCGGTTTCCGTCATCCCATATATATCAAAAGCCTCTATTCCCAATCCTTTTTCCAGTTTGACCTTAAGAGCCTGAGAAAAGCTTTCGGCACCAAACATTCCGATTTTCAGATTGGGCAAGCTCTGCTTCATTTCATCCAGTTCTTCCATGATCCGGATCCCATAGGACACCACACCCATCAGCGCCACGACGGAAAAGTCCTTCATTAGCTTGATCTGTCTGGGGGTATTGCCGGCTCCGGTCGGAATGATAAAGAGTCCCGCTTTGCGAGCTCCATGATAAAACCCAAAACCGCCGTTGAACAAACCGAAGGACGGTGTAATCTGAATGGCGGCATTTTCCGGCACCCCAGCCATCCGGTAACAGCGGGCCATACAATCCGCCCACTGCTGCAAATCATTCTCGGTATAGGGCATCACCACCGGCGTACCGGTCGATCCCGAACTCATATGCATCTCCCGCAATCGTTCCGGCTTAACACAACACATCCCGATCGGATAATACAGCCGGAACTCCTCCTTGGAAATCATCGGCAAATGCCTCAGATCATCCGGACTCTTCAGATCCTCCACCGCAAATCCACATTGCCTGAATCGCTCCGGCATGATCGGACTGGTCTCCATCAAATAGCTTATCATCGTCTTCAATCGGGCAAACTGCACCGCCCGTATCTCGTCCTGCGACATGCATTCCACGGTCTGATTCCAAAACATGCGCTCTCCTTTCATCCTTCGACCCGGAACATAATGCTCCTGTTTATCAGTCATCGTCAGCATTCCATCGGTTCTCTCCCACCGGCCGTCATCATCCGTCCGAGGACAGAATTCGACTTGGTCCCGCGTCTCGCAAGGCCGTCGTTGATACCAATCCCTCCCCATTAGCGGCACCCCCAAAATTGCGGGAACATCACCTGCGATTATTCGTTATAATGAATAAAAATAAAATAAAAATCAAGCTGAATTTTTTTCAATTTCCTATTGACAAAAAATAATTATTTGTTATTATTAAATAATTAACAAGGAGCCGATATGAAACGAACCGGATTTACTCTGATAATGCTTGGATTTCTTAGTCTGACCTTGTCCGCCGAGTGGTTGAGTTTTGATCAGGGTATAACCCAGGCTAAAAAAAAGAATAAGCCTTTAATGGTGGATTTTTACACCGATTGGTGTCACTGGTGTAAAGTCCTGGACCAGAAGACATTTTCCGACAAAACCGTCAAAGCCTATCTGGACAAGTATTACGTGACATCCAAAATTCTGGCCGACAGCAAAACCCAGTCTGCCCAGTACAAAGGAAAAACATACAAGAATAATGAGCTGACGTCCGCCATGGGCATAACCGGATTTCCCGCCCTGATGTTTTTTGACGCTAAAGGCGATGTGATTACCCGTGTTCCCGGTTATATCCCCCCGGAGGAATTTATCCTGATCCTGAAGTACATCAATGAAGGACATTACAAAAACAATGTCAGCTTCGATGATTTCAAGAAAAAACAGAAATCATCCTGATCAGATGACATCCAGCGTCAGGCCGTCATAACCGATCACGATATCGATATCCTGACTGTTGGGTCTGAGTTTTCGATACAGATGGGCATTTTTGTATAGCTCATAGATCTTTTCGTCGGAATAGGCCGGCTCATGGTGAAAAATCACCAGGCAGCCGACATCCGATTTGGCGGCAACATCAACCCCGATGATACAGGAGCTGTGTCCCCAATCCTCCTTGATAATATTCTCCGGTAAGGTATACATTGAATCATAGATCAGATAATCGGCTCCATGAAAAAAATTGAAATAGGGCTGTAGGGTTTTATCGCTGAAATCCTTAATTTCCAGATCGGTGGCATAAACCACCGATTTTCCGTTCCGGGTCACCCGGTAACTGAAACATCCGCCGGGATGCGGCACCGGAAATGCCCGGATCGTATAAGCCCCGATCGAATAGTCCCGCCCGGGTTCCATCATATCAAAATCAATCTCGGCCGGTAATTTGTCAAATCCGACCGGAAAATTCTGTTCATTCTGCTGCAATCGAAACGATTCCTCCAGATGAGGATGGCAGCCGTGAATGGTAATCCGGGTCGATTTTTGGTATATGGGAGTAAAAAAAGGAAATCCCTGGATATGATCCCAATGGAGATGGGTAATGAACAGATGGATATGATGATTCGGCTGAAGATGCTCAGCCAGTTCATACCCCAGATCCTTGATGCCGGATCCGGCATCCAGGATAATCAAATGATCTTCCGGCTGGGGATTGACAATCTGAATACAGGGGGTATGACCATGAT
>JAGOEH010000304.1 GCA_017997825.1 Candidatus Delongbacteria bacterium | reverse complement strand
GTGATGTCTCGGGGCATGGTGTTTCGGCCGCGCTGATCGCCATGATGGCCAAAGCCTTCTTCGGTCTTTCCTCTCATCCCTTGCCCGGGGATTGCCTGACGGCCATCAACCATAAACTCTTCTCGGTGATAGGGGATATCGAGTACTATCTGACGGCCTGTCTGTGTAAAATTGACCTGAATCTGGGACGGATTGAGTATGCCTCGGCCGGACATCCGCCGGCTTTTCTGTGGAGAAATGGTGATCGATCCCTGCACGTTATGGATTCCATGGTCGGTTTTCCTTTGGGAATGATGTCGGATACCCTCTATCAGACGGCCCGCCTCGATCTGATTCCCGGCGATCGGATCGTTCTGTATACCGATGGAATTCTGAATGCAGCCAATTCCGATCGAGAATTATTTCAGTTGGATTCGCTGACCGATTATATCAAGAATCAGTCCGGGCTGACCGTTCATCAGCTGATGCATGACCTGGTCCGGCACCTGGGTCATTTTTGTCAGGGTGAACCGCCTGCCGATGATCAGTGTATGATGGTGATCGATTATACCGGAGTTGAAAAATCGGAAACTCAACCCGTTTTGAATTCAGAGGTTTATGCCGTTTAATACGATGATGAAAACCGGATTGAGCCGGGTCCTAAGCATGGGATGGCGCGGGATGATGCTGATTATCCTGTGCGTTCTTCGACTGGAGGCTTTAGAACCCGACTCGGTCGATTATCTTTTCAATGAGGCTCGGAATTGGCAGGGAGATTCGCTGGACTTGAGCATCCGTCTAGCGACCCGGGCGGTGGAGATCGCCCGCCTGAACGATCAGGATGATAGTCTGCCCGCCATGTTGAACCAGCTCGGCCGCTGGTATCGAACTCAATCCAATCTGGATATGGCCATCCAATATCACTACCAGGCCCTGCCCATCGCCCAGAAAAATCATGACCTCAAAAACCTGGGTGATGCCGTATCCAATATCGGAACAATTCATTATTACTGGGGAAATTTTTCTACCGCTCTGGACTATTTTTATCAGGGACTCCATATTCGTGAGCAGATCGCCGACCAATGGGGATTAGGGCGTTCCTATAACAATCTGGGTTTGATTCTCTACCATTATAAGGACTATGAAAAGGGATCGGAGCATTTTCTTAAATCGGCGAGGATTCAGGAACAAATCCGGGATACGGCCGGATTATGCCAGACCTATAATAATCTTGCCCTGTGTTATCGGGCTCTCAAACAGTACCCATCGGCTTCCGGCTATCTTCAGAAAGCCCTGGAGCTTGATTGGCGCCGGACACCGCCCGAGAAAAGGGATTATAAAGTATCCATGGGGAATACCTATATCAATATGGGGATCATTCATCTGGATCGGGGGGATTTTCAAACCGCCAGGCACTATATCGAAAAAGGAGTGGCCATCTACTATCGTGCCGGTGAGATGCACGGTCTGGTTACCGCTCTGCCCAAACTGGGGCAGGTCTATCAGGCCCTGCATGATGACAGCCGTGCGCTCGAAATCCATCTGGAAGCCTATCATATTGCCCTTCAGCAAAACAATCGGCCGGGTATTGCCGAAATTGCCCGTTACCTGGCCATGCTCTACAAACAGGCCGGGATGTATGACAAGGCCCTTGAACATCAGGAGATCTACAGCCAAATCCTGAGTGAGGTTCAGGATGAAAAAAAGAACAAACTGATCCAGGACTTGAGAATCAATCATGAATTGGATCAAAAAGTAAAGCTGATGGAGATTCAGCGTAATCAAATGAGATATCAAAAACGCCTGATCGTGACGCTTATTATAGCTCTGGTGGCGTTGATGATGACCGGTGGAATGATCTACAGCCGATATCATCTGAAAAAGAAGATCAATATCCAATTGAATCAGCAAAAACTTGAGTTGGCGGAAACCGTTGACGAGCTGAGGCACTCCCGGCAGATCTTCAAAAAACTGGCTGATACCACAGCCGTGGGAATTTTTACTTATTCCAACGATTTCTTCGATTATTCCAATCCCATGTTTGAATCGATGGTGGGATACTCTCAGTTTGAGTTGCGATCGCTCAAGGTCAGTCAGATTATTCAACCGGTCAGCGGCAAAATCGGATTTAATCTCAGGAATTTTTATGTAGATTCCGATCAACCCAACAATTATCTGGCCTGCTTGGCTACGTGTTCCGGTGAGACCCGATGGGTGAGAATCGGGATAGGAACCATCGATTGGAATGATCGGTCGGTGAGCTTGGGAACTGCCTATGATGTTACACCGCAGATTCAGGTGACTCAGGAATTAAAGGAGTATGCTCGCGAACTGAAATTCGCCAAGGAAGAGGCCGAAGCGGCCAGCTCGGCCAAAAGCGAGTTTCTGGCCAATATGTCGCATGAGATTCGGACTCCTATGAATGCCATCCTGGGTTTTTCCGAAATCCTTTCCAATCATATCCAGAATCATGAGTACCGGAACTATCTGGCTATCATCCAGAACAATGGCAAGAACCTGTTGGCTCTGATCAATGATATTCTGGATCTTTCCAAAATCGAAGCCGGAAAACTGGAACTGCAGCTTGAACCGATCGACCCGGAGATGCTCATTCATGAAATCCGGGATCTGTTCTCCCACCAGATTCAAATCAAGGGACTGCAATTTGAAACCGATTTGGATACCAATTTGCCGCGTGGGATTCTACTGGATGAGATTCGGATCCGCCAGGTTCTCTTTAACCTGGTCGGGAATGCCATCAAATTTACCGATCAGGGTAAAATCCGCCTTTCTATCGGTTTGGATCCGGGATCCATTCAGGTCGGGGAGGATGGAGTGAAGGAATTGACATTGATTATCGAGGTTCAGGATACCGGGATCGGAATTCCCTATGATCAACAGGAGTTGATTTTTGAAGCCTTTCAGCAGTCGAAGGGACATAACCTCAGAAAGTATGGAGGAACGGGACTGGGATTGTGCATCAGTAAGCGCTTGGTGGAAAAAATGCGGGGCCGGATCGATCTGCTCAGTCATAGCGGCCAGGGATCACGATTCCGGGTCATTCTGCCCCATTGTCGTGAAGTCTGCTCCAGGAAGTATTATAGCTCGGAAAACGACCTCAATGTCCGGTTCAAACCGGGAATGGTTTTAATCGTCGATGAAAACAGTCAGACCCGTCAATTGATCCGCAGTCAGTTGGAGGATCAGCCCCTCAATTTCCTCGAGGCGGATGATGGCCGGCAAGCCCTCGATATTATTCGATATCAGGCCCTTTCGCTGGTGATGATCAACCTCAGTTCCGATTCACCCGAGACCCTCCATCTGATCCGATGGATCAAAGAAGATCAGGACCTCCACTCGATA
>JAGOEH010000068.1 GCA_017997825.1 Candidatus Delongbacteria bacterium | reverse complement strand
CCGGTGATGGTATAGGTAACCGGCGGAATGTAACCGCCCCAGCCGATATCGGCCATCTGGGACATCACCAGGCTGCCCGGATCATGGATGGCGGTTCCGTTATACAGGGCGTAATTCATCAGATCATCCGGATGAGCGGTATGATCGGTATGATAAACACTGGAACCGCCGTTCCAGGTGCCGGGAGCATAAAGCTTGATGCTGCCTGAACTGGGACCTTTAAAGTACAGATTACCACTGGTCAATTGAGTCCCCAGGGCAACCGAAGGATTGGCAAAAAGTCCGGTATTGATCAGGGCTTGATCGGATCCATTGTAAACAAAGCGGTCAAAAATGATGGGTTTCCCCGTTCCATATCCCCAGCTCCCCTGACCGCCGCTGTAATTGAAGGATCCGATATAGCCGAGTCCGTGACAGAGCTCATGCAGGACAACGCTCACAAAATCCCACTTGTCGAAGGGAACGTTTCCATCGGTTCCCAAATACCAACTAGCGAAACTGCTGTTGAAATTGGCATCGATATCGGCATTGGTACCATTGAGAGGGGCACCATTCAGTTTTTCCGCCAAGGCGACCGGATACCAGGTACTTACATCACCATAATAATCAGTCGCGCCGCAACTGCCCAAAATCCCCGCCCCCAAGGGTGTCCAGTTGGCGTTGACCCGGATGGCGACCGGAGTGGTCAGCATGGATTCCCAGATATCGACCGCGTATTGGAACGCGGCTTGGGCTTCGGCTGAAAATCCGCTGTAAGTGACCAAAATTGAGGTCGAGGTACGCTGCTGGATCTGGCCGGGTTGAGTGATGAAACGAGGAGGGACATAGAGCTGCTGCTGAGCGCCGTCAATAGCCCGCACGATTTTACGCTGAGGATTGACCATCGATTCGCTGAATCGGGGAGGTGGATCGATACTCGAGGAATCGACCGGGATTTCAGCTTTCAGACTGATTACTCCCTCGATCATGGTGATTCCGATTATAATCAGATTCCATAAGGTTCGTTTACTCATACCGGCTCCCTGGTTCAATGGTTTATACACTCAAGATATCAATAAAATGAATGCTTGTCAATTTATTTCATTCTTTGTTCGGTGGACACTTTTTTTCATCGGGTTATCCGGAAAGTGAGGTCGGCCGTTGGATCGAAACATAAGTTGCAGTGATACTAAACTCACAACGATAAAACGGTTGGGAGGGCATAGAGAGAAGGGATTCAGAACATAGGCAATAAGGCCAGGTGGAAGACCAGAGTATTCCAGCGCAGGGGTTTGCCGATGGGATATCCCATTTCCAATCTCAAAGGGCCGATGGGGGTCAGCAGGTGAAGGCCGGTGCCGACACCGGCTTGGGTTCGCCAGGGTTCGAAATCCTGCCAGTCGCTATAATTGTTTCCGATATCCAAAAACGCAATCTGACGAAACAGCTTCCAATCCCAGAGGTATCGGTTCAGATTGAAAAGCCAGAATATTCGGCCTCCGATCCGTTTACCGGTTCCGGGATCAAGGAGTCCGATTTTTTGATCTCCATAACCTCGAATGGTATTGGCTCCTCCCAGCAGGAATCGTTCTTCCGGTTCCAGCGGATAGGCTTCACCCCGGCGTAAACTGGCGCCGAAACCAAATTGCAGCCGGTAACTGCTTCGTTGAGTGTACCGGCATCCGGTCAGTTTTAGTTTGTAATAATTATTGTTGCCCCCGAAAAAACGACTGATGACGGTTTGATGGATATTGTAATAAGCCCCGGCCTGAGGCGAAAAAAAATCGTCACGGCTGTCATTTTCCAGAATGCTTTCGACTCCATTGTGCCAGCCTGATCCCAATTGATTCTCAATCTCTTCACTGGCTGCACCCCGGATCAATTTTTTGCGGATTGAAAATGAATTCACGACATAGGCTTTTTCTGTAAGGCTGTGGCGGAACTGGACCTGGCTCCCCCAGACCTCGTACCGGGAGATGTCATTGCGGATAAAGTAATAGGAAGGGCTGAAGGTGACCGGAAGGCGATAGGCCATAAACCATCGTTCTATCAGGATCAGACTAAGCCCGAGTTTCTGATCCCGTGACGGATCCTTGATATTGAATGAATAGCTGGGGTTGAATGTCAGAATCTGACCGTTGTTGAACAGATTGGTAAAGGTGTATTCCAGATTGAATGCCAGATTGGAGGAATGTTCTTCCTGCAGATAGTTGGTAAACAGGCTGATGGTTCGGGGTTTGAGTTCGGTGACTTTTACGGCTAAAATGAGCTGGGTACTGTCTCCATTCTTCTCGGGAACGATTCCAACATAGGAAAAATGTCCGCTCTGATAAAGGTAATTCCGGCTTTCCCGAATCTTGTCGTAATCGAAATATTCACCGGGACGAATGGTGAGTTCCCGCCGGATCTGCCAGACTGCGACTTTGTTTTGTCCTTGGTATCGGATGCGGTTGATCCGGTATCGGGAGGATGGTTTGACGGTAAAACCCAGGCTGACCTCCCGGGTATCGTCCCGGATCCGGCGGGTTACCTTGATTCGTGTATCCAGATATCCATGGTTCTGGTAGTGGATGAGGAGGTTCGAGCTGTCTCTTTCGGTTTTTTGAGGGGAATAGGGGAGCCCGGGCTGAGATTTGATCAGACCGGAAATCGAGAGACTGTCTTGATCGTTGATTCCGGTTAATTGGAGGTCTGTGACCCGATAGAGCTCTCCTTTATCTATCTGGTAGATGATATCGACCAGTCCGGCTTGAGAGATCAGGCTGTCCTTAAGACTGGCCTTTAGATACCCCTGATCCTGTATGAATCGACGAATGGCGGCTTTATCCTGTTCAAAGAGATAGAGTGTAAACTCCGGATAGCGGTGGAAGAGGCGGGATAGCCTTCCGGGGGAATGATGAACCAGGAGAGAATCCATCAGGTCGATTTCATGGGAGGTGACACCGGACCAGGTGATTCCGCGGAGTCTTTCCTTGGCGGAAAGTGACACGGTGGCTATCATCAAGCTAAGCGAAAGGATAATAAAAAAAACAGGATGGCGATTCATGGAGGGGATATCCGGCCGGAATTAATAGGGGGCGACGGGAGGGGCTTCGTTACCGGAATAATCCGGGATTTGGGATTCATCAACGTAAAAAATATCTTCAAATTTGCCGAATTCTTTGCGGAAAGCCAATTTAGCGGTATCGATCGGCCCGTTTCGGTTTTTTCCGATGATGACATGAGCGGTATTCTGAGTGGGGTTTCCATCTTCATCGGCTTTGATTCCATAAACCTCCGGCCGGTAAAGAAACAACACCAGATCGGCATCCTGCTCGATCGAGCCGGATTCGCGCAGATCCGACAGCAGAGGTATTTTGCGTCCCCCGCGCTGTTCGACGGCCCGTGATAACTGAGCCAGAGCAATCACCGGTACTTCCAGTTCCTTGGCCATCTCCTTGAGTGATCGGGATATCAATGAGATCTCCAATTGGCGGTTTTCAATGGAATTGGAGACATTGATCAATTGCAGATAATCGATGATGATCATACCGACCTTTTTGTCCTGGACAATGCGGCGGGCTTTGGATCGAATCTCCAGGATGCTCTGTCCCGGGGTGTCATCGATGTAGATCTGTTCCTGGGAGAGGCTTTCGGCGCAAATGGAAAGCTTCTGTTTTTCTTCACGTGAAATGGCGCCGCTGCGGATGCTTTTCAGATTGATCCTGGCCTGGGCTGAAAGAATTCGCATTACCAACTGTAAGACGTCCATTTCCAAGGAAAAGATGGCCACCGGAATCTTGTATTTAACGATCGAATTGATGGCCAGATTCAGGGCCAGAGCCGTTTTACCCATCGAAGGCCGGGCCGCCAGTATGATCAGTTCCGATTTCTGAAATCCGATGATGATGTTGTCCAATTCATGATAGCCGCTGGGGACTCCGAAATGCTTATTGGAATCCTTATGCGACGATATCTCTTCGATGGTGGTGATGGCCTGATCCAGCAAATTGGATAACCCGATAAATCCCCGTCGGATACTATGCTGGTTCAGTTCAAACAGGCGCTGTTCCATGTTCTCGATGATCTGCCGGGAATCCTGACCGCCATCCTGAGCTTTCTGCAGCATTTCTCTAGAGATCAGCATCAATTGCCGAAAGGCAAATTTTTCAGCTAAAATTTTGATATGTGTTTCAAAATTGAGGGTGGAGGTGGTGTCACTGATCACTTCCGTCAGATAGGAGATACCGCCGGTATCCTCTAGGATATGCTTTTTCTTTAGTTCATTGCTGAGGGAGTGCAGGTCGATGGTATCGTGACGGCCGTAGATTTCAAGAATGGTTTCATACAATAACAGGTGGGCTTTTTTATAGAAGTAATGGGGTGATTTGATCGTATCCAGAGCCAGATCGATTAGGTTGTTATCCAGTATGAGGGCGGAAAGGATCGATTTTTCGAGGGCAATATCAGCCGGAAGATTGATTTCAGGTGATTTGGAGTTCATGGATGGTCTTTCGGACAAGTTTAAGATCGTTCCAGGCTTCGGGTTTCAGGTTGGCATTTCGAAGGAGGGCCGAGGGATGATAGGTGACGATGACTTTATGATCCTGGAAATCATGGACGCGTTGTCGGAGTTGATGGAGGGACAGGGTGGTCTGGAGAATGGTCTGGGCGGCGAATAATCCGAGACACAGAATGATTCGGGGCTGGATAATGGCGATTTGCTGGAACAGGTAAGGGGTACACAGCACGATCTCTTCAGACAGGGGATTGCGGTTTCCCGGCGGCCGGCATTTCAGGACATTGGTAATGAAAAGATCTTTACGGTTCAGATCGATGGCATTGAGCATGCGATCCAGTAATTGACCGGCGGGTCCCACAAAGGGTAACCCCTGGCGATCTTCTTCCTCACCGGGTGCTTCCCCGATGATCATGACGTCGGCAGTCGCCGATCCGGCGCCGAAAACTTGTTTTTTTCGGGTAGCGGCCAGTGAACACAATTGACACGGCTTCATCTGAAAAAAAAGACCGGCCAACCGGTCACGGCGGCTGATAACGGCCGGTTGATCGGCCGCTACCGGCGAACCGGTAATCCCATCATTACGATTGGGAGAGGATGAGGCGGACTGATGATTGTCCCGTGACGGGGCATTTTTCAGCCACCCGATATCGACTACCAGTTCCCGTTCCCCGGTTTCCTTCAGAAAAGTCAGATAGTTCAAGACATCATTAATCATCTGACGGATTAATCCCGTATTTTAATAATAAAATTCCACTTCACCGCTGATAATTTTGTTCAAGGCCTCAATATAGACCTTGTCGGCGGTTGTTTCTTCTTTTAATTCCGGATTCTTTTCCTTTTCGACGATCCTGACTTTATTGATATTTCTGGCTTCTTTAGCCGCGGCGATCACCAGTTCGAATGGATTGAGTTTTTTTTCTCCTAGAATATCCAAGGGAATGAAGTCTTTCATATCGGATTATCCTCCGTCTGAAATTGTTGTAAAAAAGATGGCGAATAGTTTGAAAAACGGAATGAGTGACTTTGAATGACACCGATCAATTGGTGGTATGCGTCTTCCAGTTGATCATTGATAATAAGGCTGTGGTAGCGAGGCATCGAGGCGATTTCCAATCTGGAATTGCGGAGGCGTAAATCGATCTGGGCCTGTGATTCGGTTCGACGTTCACGAAGGCGTCGCTGTAATTCTTCCCAAGAGGGAGGCAGAATAAAAATGGAAAGAGCCTCCGGAACCTGATCCATTACTTGAAGTCCCCCCTGAACATCGATATCCAGCAGCACGATCCGTCCATGTTCGATTCCTGCTTTGACCTGACTTTTCAGAGTCCCGTAATAATGGTTGTGGACCATAGCCCATTCCAGAAATTGGCCGGTTTGAATGCGTTGTTTGAATTCATCGGCCGAGATGAAAAAATAGGCATCCTCGGCTTCCTCGGGTCGGCGGGGACGAGTGGTACAGGAACGGGAAAAGATCATGCGTTCGGCATTGCGCTGGAGGAGCATCCGACAAAGCGTTGTTTTTCCGGCGGCCGAAGGGGCTGAAATAATCACCAAAAAACCGGTGCCGTGATTATTCCACATTCTGTATTTGCTCCTTAATTTTTTCAATCTCTTCCTTCAGCGTCAGATTCAGTTTGATCAACGGCAGATAGCCGCACTTCACCCCAAGGGTATTGGATTCCCGAGCCATTTCCTGAATCAGAAAATTGAGGGCCTTGCCCGGTGTCTTTTGATGATTGACCGTCTCATGGAACTGCTGAATATGGCTCTGCAACCGGATGATCTCTTCCTGGATATCCGCTTTGTCGACCAGGTAAGCAATTTCCTGGTATACTCTCTGCTGATCGGATTCTGGATCGCTGAGAATTCGTTTCAGTTTTTCCTCAAGTGAGCTTTGCAGGTATTGCCCGGCTTCGGTTTTCATCTCCAGAATACTGCCTAGAATCCGCTCGATCTGCTCCAGGCTGTGCTCGATATCCTTAAGAATAAACCGGCCTTCCTTAAGACGGCTCTCCAATAAGCGATTCACGGCCTGTTCAACCACCGGCCGGATCAGATTCAGGGCTTGCTGATCCGGAATCTCCTGATCATTGATTACCATTACCTCCGGAATCTGAAGGAGCGATTGCAGATCAATCCGGATCGGAGTGCCGATCACGCTTTCCATCTGATTGAGCTGTCCGATGATCCCCGATAACCGGTCGCGATTGAAAAAGATTTCCGATGGCCTTTCCCAATAGATCACTTTCAGGTAATAATTGACTTTTCCCCGCTTGATTTGAGATGAGATGATCTGACGGATCTCCAGGTCGTAGGATTGAAGAAAGATCGGAATGGTTCCGCTTAATTCCAATTGTTTCTGGTTGACGGATTTAATATCGAATTTAAAATGGATCCCGGGCGAAGTGTGTTCCGCCGAGCCGTAACCGGTCATACTATAGATCATGAAATGGTCCTGGCCTGTCAATAGATTTTTTTCAGTTCACTGTCACGAAAATAATGACTCAAAATCTGACGGTAGCTATATCCCTTTTCAGCCATGATGGCGGCTCCGATCTGGCAAAGACCGACTCCGTGCCCCCAACCGGCACCGAAAAGCTCAAAGCGTTCCGGCAGTCCGTTTTCATCCGGATTGTGCTTGAATACGACGAAGGCGGAACTATAAAGATGGGAATAGGATAAAACCTTACGGATTTCCAATTCTTTTCCGATAATCAGCTCCTGTTTGGTTCCGACCAGTTTAATCTGATAAAGCCGGCCCGATTCCCCTCGTTTGAGAGGAATGATATCTTTCAGATGGCCGATATCGATGCCGGTTTTGGTCTGAATCAGGGTTTCCAGCTCCGATCGGGTATATTCCACCCGCCATCGGTAAAAATTAACGGTTTCCTGATCGAAGTCCGGCAGAACCTTCGACAGGATTTTCTGGTCATGGGTATTACAGAAAGCCGGGGGATTATTCATAATCCACTTTTCGAATTCCGATTCCTGGGTCATGGGCAGGCTGTGTCCGGCCGGCGGATTGGCATCGTCCACTACACTGACCAGATAAGGGGTAATGGTATCGTCCCAGACATACTGATATGCTTCGGTGATTCCTCCGCAGCTCTTATGAAATCGGGCGTCACAAATCTCATTGTTATACCATAACACTTCTCCCGCTGTTTCCTGAACGGCTTTCAGGGCCAGAGGATTGTCGATCTTGGATATTCCCTGGTAGCGCTGGCAGTGATCATCCGCACATACATCGAAGATGGTATGATCCTCCCGGTCGTACCAACGGTAAATCTCATGATCATTGATTCGCATGGTATTTTGGGGTTTGTATTTTTTTTGGCTTTTATTGATGTTCGCCAGGAGCCAGCTTCGGGAAATAATGGCATGGGCCTTCAAAAGCTCGATATGACAATCCGGGTTCATTTCCGAGGAAATAACGCTCGAGAGGTAGCGTTCGGTCGGAATCCGGTTGATGACCTGCAACCGTCCCTCCAGGGGTACAAATTCGATACCTCCCTGGAAGACCTGATTTTCCTTGCGTTCCCAGTGGAACTGGATACCGATGATCACTTCCTTGATTTCAATACAGTTCTGGTCGATGCTGGTCGGTTCCAGTACGATCCTGGAAAGACCACTGATTACCGAATCTTCAGCCGGTTTAATCGTTAGACTCTGATCCGGTTCCATTGTGATCTGAGCTTTCTGGTTGACGATCAGTTTGTCATACCCTTCCAGTTTGTAAGCTCCGAATAATTCTATATCAATTGAATCGGCTTTATTCAATACTCCGACAAGAATAATGGGTTCGTTCATCTTCTGTCTCCTTGGTTAAGAATAAGGTTAAGCTATTATACGAATTTTAGATAAAAAGTCAATACTAATTTTAGTGGAGCAGGTTTTGAAATGGCTTGAGATTCATTGGGTCATACCGGTTCGAACAGGATGAATCGAGCTGATTTTTCAATTTAAAATCCAAAAATAAAATGAATTGATTTGACAACCATTTCGCTTTTCATTATTTTTAGCCGAAATGGTATGTTGAATCTCAAAGGGTTGATGAACCGGCATTGGGGATGTCAAGATTTGACAATGCCATTGATCCGTCAATCTCAAATGGTCTTGGACTCATTGATAATTAACCGTAATATGATCCGAATCGATGCACCGGATGCAACATAGTTGGGTCTCGATTTGAAATTATTGATTCAAGACTGATCATGCAGCGTGATTGGTCCCGAATTCAACCGGAAGGTTTGGAAGGAGAACAGGAATGTGGTCACTTCCGATCGATACATGCAGGATCGAAACAGCCAGAGCGCTGGCGGCATCCATTGTTTCGAGCATGGATGGATTATTCAGAGATTACAGTACGGTTTCCACTGAACGGGCCGTACTCCGTTTATTGGGAGTGGATGGGATCGATGGGGAGGGAGTTCCCTGGCCCAATCGGATTGTCGAGGAACTGAGAGAGAGCGGTAAACTATCGGATGGCGTGATGCGAGTGATCGCCGGATGGGGTGCGGCTCTCAATCTGGATCCGATGTCGGTGGTGGATCGGATTCGGGACGGGGAAGTGGATCTCAACCAGATTCCACCGGTCAGTGAAACGGTAATGCGGGAGCATGCGGAAAGCTGGGTACGGAATTCGCTGGAGCATCTGAAAAAGCAGGCTGAGCGTCGGCACCGGATGCAAGCCGAATATCCCAATCCTCATCAACCCAAGATTTATGTCATCGTGGCGACCGGCAACATTTATGAGGATCTGCCGCAAGCCCGGGCGGCCGTTCGGCAGGGAGCGGATATCATTGCCGTTATCCGTTCGACCGCCCAATCCCTGCTGGATTATGTCCCCTATGGCGCTACTACGGAAGGATTCGGCGGGACCTATGCCACCCAGGAAAATTTCAGGATTATGCGTCAGGGACTGGATGACCTGATCCCCCAGGAGGGGCGCTATATCTATTTAGCCAATTATGCATCCGGCCTCTGCATGCCTGAAATGGCCGCCATGGCGGCCATGGAGCGCTTGGATATTCTGCTGAATGATGCGCTGTATGGAATTCTCTTCCGGGATATCAATCCCAAACGGACGCTGTTGGACCAGTATTTCAGCCGCATGATCAATGCCTATTCGGGAATTCTGATCAATACCGGCGAGGATAACTATCTGACGACCTCCGATGCGATCGAGAAGGCTCATACCGTTACCGCTTCACAACTGATCAACGAACAGTTTGCCCTCCGGTCCGGTCTGCCTCCATCCCTGATGGGACTGGGACATGCCTTCGAAATCAATCCGGAGATTCCGGACAGCTTTGTGTATGAGCTCTCCCATGCGTTGCTGGCCCGGACTCTTTTTCCGGAGTCTCCGCTTAAATATATGCCACCGACTAAACACATGGACGGAAATATATTCCGAACCTTCATGGTCAATCTGCTTTTTGATCTGGCCGGCAAAATGTCCAATCAGTCTATCCTGTTACTGGGAATGCTGACCGAAGCCATCCACACCCCGTTTCTTCAGGACCGCAGTCTGGCCATTACCGGAGCCCGCTATGTCATCTCCAGTACCTCCAGTTTGGCGGATCAGTTCGATATTCGACCCGACAGTTTTCTGGTCAGGCGGGCCAACCAGGTTTTGGAGGAAACCATCACCCTGTTGGAACAGGTGGATCGGATCGGATTGTTCCAGGCGCTGCAGGAAGGGGCTTTTGCCGAAATCAAACGCCCGCCGGATCACGGCAAAGGACTGGAGGGAGTTTTCAGGAAATCGTCACTGTATTGGAATCCTTTCCTGGATCATTTTCCCCATAGTCTGCCAACCTATTAACGGATGATGAGGATTATATGGCGATGATAACCGCTTACGGAGACCAGTTGAATGATGGGAAAATCCAGCTCTCGTTCACCCTGCCGCTGGATTCGCTTCCCCTCGCCAATCAGGCGGCTAAAACCCTGTTGGCTCAATTGGGGCTCAAGGATGTTCAGATCGTTAAAACCGAGAATCTGCATGAAGGTTTTGTGTTTGTGGTCGCTTACGCGTCGATTCCCTTTCGGATTGATACCGATCAGCTTGAAATTATCGAACCCCAGGCGCCTCATTGGAACCGGGAGGAGATTGATCAGTTGATCGGGCAGTATTGGAAACGTCCGATCCGGGTGATCGGGGCTTGTATTGAAACGGATGCCCATACGGTAGGGATCGATGCCATCTTGAATATGAAGGGGTATCATGGTGATTATGGATTGGAACGCTACCATTTTTTTGAAACCTATAATCTGGGTGCTCAGGTTTCCAGTGAAGAGGTAATCCGGAAAGCCCGTCAGTATGAGGCGGATGTGATACTGATTTCGCAGATTGTGACTCAGAATGCCCTGCATTATAAGAATCTGACCCGGCTGGAAGAGATGTTGGAAGCGGAGGATTTACGGCATCAGGTATTGCTGATATGCGGAGGACCACGGTTGAGTCACGCCGAAGCGTTGGAATTGGGATACGATGCCGGTTTCGGTGCCGGGACGGTGCCGTCGGACGTTGCATCTTTCATTGTGGATCGATTAATCATCAAGCCGAAGGGGATATCATTATGATCGAAAAACCGATTATCACGGCGGAAGAGGCGGCCGCTCTGGTCCATGACGGAGACAGCATCATGGTGGGTGGTTTTTTGGCGGTCGGTGCGCCGGAAACCATCATCGATGCCTTGGTCAAAGCCAATCCGCGTCAGTTGGATCTGATTGTAATCGCCACCGATTATGAAAATCGGGGCGTCGGCAAACTGATCTCCAATCATCAGATTCGCCATATCACCACCTCGCATATCGGAACCAATCCGGTGACTCAACAGCAGTATATCCAGCATGAGACCGAAATTACCTTTGTTCCTCAGGGGACTTTTTCCGAAGCGGTTCGGGCGGCGGGAGTCGGATTGGGTGGATTTCTTACCCCTACCGGGGTGGGTACCGTGGTCGCCGAGCATAAAACGGTTCTGGAGATTCAAGGGAAAAGTTATATCCTGCAGGAACCGATTCGAGGCCGGGTGGCTCTGATCCATGCCCGAAGAGCCGATCGATTCGGCAATCTGCAGTTTCATGGAACCAGCTTCAATACCAATCCTCTGATGGGAATGGCCGCCGAGATTACCATTGCGGAAGTCGATGAAATTGTGGAAATCGGCGCTATTGATCCTGATTTTGTTCACCTGCCCGGAATTTTTGTTCATTATCTGGTCAAAACACGATAAGGAGAGAGTTCGATGGATAAGGATAGAGTCAGACAACTGATTGCCGGCCGCATTGCCGCCGAGCTCAAGGATCATGATGTGGTTAATCTCGGGATCGGATTACCGACCCTGGTCGCCGATTATCTAAAACCGGGTATCACAATCTATTTCCATTCCGAAAATGGAATTATCGGATTTGGTCCCAAACCGGTATCCGGTCAGGAAGATCCAGGACTGATCAATGCCGGTGGTGGGTTTATCACCAGCCGTCCCTTTTCCTCCTGCTTCGATTCGGCTTATTCTTTCGGGATTATTCGGGGCAAGCATCTGGATGTGGCGGTATTGGGCGGACTCCAGGTCGATCAGGAGGGGAACTTGGCCAACTGGATGATCCCGGGTAAAATGATTCCGGGGATGGGCGGCGCCATGGATCTGGTTACCGGTGCCAAACGGGTGATCGTGGGGATGGAACATGCCGATAAATCCGGTAAACCCAAAATCCTCAAACAATGCAGCCTGCCGCTGACCGGGACCCATTGTGTCGATACCATTGTTACGGAAATGGGATTCTTTAAAATTGAAAATCAGCGGGTTGTTTTATATGAGTATTGTCCGGAATTCAGCGTCGATGATATCAAAGCCGTGACCGAAGCGGAACTGATCATCCACCCCGATCTTAAACCGATGTCGGCCTGACAGGGTATTATTCGTGATCGATAATGTGGAAAACATTCCGACCTTTGCTCTTAGCCAGCCTTAAAGCCTGATGAGCCTTGTTGACTAATTTGTCGGCACCGGCTTCCCCACAATATTCAACCAAGCCTCCGGTAATGGAGATCTGGACGATATCATCCTCTTTAAATCCGCTGATCGTTTTGATCTCCTGAATCCGGGTTTTATCCAGTAGATAAACCATATCCTTGAAAGTGAACTTACCGATGATGCAGTCCAGCAGTCGGTCGCAGGTGGTTTTAGCGGTATTGATCTCAGTCTGGGGCAGAATGATCATAAATTCATCACCACCCACCCGGCTAATGATATCGATCCTGCGGAAGGTCATCTTGAGGATCTCGGCGACGGTTTTAAGAATCATATCACCATTCCAATGCCCGAATAACTCATTGTAATATTTGAGATTGTCGATATCGACCATCACCAGGACCAAGCTGTTGGGATTGGTCTGTTCCACCTCCAGTTTACGGAGCCGTTCAATTTCCTTTTCCAGTTCATCATAGAACTTTTGGGTGTTGTTTAATTCCGTCAGGATATCCATGGTCGAAAGACGTTCCAGTGTTTTATTCTTTTCAATGATTTCACGGGTTCGTTCCAGAATGATCTTTTCCAGATTTTCGGTGTACTCTTTGTTCTGAAGGTTTAACAGCCATTTTTCAGTCAGATTGGTCGCGATCTGTTTGATTTCTTCCACATCAAACGGTTTTTTCAGATAGAGCAGCTTGCTGGGAGAACCAATATAATCGACGATATCGGAGCATAAATGATCGGAAAAAGCGGTGATTACAACTAATTCGATGTTATCATCCAGATCCCGAATCCGTTTGGCGGTTTCTTTTCCATCGATTCCCGGCGGCATTCGCATATCGACAAAGGCCACCATATAAGGATTATTCTCTTCCAAAGATCGACGGACCATCTCTACCGCTTCCAAACCCTGCGAGGCACAGTCGACATCATAATCGATGGTATTGGTCACGATGATCGGCAGTTGTTCCGGCTCAGAAAAAATCTCATCTTCCAGAGATTTGAGGTGGCTGCTTTCCGGATTGGGGGTGTTGGACAGTATCTGGAGATAAACATCACGAATGTCTTTCTGGTCATCGATGACAAGTATTCGTCTGGCCATTGTATCTCTCCTGTAAAAACGATTCATTGGGCTTCAAATTTCGTATTCCGTTCTTTTAATATAGATCGAACGCGGAGGCTTGTCAATAGTTTTTTCCTGATAAATGAATATCATGGTGTTTATTGTTCCGATATGACTATTGACTTTCCTTTGATTTTTCATTATAATGGGCGGAATTTAATCAGACCCGTCCCTATCTGAACCCGTCGGGTGATGCCATTTGATTTGATTGATTCCCGAAGCAGAGAAATCCGTCGGGATATCGATTGGGTGATGACTCGCTGGGGATGGATGGAGTCTGTTTATTCCTGTTCATTAATCCCGGCCTGACCGTAGGTTTCGGACGATAAAGCAGAAAGGGAAGCTCATGAAGAAGAGAATATGGTTATTGAGTTTGATAATGATAGTGATGGGATTCGGGTTGATCTATGGTCAAACGCAGGATTCGACCCCATCCATCGGGATGATGGCTGATAATTTGCTGAACAGAACCGGTATTATGACGATTTCCTTGAAGCAGTTGATGATGATTTTCGTTAGTCTGGTGTTGATTTATCTGGCGATCGAGAAAAAGTTTGAGCCATTGTTGCTGATCCCGATCGGTTTCGGCGGGATTCTTTCCAACATTCCGATCGCTGATATTGCAGGGCCGCAGGGATTACTGGGACATTTATATGCCGCCGGAATAGATACCGGAATATTTCCCCTCTTGATTTTTATGGGGGTAGGTGCCATGACCGATTTTGGTCCCTTGATTGCTAATCCGACCATGTCGCTTTTGGGCGCCGCCGCTCAATTCGGAATTTTCGGGACCCTGATAGGGGCATTATGTCTGAATCTGATTCCCGGATTCGATTTTACTCTGAAGGAGGCCGCGTCCATAGCCATTATCGGCGGAGCGGATGGTCCGACCTCCATCTTTTTATCATCCCGGCTGGCTCCCCATTTGCTGGGTTCAATTGCGGTGGCTGCCTATTCGTATATGGCACTGGTACCGATCATCCAGCCGCCGATTATGCGATGGCTGACCACCAAAGAGGAGCGTTCCGTCAAGATGCAGACCCTGAGGGTCGTCAGCCGTAAGGAAAAGATTCTGTTTCCATTGATCATTGTTTTTATTACCGTAATATTAATTCCCGATTCCGCTCCGTTGATGGGGATGCTGGCATTCGGCAATCTGCTGCGAGAATGCGGAGTGGTGGAACGACTCAACAAGACGGCTCAGAATGAATTGATCAATATTGTGACTATCTTTTTGGGACTGAGTGTGGGTTCAAAACTATCGGCCGAAAAATTTCTGAATCTGCAGACTTTGGGGATCGTGTTATTGGGATTTCTGGCTTTCAGTTTCGGCACGGCAGCCGGTGTGGTCTTGGGAAAAATTATGTATCGATTGTCGGGAGGAAAAATCAATCCCCTGATCGGTTCGGCCGGGGTATCCGCCGTACCGATGGCGGCGCGGGTCGCCAATAGCGTGGGGCAGGAAGAGAATCCCACCAATTATCTGCTGATGCATGCCATGGGACCCAATGTTTCCGGCGTGATCGGATCCGCCATCGCCGCCGGCGTTCTGCTGGCCATCTTAGGCTGAACGGCATCACCATTCTATATCTGATCGCATAGGGAGAGAATCCCTCTCCGGCGGCAAAATCTATTTTTCAATTAAATGCAGTAGGGGATTACGGGAAGAATGGGGGCCTGATTGTCCAGGATCAGTGTTCATCCTTCAAAATAGCAGAATATTCTTTGATTCCCTTGAACAATCCATTCACAATCTTGTTCTGATACTGATCGGTGAGCAATTTCCGTCGTTCTTCCTTATTGGAGATAAAACCGATCTCCACCAGAATGGAAGGCATATTGGCGCCGATCAGCACAATGAACGGTGCTTTCTTGATGCCCCGATCCTGGGCGCGGGATTCCTTGATCAAGTGCTGATGGGTAATCCCGGCAAAACGGACACTCTCATCCATTTTGGAATTGATCAGGATGCTGCTCAAAAGATTATTCAGATCGGCGATTTTTAAAAGGGTAGTGGCATTTTCACGTGCAGCCAACTGCTGGGCCCATATATCCTGGGTCAGAGATAAATAGTAGGTCTCGATTCCGCTGGCGGTGGTACTGGGGGCGGAATTGACATGCAGACTGATGAACAGATCACCATTGGAACTATTGGCCAGTTCGG
>JAGOEH010000303.1 GCA_017997825.1 Candidatus Delongbacteria bacterium | reverse complement strand
CGGGTTTGTCCCCCGGTATGGTGGACCGTATAATGTGCATCATCCACATTTTGGGATGAATGCTGATACGAAATATATACCGCGTAATCACCGTCACGGGGGATGGTGGGAATCCATTCGGCGAAGGTAGCGGCTGTAGTATCACTGAGACAGTACCGGGCCGTTCCCTGTAAAAAAGGATTGAAGTTGGCGGGGTAGGGGGGATTGCCTAGTGCAAAACCAGGTTGTGGGGAGTTTTTCCAGAGTCCGGAGAGCGTTTCCCGATAGAATCCGTTATGGATGGAATCGTTCGGAGAATCGTTATCGACAACCGATTCCTCGATCCGGTAATCCCGTTCGCGGGGAATCAAGGCTACCGCTCCTGCGTTTTCCAGCATTGGTAATAAATAGGGGATAATGAAGGTATAGGGAAGCAGATCTTCGACGGTAGTGAACAGACGCGGGCGTTGCCATTCCCAGCGCTTCATCCCGGCCGAGTAATACCAGCCGTGGCTCGGCCAAACCGCAATATGGTTTCCCCATAATCCGGCACCGGGAATCCGATTGGATTCTTCAAGATTGATACACAAAGGAACTCCCTTGTCGGCCGGTTTGAGGGGCATCCGGGTTCGGTCCCATTGAGCCGGACGCGGACGGTAAAAGTTGGGAATCAGTTCCTCAATCGGGTATCCCATACAATAGAAACTCAGATGATAGGATTGGTAGTCTTTACCTAGGTATCGTCGGCAAAGAGCGGTCAGGCTGTCGCAACCGGAGGGGCGAATCGGCAGGACGGACAGCTCACCGGAGAGGTGGATATCCAATTTTTTCAAGGTGTCGTCAATCACAACCGAATCCAGACGAGTCCTGGCTGGGATCGGTCCCCGATAGGGAGAACGAGCCTGCTCCCGAATGCATTGTTCGATCCGATGTACCGCGTGGGTTTTGGGATCCCGTTTAACGATGGATACACAATGGATAAGCAGCAGTCCAGCCAATGGAATAAATAACGGAATCCGTAATCGGGGCATAGGTCTTCTCCATAAAGAGTATGATTGGTTTAGAATAAAACATGAGGTCAGAGCGATCAACCATCCTATTTTTCAATGGACATCAGGATGTATCAATCCAATTGGCAATCGGATCAAGTGCCGGGATTCCGGAGAATCCCGGTACTTGATTAAAGTGAATAAATTTCCTGATCAGTCAGAGTTTTAATCTGGTGGCGATCTAAAACCGCCTGAACTTCGGGATATTTCTCGACTTCCAATACCATAACGACTTGTTTCCCTTTTTCCAGGATAAACCCATAGGTGTCTTCAATATTGATTTGGTTGGATGTCAGCAGGGTGAGCAGTTTATGGAGCTCACCGGGTTGATCGTTGATCAGGACAGCCATAATTTCCCGTTTAGAAACGATCAGATGGCTGGTTTTCAATTGGGTATAGGCCAGATCAGGATCATTGACCAGCAGCTTCAAGACACCGAATTCTCCCCGGCTGGCTAATGAAACCGCTCGAATATTGATTTGATGCTCTCCCAGAATTTGGGTGATTTTATCCAGGCAACCCAGCTTGTTTTCCACGAAAATCGAAATTTGATGTGCCATTTTCCACCCTCCATTATTGGGATTGTCTAAGATCAAACACGCGTTTGGCTTTGCCTTCGGAAACCGGGAGACTCCCCGGTTCGACCAGTTTGATACTGGGGCTAATGACCAATTCGGCCTTCAGCTCTTCGCCGATGCGATGCTGGAGTTGTTCCAGATCATTGAGGGTTCCGCCGAAAATTTGGTCGTTTAATTCGACTTTGACAATCATTTTATCCATAAAATTTTGTTTGTGGATTTCAATGATATAATGGTTTCCAATTTCGGGAATTTTCATGAGTGCTTTTTCGATCTGGATCGGGAAAATATTGACGCCGTTCAGAATCAGCATGTCATCGGAACGTCCCTTGATGCGTTCGATCCGACGGTGGGTTCGGCCGCAGGGACAAGATCCGGGGATAATACGGGTCAAATCGCGGGTCCGATAGCGTAACAGGGGCATGGCCTGTTTTTGCAGGGTCGTCAGAACCAGTTCACCTTCTTCTCCGTCGGGGAGAACCTTGCCGCTGATGGGATCGATGATTTCCATATAAAAAAAATCTTCCCACAGATGCAATCCGGACTGATAGGGGCACTCAAAGGCTACTCCGGGGCCGCACATTTCGGATAGACCATACGAATTATAGGCCTTAATACCATAAAAATCTTCAATCTTGCGTCGAATTTCTTCACTGTGAGGTTCGGCTCCAATAAAGGCGATTTTCAGATTCAGGTCTCGTTTAGGATCAACTTTCATCTCCTGGAATGAACTGATCAGGTGGAGCGCATAGCTGGGTAATATATGGATGACGGTGGTTTTGAAGGTTTGCATAAACCAGATCTGACGTTTGCTGTTTCCCGGCCCGGAAGGGATTGTCAGAGCTCCCAAACGTTCACCTCCATAATGAAATCCCAGTCCTCCCGTAAAGAGTCCATAGCCCATCATATTCTGAAAGACATCGGAGGGAGTAACTCCGACCATGACCATATCCCGTACCAACAAATCGGTCCAGGTATCCAGATCGGTTTGGGTGTGAAAAACAACGGTCGGAGTCCCGGTCGTACCGGAAGAGGAATGAAGGCGGACGCACTGATTCAGATCAACGCACAGGAAACCATAGGGGAAATTTTGACGCAGGTCATCCTTGGTGGTGAATCCGATCTCTTGAAGCTGATTCAAATCAGTCAGTTTCCGCCCTTTGAAAGCGGCCAGCTTTTTTCCGTAATACTCGGATTGAAGCGCATGCTGCAGGGTTCGATTGAGGTTTTCCAACTGCAATTCAGCTAATTGGCTGCGGGGCATTGTTTCGAGACGTTGGTCACTGAACATAGTTTCTCCCTACTCAAAGAGCTTTTTGATAACACCTTTCACGAAAACCATTTGGATTTGAAAATCTTTGTCAAACACAACAATATCGGCATCTCGGCCGGGAATCAGGTTGCCGATCTGCTGGTTTCTCAGCAAAACTGCAGCCGGATTGCTGTTGGCCATCCTCAGAATGTTTTCCATCGGAAAACCGAGTTCATGCAAGGTTTTGACCCCATTGATCATAGTCAGAGCCGATCCGGCGATGGCATGATCCGATTTGCGTTTGAAAACACCATCCTCGAGAAAGACCTCTTCATTATTGGCCATTAAGGGGCCGTTTTTCTGTCCGGTCGGCTTGAGAGAATCGGTCACCATCACGATTCGATCGATCGGTTTGACCCGCATCAAAAGCTTCAGGATGGCGGGATGAAGATGGAATCCGTCGCAGATGACTTCGCAGGATACTTCGGGA
>JAGOEH010000302.1 GCA_017997825.1 Candidatus Delongbacteria bacterium | reverse complement strand
CTGCATAATCGGGAATATGTGTTCCTGCTGACCCTGGTCGTCAATTCCGATTCTCATTCCGGCCCGGTCTACGAAGGCGTCCTCTTTGATATCACCCGCATGATCAATTATGAAAAAGCCCTGACTCAGGCCCAAAAAATGGAAAGCCTGGGCGTTCTGGCCGGCGGGATCGCCCATGAGTTCAATAACCTGAATACAGTCATCAAAGGATTCACAACCCTGCTCCTCAATAACGCTCAAGATGAGAAAAGCCGGAAACATCTCTCCCAAATCCATAAAGCCTCTTTAACCCTGGAAAAACTTACCAGCCAAATCCTGACCTATGCCCGCCAGCATCAATCCGACCGGAAAACCATGAACCCTCATCAGGTCCTTCGGGATGTCCTGGAACTGGTTTCCAGCTTCAAGAAAAAAGATATCAAACTGGCTCTGAGTATTCAGGAAGAAAGTAAAACTCATCTGGTCGAACTCGATCCCTACCAGTTGAATCAGGCTCTCCTGAATTTGATCCTCAATTCGATCGACGGATTCCACGATGATCATTATGAAAAAATGATCGAGGTGGGGCAACAGGTCATTACCACCCGCGAAGAGATCTTTGCCGTCGATAATGTGATCAATCCCGGCCGGTATATCCATATCTGGATCCGGGACAATGGTTCCGGTATCCCATACTCCCTTCAATCCAAAATATTTGAACCCTTTTTCACCACCAAAGCCCCCGGAAAAGGTACCGGATTGGGATTGTCGTTGGTCTATGGCATTATCAAGCAGAATAATGGCTACATCCGATTCGAAAGCGAACCGGATGTAGGTACCGTTTTTTTTCTTTATTTTCCGGTCGTTTCGACAACTAGGTAGCGGATTGACTCCGATCATACCATAATTCCGATACCCCCAGTATTACTTCGGCCGCTTTTTCCAGCGCCATCACCGGAATCCATTCTTTCAGCGAATGAAATAACAGACCTCCGGCAAACAGATTGGGGGTCGGAATTCCCATAAAACTCAGCCGGGCTCCGTCCGTTCCGCCACGAATCGCTTTCTGGATAACCCTCAATCCGGCATTTTCAATGGCCTTTTTGGCCATGTCTACGGTTTCCGGATGCCGGCATAAAACCTCATTCATATTGCGATACTGCTCACGCGTCTCCACGTCGATCTCCAGGCCGGGATAACGGTGCATAAAATAATCCTTCAGACTGTGAAGCAGCTCAATACGCTTCAGATTCTCGGCATGGATAAAATCCCGGATGATGAATTGCAGCTCGGCCTGGTTTTCGTCACCATGCATCCGGGTCAGATGGAAAAATCCCTCTCGTAGTTCGGTATGTTCCGGGGTCTGCCATTCCGGCATCGCCGCCAGATACCGGGCGGCAATGGCGCCGGCATTGATCATTTTATTCTTCGCTTCACCGGGATGTACATTCAGTCCCTTGAAACGGATCTTGGCGCCGTAAGCATCAAAACACTCATTCTCCAATTCACCGATAATCCCCCCATCCAGGGTATAGCTAACCTTCCCCATTCGGCTGATCTGAATCTTGGCCGTCCCTTGCCCAATCTCCTCATCCGGGGTAAAACAGATTCGGATCTCGGGATGCCGGAGCTCGGGGAATCGAACCATGGCCGCCAGTGCGCTCATGATCTCGGCGATTCCTGCCTTGTCGTCCGCCCCTAACAGCGTATCACCGGATGAGGTAATGATATCTTCCCCGATAAACTGCCGCAGCGCCGGACAATCCTCCGGATCCAGTTTCAATCCCGGATCGGCCGGATAAGTGATTACCTCTCCCTGATAATGAGGATGGATGACAGGTTTGACATTCTTGCCGGAGACAGCCGGCGAGGTGTCCAGATGCGCACAGAATCCCAAACTGTCCGGATCGGTCGAATCATATCCCGGGGTAGCCGGTAATACTGCATACACATATCCATACTCATCCATCTCAGCTCCGCTCACTCCCATCCCCTTCAACTCCTCGACCAGCAATCGCCCCAGATCAAACTGACAGGCCGTCGATGGATGGGTCGTGCTGTCCTCGTCCGATGTGGTGTGAATCGCAACATACCGTAAAAAACGTGGTAGAACATCACCCCGGATGAATGACCGGATCTCTTCCTTGATCATAATCGTCACTCCTTGTTGATGGTTTTGTTACCGGATTGGTCATCAATAATTCGTCAACTATATCAATAGGGGAGATTAACCCCCAATTGTGAAACCCTTGCGATCTTTAGACGATTGTTTATAGTATATCGATTTTAACCCGGGAATGCAAGCTGTTTTTATCGGAGTTCAAATCCCGACCCGAATAACACCTTGACTTTTCACGCCGGTTTTATTATAATTTTTATCTAAACCCCGTCCCGATCCATGTATAGGATTATCCACCCGTGGATTTTGACGGCTCAATAACCCGGATTCTACCACCGTGACCTGAAACCCATTCACAATCAACCGCCCCCGCCCCGGCTGACAGCCGGACAATCGACTTTATCCGATGAAACCCCGAAAAATTGCCCCCGGCCTTAACCTTTTCCCTTTTCTAACTATCCTGTTGGCCACAATGGGAATCCTGGCCTTCATCAGCCTGTGCCTCCTTTTTTCAACCCCGGAAGGGGAGTATCAATCCGCCCAGGCGTCATCCCAGGATGACCGCAAGAATGGAGATACCGTGATGGTGGAATTCAAAATGATCGGGAAACCCGAATTCATCTATCCCCATTATGTTATCTGCAAAAAAGATGAACTGATCCTTCAGGATACTAAAACCGTCATTCCATGGAACGAAGAAATGGGGATTATACTTTATCTCGGATATCTGTACAATCTTCAGGAAATTAACCACCAATACCACCGGAATTTCACCGATCACCAGGAATATATTATCTTTGCCGTATACCCGGGCGGGATTGTCACGTATTTCCAGGCCCGCCATTTTCTTCAGAAGATTTCAACCCTGAATTTCGGTGTCGAACCCATGCTGCCTAACTGGAAAGTGGCGGATTGAGGGATGATATGAAACGCCGCCGCCGTGACCGCTTTCTCTTCAATTTTGACAGTCTGACCGATATTGTATCCAATAATGTCGGTATTCTGATCATTCTGACAGTCATCATCGCCATCTTTTCTTTCAATAACAGCCGTCTTTTCCCTGAATTGGTCCAATCCCGGAAGTCCGGTTATAAACTGGTCAAAATCCCCTGGCGCTATTACAGCAAACAAAAGTCCCTGATCGTGCTGTTTGAAGGCAACCGGATCTTCTGCGTGGATGAGAAAATAATTTTTTCCAAACTCCTGCGTACCGGCTGGCCCGGAGATGAGAATAAAATCAGCCTCGAATTCCCCAGCTACTTTG
>JAGOEH010000301.1 GCA_017997825.1 Candidatus Delongbacteria bacterium | reverse complement strand
ATCTGGATCCCTATCAGGGAGTCAGTTGGGGGCTATTCTGGATGCCGGTGGGGGGTATTTTTATCCTGATATCGATTGCGTCGATGGCGATCGGCGAGATGCTGGCTTCTCCCCGGATTTATCAGTATATCGGAGCGATCGCTCCCAAGGGGCAGGAGGGATTGTTTTTGGGCTATGCCAATCTGCCGATGGCGATCGGAACTATTATCGGAGCCCCGATAGGCGGGATATTGTTTGAGACTTTTGTGGAAAAGCCGGTTCAGGCCGGTGGTACGATGCAGGCCCCGGTCATGTGGATGATTGTGGCCGGAATGGGTCTGATTTCGATTTTAGGTTTATATATTTATGACCGCACCATGATCCGGCATCATGCCTGATCGGGGATGCCGCACAGCAGGCCATGATTCACCGGGTTTCAGCCGCTATCGATTATGGACTATTGAGGCAGGGTTTCGATCCTGCCTCCCAGGTGTCTGCCTAAAAATTCTTCCATGGTGCGATAAAAATCGAATTGATTTTCCTGGTTGCTGAATCCGTGGCCTTCATTTTGTTTGACCATATACAGGACATCGATGCCGCGTTTTTTTAAGGCTTCCACAATCTGATCCGATTCCCCTTTTTTGACCCTGGGATCATTGACACCCTGGGCGATGAACAGGGGGGCCCGGATCCGGTCGGCGTGGAATACCGGTGAGATTTGATGGAGCAGGAGGCTGTCGGTTTGGGGATCTCCGATCATTTCATAGACCATGCGGCGTAACGGCTCCCAGTAAACCGGAATGGTCTGCATCAGTGTGAAGAGATTGGATACTCCGGCATAATCCACCCCGCAGGCATAGCGGTCCGGGGTAAAGGTGACCCCGGCCAAAACGGCGTAGCCGCCATAGGAACTCCCATAAATTCCGATTCGTCCTGAATCGGCGATCCCTTCTCGGATCAGCCAATCGACGCCGTCGGTGATGTCATTCTGCATGGCTTGTCCCCATTGTTTGAAGGATGCCTCCCAAAACGTGCGTCCATAACCGGTGGATCCTCGATAATTCATCTGCAGAACCGCATATCCCCGATTGGCCAGGAACTGGACTTCGGGATTGAATCTCCAGTAATCACGGGTCCATGGGCCTCCGTGAGGATTGATGATGACGGGCAGCTTTTTTCCTTCCATGCCTAAGGGAAGAGTCAGGTAGCCGTGGATGATCAATCCGTCCCGTGACCGATACTGAATGGGTTTCATCGGGGCCATATCCGCTACGTCGAGCCATGGGTTGATATCTGCCAGCTTGCGCAGGTTCCGGCTCGGGATTTCATACAGATAGTAACTGCCCATTGATCGGTCACTGGAGGTTTTGACCAGACCGCGGGTTTCATCCCGATTCAGGCTGACCACGGTAACTTCACTGCCGGGGAGCCGGCGTTCGAGATCGTCCTGCATCGTTTGGCGTTCGGCATCAAAAAACTGATAGTGAATCCGGTCCGTGATATAGGCTACTCCCAGGATGGTTTGGCGTTTATCGGATTTCATCAGCTTTTCAACATCCACCTCCGGATGCTGGTAGATCAATTCCATCATCTGATTGGTGGCGGGATCATACTTCATGATGGCGGATTTATCACGGCCGATGTTGCTGGATACATATAAATAGCGGTTATCATAGCTGAAAAACAGGGGGTTAATGGTTTCTTTAAAATTGGTGGTGACGGCCGGTGTAAATGGTGCGTTTTCATTTTCCCGGTACAGCAGGCTGGTTGTTACGCCGTCGCTGGAGAGAGCGACCCGGAGAGCTCCTTTGTGATCGGTTAGCCAGCCGGTAATGGTGCCCGGGTTTTCCGCGATCAATTGGAGGTGCCCGGTATAGGTATTGATCCGATAAACATCAAAAACCTGCGGATTGTTAAGGTTCATCATAATCAGCATTTCTTCGTCATTATCTTTCAGATCATCCACGATTTCGATTTTAACGTTTGGGTAAGGCGTCAGATCTTTGAAACGGTTGCCGTCCAGATCAACGGCATATAGGTGGTCATTTTCATTTCCGTCCTGATCTTTGAGATAAGCGATCCGATTCTTGCCGGCCCAGAAAAATTTGTGGATATCCCGATCGGTAGAATGGGTAATGCGGATGGCCGAGTCGCTATCGATCGATCGCACGAATACGTTCAGGCGGGATTGATGGGGTTGAAGAAAGGCGATATAATCTCCCTCGGGGGAGAGCTTGAAAGCGGTTTGTTCCGGATTTTTAAAAAAATCCTGCATCGGAATCAATGGAGCGATCTTGGACGGCTGAGAACAGCCGGCTGTCAGCCCGATCAGGATGACCAACACAATGACGATAGCGGGGTGTTTATGTTTATATATCATGATTCCTCCCTGTGATGGACTCAAAGGCGATTTTCCGGCGGATAGCGTCCGATTGCTTCTCCGGCGGGCGGGATGATCCCCGGTCGGGTGGATCCGACCCAATTATCGTCCCTTTTAAAATATAGGCTGATATGACTGGGATGTCAAGTTCAATTTCTTTGAAAAATAAGTTGATTTTAGTGTAAAATTATTGTATTGATTGACTATAGCCAACAAAGGAGATCAGAATGCAAAAGGAAAAGGTTCACCAAGCTGCCGGGATTTTAAACGAGATGGGCATCGACATGTGGCTGAGCTTTGGACGTGAAGCCCATACCATTCATGAACCGGCTCTGGATTTGATCCTGGGCACAGGCTATACCTGGCAGTCGGCTTTTATCATTACCGCTGATGGGGATTCCGTGGCGATTGTCGGCAGTCTGGACCGGCCCAATCTGGAGAAACGAGGGGTTTTCAAGCAGGTTATTCCCTATGTAAAATCGATCCGGGAACCCTTGTTGGAGGTATTGTCGCAAAAAAAGCCGAATCGGATTGCCCTGAATTATTCGGAAAATGATTGTATGGCGGACGGATTGACTCATGGAATGTATTTGACCTTGCAGAGTCTGGTGGCCGGCAGTGAGTGGGCGGATCGTTTCATCTCGTCCCAGCCGGTGGTAGCGGCGTTACGGGGAAGAAAATCTCCGACTGAGATTGAACGGATTCGGCGGGCTATTGAAGAAACCCAGGATTTATATCATCGGGTAACTGCTTTTTTAAGACCCGGCCGGACCGAAAAAGAGGTCCAGGACTGGTTCAGACAGCGTATGGCGGAACGGGGATTGGAGACGGCCTGGGATACTGAGTCCTGTCCGTCGGTCTTTACCGGGATGCCGCTGGAAGGCGCAGAAGCCCATGTCGGGCCGTCGGACCGGGTTATTCAGGCCGGCGATGTGCTGAATATGGATTTTGGATTGAAAATCAACCAGTATTGTTCCGATCTTCAGCGGACCTGGTATATGCTCAAACCGGGCGAAACGGAAGCGCCGCCGGAAGT
>JAGOEH010000300.1 GCA_017997825.1 Candidatus Delongbacteria bacterium | reverse complement strand
CAATCGATATAGCGGATAAAGCCCAAGCGATCGATATCATCCGTCTGCCGTTTTGTGGCCGCAACCCTCCGGAAACTTGGAAACTTGGAAACTTGGAAACTTGGAAACTTGGAAACTTGGAAACTTGGAAACTTGGAAACTTGGAAACTTGCGGTATGTGCGAATCAACTGGAGATTTTCAGAAACCATTTTCATCCACAAACCATCCTTTTCTCAATCCGTTATTCGAATATGATCAGTTTGGTATGATCATTAATAATTATACCTCTCTCATTTGTCAATAGCAAAATTCAGTATTTAAATTTATTTTCAATTTAAACAAATTAAAATATAAATATCATTATCAATATCAATTCATAATTCATAGAAGATGAATCCTCCGGTTTCTTAACCCCTCGGGTTTTATTTTTGATAGCCTGCTGATTATCAGACGTACATGGAAACAGACATGAGAGTATTTCTGCTATATCAGCAACGCTCCAGAGGATATCCGATTGGGTGTGTTTGTTTGGCTGACTGGGATGCAATGGCCCATCGAACAGTGTTTCGAAGATCATAACGAATTGCTTGAATACATCTGATGGATTCAACTATCAAACCACCTAGCCTATGTTTCGCATCAAAAGAAAAAGTATTCAGTATGGATTATGATTCATAATGTTGTTGAAGGAATAATTATTTCATAATTTTCAGAAATGTAAAAAAGATTAAATAAAACTATTGACAAATTGATATAATTGTATTATGATTTTTACAATCAAACGCTAAATCCATAATGGATGAATAAGGAGCAGATGGTGGAAATAACTAAATGCTATCTGATCACAGCTTGGTTAGATCGCAGTATAAATACCGGGGCATAATTATTACATTTTTGCATTCCGGGGAAAGGGATTGATCCATGAACAGAGTTTGCGAAATAATATCAAATAACCATATATTATTGCCATTTCTCACTTATAAATAATTTTCATAAAACTCAAGGAGTATTGTATGGACCGTAAACGGATTCGATTGTTATTACTGATCATGATCAGTTTGGGATCAATAATTTGGGCGGATGGGAATCCTTTTCAGTGGGCGGAAAAGGTCAGTCCGGTGAATGAAACGCTGGTGGATGTGATATTCCCTGATCCCCAACACGGCTGGGCCGTCGGTGCCGGCAGCACGATTCTGCATACCGACGACGGTGGAGACACCTGGCACCAACAGACATTACCCATATCAGGCATAAAATTGACCAAAGTCTTTTTCCCCGATTCGCTCCATGGGTATATCATCAGTAGAGAGTATGAAAAGCCCGGCCAGATTTTTAAAACCATCGATGGCGGGAAAAACTGGATTCAGATCGATTACCCCAACCCTATTCCGTTGTATGACCTGTTTTTCATTAATGCCGATACCGGCTGGATTGTCGGCGGCGATGGTTTCACCGATTCTTCCGACAAACTGGCCGGAATCCTCTATACCGAAGACGGCGGATCAAACTGGATCTGGCAGTATCAGATCAGTCGTCCCCATTCCTATCAGATTGAAAATTTTAGATCCATCGTATTTATGGATTCTCTGAACGGTTATGCCATGTATTTTTATGGCTTCGATAATTCTGCTCCATCCACCATTCTGCAAACCCATGACGGCGGGTATCATTGGGAAGAACTGATTGTTTTGAATATGATCGTTGACCAGATCCAATTGGCCCCTCCCGATACCATGATTGCGGCCGGTTGGATGTTTTACCGAAGCGACGACGGGGGAATCAATTGGTTCTATAAACGTGAAATGACTTTTGATGATCAGGATGTATACACCATAAATGATCTCGAAGCCATTTCCGGCAAAGACATCATCATCCTGGCGGATACCGGGGGTGTTTCTTTTCATGGCGATCTGTTATTCTACACGGACAGTTACGGACAATGGTGGAAGGATATCGGGAGTGATTTCATAAATACCGAACTGGTAGCCATTGAAATGGTCGGCGATTCCACCCTATGGGCCGTCGGAACTGGAGGAAGGATCTTCAAGGGCATCAAAATCAAAACCGGCTTGGCTGAATCTCCGGATGCGATGAGCGATTCAGACGCCATTACCGCGATCGTCGCTCCCAATCCATTCTCGGGTGACACCCAAATCCGGTTCCATTTGCCTGTCAACGGACCGGTTTCCGTTACGGTATATAACAGCCAAGGACAATCCTGCCGACAAATCTTCCAGGGCAGCATGATCGCCGGGGATCATACCCTTGTATGGCATGGCAGGGATCGATCCGGAACGGCTCTTCCATCCGGACTCTATTTTATCAAGATCGAGAATCAATCGGCTTCGTGTGTGGTAAAGTCAATCCTGATCAAATGACAAATGGGGTGACCGAATGGAATTGAAAAAGACAATCAGCCGATTTATCATTATGATAACGATGATGACGATAGTCGGCAGTATGATAATGACGCATGTTTCATTGGCTCATGAGATCCGTTTCATCGGGAGAGACCCCTCTGTCGGAAAGGTGGTTGAGATCGACAGCATCAGGGTCCTGAATAAAACCCAGTCCCGCGATACGACCCTGGTTTTGTCAAACACATTGGATTTGGACGGTTTTACGGGAATTGAGGAATCCGGTATAATTGATCCTTCAAGTTTCTCCATCTCACGGAACTCTCCGAATCCCTTTGAAAACCAAACCGGCTTCACAATCCATCTTCAGGTTCAAAAACCATTGACCATTTCGGTTTTTGATCTGGTGGGACGGAAAACAGCATCCATGACCGGCGAGTACCGGGCGGGATATCATCGTTTCAGTCTGGAGGGAGAGGGCCTGGCTCAGGGGATTTACATTATTGCAGCCACGATTGGAGAAGAAACCCAATCGATCAAGGTATTGAAAATGGGCCAGACGACCGGACAGACGATTACCATCGCCTATCAGGGGCAGATTTCGGATGACCATCCATCACTGAACAAAACCGGATCATTCAATCCCGGCGATACCTATCGCTTCATCGGGTATGCGACCGAATACATCAATGATACCCTGGACAATCAGATTCCGAATGGTGGAGAATGCTACAAATTTGATTTCAGGTCGGTCTATGGTGAGTTTACCGATCCCCGCGACGGAATTACCTACAAAACGGTCCAAATCGGTGATCAGATTTGGATGGCTGAAAATCTGAGGACAACCCGATACCGGAATAAGGCTGAAATACCGAATATCACGGACAGCATACAGTGGAGCGAATTGACGACCGGAGCCTATTGCAATTACGACAATGACACATCGTATGTTGCGACCTACGGACGGCTTTACAATTGGTATGCAGTCATGGATTTGCGGGGAATTGCACCCAGCGGCTGGCATATTCCCGATCATGCGGAATGAGAGACTTTAATCAACTAT
>JAGOEH010000299.1 GCA_017997825.1 Candidatus Delongbacteria bacterium | reverse complement strand
AATCCGCAAGCTCTATTTATTCATTGTTGACACGTCGAATATTCCGATTATATTATATTCATTCATACTTACTCGATAGCGAAAGGATGATCCAAACCGATGAATACCGCAATCATTAGGGCGTAATCAGAAAACAGCGCCAACCGATGAAACGATTCATACCGTCGACGAATCAACCATCTTTCCGCCCTCATGGCGATGATTTTCGAAAGGAGAAGGTATACCGATGCGATTTAAAACTATGACTGTAATAATGATGGGATGCATTGGGATTTTGGCCGGCTTGGCCTGCAACGGCCAGTTCAGCAAAGGAATCAAAAAAGATTTAAAAACCGGGTTAAGCCTTAGTTATGATGGGTTTACGGTAGAAGAATCCGTTCTGATCGATGCCGACGGCAATCCCTTAAACACCAATCAGGTCAAAATGAATGAACCGATCAGGATTCGGGTGAATGGAATTGACGGGTTCAAGGCCGTCAACGGCCGGGTGTTCCCCGGAGCTTCCATTCTGGTGACTGACCGCTCGGCCCGTCAGACCATCCTGGACGAACCGGATCTCTTCACAGGCTACAATGCCGAGGGGTGCAGCCCGGAAGATGCCGGCACCGTCACCCTGACCGTTACGGTCGGAGATCCGATCGTACCGGATAGTATCTATATCTGGAAATCTTCAATCTGGGATAAAAAAGGTCAGGCCAGGATTTCAATCGAATTGGAATTTAAGGTTCTGAATCCTTGATGAAGGGTTACTCATCCAGGAACTGCCGGATTTTCTGAAGAAGCTGCGTATACTTGTACGGCTTAAAGACAATTCCGCATACCCCATCCTTGATGATCCGATCGAGCTTGCTCTCCTCACTGTATCCGGTCGACACGATAACCTTGACCTCGGGATTCATGGATTTCAAATACTGTAACGTTTCCTGTCCTCCCATTTTGGGCATGATGACATCTAAAATCACCATCCGAATGGAAGCCGAGTTTTCGCGATAAACGTCGAGCGCCTCTTCACCGTTCGAAGCCTGTAACACTTTATATCCATAGCTTTCAAGTACCTCTTTCAGCAGGTTCAGAATGGTAGTCTCATCATCGACCACCAAGATGGTTTCATTTCCGGATAGGATCTTATCATCAAAACTCGAGCTGATGGTATGCTCCACGCCGCTTCCGGCCGGGATATAGATTCTGAATTCAGTTCCCAATCCGATCTCACTATAGAGCTTGATAAAACCGCCATGGTTTTTGATCACACCATAGGTCACTGCCAATCCCAATCCGGTCCCCTTGCCTTCGCTCTTGGTGGTAAAAAATGGTTCAAAAATCCGCTGTTGGGTTTGACGATCCATTCCATGTCCGGTATCCGCGATACTCAGCACCGAATAGAGGCCTGCCTTGGCCTCCGGATAATGCTGGATATCCAAATGATTGAACGCTTCACGGCCGGTTTTGATGGTCAAAGTCCCCCCATTCGGCATGGCATCGCGGGCGTTGATCAGCAGATTCAACACTACCTGCTGAATCTGTGACGGGTCCGCATCGATCATCGGCAGATCCTGACCATACTCTTCGTTGATGGTGATCTGTTTCTCAAAGGTAGAGGACGCAATTTTGACTGTTTCCTCACACACACTGTTCAGATCGACGCTGACCAGAACCTGTTTCCGGTCGCGTGCGAAAACCATCAGTTTGGAGATCAAATCGATGGCCCGGTAGGATCCTTTTTCGATAACATCCATGTACCGCTGTAAATTTGAATCCGGCGGCATCTTCTCACGCAGCAGGGAAATATAGCCGACGATCCCTCCCAGGATATTATTGAAATCATGGGCAATCCCTCCTGCCAACCGACCGATCCCTTCCATCTTTTGAGACTGGAACAGTTGTTGTTCCAGTTTTCTCATTTCCGTAATATCCCGGATTAGTCCCCAATAGCCTCCCGCTTGTTCATCTTCCGGATTGAAGAGCATGGCCGACAATAAAACCGTTTTTTCAGTTTTAGCCTCAAGGGGCATCAGATTCAATTCCACATTCCGAATCCCCCGGTTGATGAAAATCCTCTGTTTGATGTCAGCAAACAACAGCTTATCCGTCACCATATTCTTCAGATCCAGACCCATGGCTTGTTCAACCGGATTACACCCCAGCATTTCACTGCCCGCAGTATTGATCTGGATTATTTTATCGGTTGAATCACAATAAAAGATGGCATCCGTCGATTCATTGAATAGATACCGCAAGCGGGCTTCATTCTTTTCCAGTTCTTTTTCGATGCTCCGCTGCTCGGTAATATCGGTCAAAACCACTAAAACGGCAGACTGATGATCGAACACAATAGCCTGAGACCGAGTTTCAAATACCTTGATAGCCCCGCTCTTGATATAAAACCTTACTTCCTCTTTTTTATCGCTCGGCGACGTCAGAAACAAGGGGCGCTCTTCATCGGCCAGTACATCATACAATGAAATCTGATAAACCTCCTCCGGCTCATAACCGGTAATCGCTTCGACCGACTGATTCACGAACAGAACACGACCGTTCAGGTGGACCAGTACAATATCGGGCAACCCGGATACCAGCGCCTGGTATCGAATCCGACTCTCCCGGATCTCCATCTCCATGCTCTGTTTTTTCATCCGGTCAAGCTCCAATTGAGAGAGCATGGTATTGATGGTGTCGGCTAATCCGGAGAGTTCATTATGCCGGGATATTCTTAGCCGTGAAGAAAGATTTTCCATGAAATGGATTTTTTTTACAAAATCGATCAATTGCTGCAAGGGCGCCAGCAAAATCCGCTCAGAAAAAAAGAGGATCAGGGTCCCCATCAGCACAAAAAAAACAATCACCAGATAAATAAAGAGTCTTAAATTCCGGAGGGTTTGGATATAATAGACCTGCTTGATTTTAAGATTGATCAGGACAGACGGATGATTATCAATATCCCTAATCAGACTGTACACCACCAAGTGATGGGCCGTATCCGGCCTGATCAGAACCTCCGAAGTACTCAGGTCCGGATCATCGGAAAGCAGCAGGACCAAAGAATCATCAGCCGAAACCGGCACCAGTTCAAACTCCAATTGAGTCAATTGCCGAAGTTCATCCTGAAACTGATCGTCAACCTCACGAATCATCACCTGGACACCCTGGGGGGGGCCTTCGGCATTGCTGGTCAATACGGGCCGCAACGAAACAATCATGATTGTATGTGAAAAAACCAGAATCGAGGTCACCGTCTGGGATGAATCATTGAGTTGAGCAATTAGAGGGTGGATCTTCAAGCGGGCAATCAGGCCGGAATCCGGTTTGACCAGTGAATCGGATTCCTTTCGATACTCGGTTTGATGAATGCATTGACCGTAGCGATCAAAATAGAGCAGATGACTCAGGCGATTGGTGATAAAGGTCG
>JAGOEH010000067.1 GCA_017997825.1 Candidatus Delongbacteria bacterium | reverse complement strand
ACCAAGGAGCGTCCCATGCAACCTCCTCCAATGATTTCGGTGGGATATACGGCCAAAGCCAATGCCCAGCATGCCCAAATCCTGATTGGATCCAACATGGGCCGGGCCAGAGAGTCTCAGAACAACCTGATCAGTTCCACCACCAACATATTAAAACGAACCCAAATCACCTTCGACAACATCCAGCGAGAAATTTACATCAAAAGTGGTGGAATCATGACCTTAGGGATGACATCGGTCGGATCGTTGTTCGATCAGACGGCCTGATCCGATTGGTGAAGCCGCAATGAACGTGAAATCCTCGCTAATGGTAAGCAACTGTTTTTGGATGCAGGGGGGGGGATATTACATCATTAAAACCGGCTGAAGGGGTTTGATCTGAAAATTACCAAAAAAAACAACCCGCATCGAATTATAGAATCGTATTCCGATAAAATCTCTTAGCAAGGAGACGCGAATGAAGCCTGAGGAGATTCGTGTTGATAGTGGACTCATCGAGACCTATTTTGAGGAGAACCCGCACCTTAAATCCAATCATCTGATTATGGTATTACAGAAGGTTCAGGAAATCTATGGGTATTTGCCTGAAGCGGTATTGAATCTGGTTTCCGTCAAATTGCGAGTTCCGAGGGCAAAGATTTACGGAATCGCGACCTTCTACTCTCAATTTAGACTGACACCTTTGGGAAAATATGTGGTACAAGTCTGCAACGGGACAGCCTGTCATGTCAAGGGAGCGCCTGCCCTGATTGAGGAATTGGAAGGATTGTTGGGCATCAAGAACGGAGAAACAACCTCAGATGGGTTATTTACCTTACAGACTGTCAATTGCATCGGGGCATGCGGTTTAGCTCCGGCACTGGTAATAAACGAAGAGATTCATGGCCGCGTCACATCCGATCGGCTTAATGAATTGATCAATTCCATCAAGGCAGGTGAACGATGAATCCAATGCCGACAAGCTGCAGCCAAACCAATCTGGATCAACCCGGGCTGGCATGTAAGGATTATGTCTATCATAAGCTGGGGTTAACCGAACTCACCACCGACCAGCAATCGATCATTCAAAAGCTGGATCAAATCTACCTTCGCCGCTCCGAAAGCCGACCGGTGACGGTTTTGCTTTGTAAAGGCACCGGATGCCAGACCTCGGGAGAACCCAGTCTGAAGAAACTAATGGAACAAACGCTGGCGGAGAAGGGAATAAGCCATCAGGTGGCCATAGTGGAGACCGGATGCCGCGGGTTCTGTGAAATGGGTCCGCTGGTGGAGATTATCCCGGGGAATATTTTCTATTGTCGGGTACAACCGGAACATATTGTCGAGATTGTGGAAAAAACCATCATCAATCATCAGGTTATTCCCGAATTGCTTTTTGAGCAAACCTATGAAGAAGCGGACAAGATCCCTTTTTATGCCAAACAGATGCGCCGGGTCCTCAGCAATTCCGGCTTGATCAACCCGGAGAACATCAATGAAGCGGTTGCCGGAGGAACCTACCGTGGATTGAAAAAGGCCTTGTTTGAAATGACCCCGGACGAGGTGATTGAAGAGGTCCGAAAAGCCGGATTACGAGGTCGTGGCGGGGGGGGATTTCCGACCGCACAAAAATGGGCCATCACACGAGCCAATCAAGGACCGACCCGCTATATCATTTGCAATGCCGATGAGGGAGATCCCGGAGCTTTCATGGACCGGAGCATTTTGGAAGCCGACCCCCATCGTCTGATTGAGGGTATGGTCATTGCGGCTTATGCTATTTCAGCTCACCATGGTTTTATCTATGTTCGGGCGGAATATCCTCTAGCGGTCAGCCGAATCGTGATCGCCATTCAACAAGCGCGGGAGACCGGTATTCTGGGATCGTCGATCCTGGGTTCCTCCTTTGAGTTTGACCTGGAGATCGTGCAGGGAGCCGGAGCCTTTGTCTGCGGTGAAGAAACCGCCATGATCGCCTCGATCGAGGGAAAACGGGGCATGCCGTCAGTCAAACCGCCCTTTCCAGCCGAGAAAGGTCTGTTTGGATGCCCAACCAATGTCAATAATGTGGAGACCTTTGCCAATGTCCCCCTCATCTTTCAACACTCGGCCGAATGGTATGCAGAAGTCGGCAGCGGCACCAGCCGGGGAACCAAGATCTTTGCCCTGACCGGTAAAGTTCGTCATACCGGGCTGGTCGAGGTTCCCATGGGAATTACGATTCGTGAAATCGTTTATGATATCGGGGGAGGCATACCCAACGATAAAAAGTTCAAAGCGGTTCAGATTGGTGGTCCCGGCGGGGGATGCATCACGGCTGACTATCTTGATCTGCCTGTCGACTATGAATCACTGAAAGGAATCGGGGCCATTATGGGATCCGGGGGGTTGGTCGTTCTAGATGAAGATACCTGTATGGTCTCATTTGCCAAGTATTTTTTGAATTTTACCCAGCATGAATCGTGCGGTAAATGCATTCCATGCCGCGAAGGCACCAAACGAATGCTGGAAATCCTGGAACGAATCACCACCGGGCATGGCGAGATGCAGGACCTGGATCGCCTGGAAACCCTGGCCGGTGTCGCACGTCTGACCTCGGCCTGCGGTCTTGGCATGTCGGCTCCCAATCCGATCCTCAGTACGCTTAAATACTATCGGGATGAATATATCGCTCATATCCGTGATAAACGCTGTCCGGCTGGGGCCTGTAAAAACTTCATCACCTATCATATTCTGCCGACCTGCCACGGTTGTACGCTCTGTGCCCGCGTCTGCCCCGTTCAGGCCATCAGTGGAGACCGGAAACAGATTCATGTCATCAATCAGCAGACCTGCATAAAATGCGGCGAATGCTATCGCAAATGCCCATGGAAATGCATCGCCCGAGGCTAGAAGGAGATTCCACCATGCATGATACCAAACTGATCAAGGTCAAAATCGATGGGATTGAAGCCATGGTTCCGGAGGGCAGCACGATTTTGCAAGCCGCGGAGATCATCGGCATTAAGATACCCACTCTCTGTTATGATCCCCGTCTGAGTGTCAGCGGGGCATGCCGGATCTGCTCCGTCGAAGTGAAGGGCAATACCGCCCTGGCACCGGCCTGCGCGTTTCCCGCGTACAACGGTATTGAAGTCTTCACCCACACCCCGAAGGTTTATCGATCTCGAAAAACCATCATCGAACTGTTACTGGCCAACCATCCCCAGGACTGTCTGATCTGTGTCCGTAACGGAAACTGTCAGCTCCAGAAAGTCGCCGAAGAATATGGTATCCGGGAATGGCGCTGGACCGGTGAAAAACGTCACAATCCGATCGATTCCTCCACCTCAGCCATCAAGCGACAGCCCGATATGTGTATTTTATGCGGAAAATGCGTTAAAGTCTGCAAAGAGGTACAAAGTATTCATGCCCTGGATTTTACCAACCGTGGATTCAACACCATTGTCCTGCCGGCCTTTAACCAGCCCCTGAGCGACACCGTATGCATCCTGTGCGGTCAATGCTTGCTGGCCTGTCCGACTGCCGCCATCGTGGACCAAAGCTATACCAAGACGGTCCGTTCCGCCCTCGATAATCCCGAATTATTCTGCACCGTTCAGGTGGCCCCGGCTATCCGTGCTTCCATCGGCGAAGAATTTGGGATGCCCCCCGGAACCCTGGTAACCGGGAAACTGGTCACGGCCTTAAAGCGTTTGGGATTCAATCTGGTCTTCGATACCGTTTTCGGCGCCGATCTGGCCGTCATGGAGGAGGGACATGAACTGATCGAACGGATTCAACACGACGGCCCATTCCCCATGTTTACCTCCTGTTCGCCGGGCTGGATCAAGTTCATGGAACACTTCTATCCGGAATTCATCCCCAATATGTCCTCCTGCAAATCTCCTCAGCAGTTGACCGGCATCATCACCAAAACCTATATTGCGCAAAAAATGAACCTGGATCCCCAAAAAATATTCAATGTATCGATCATGCCTTGCTCGGCCAAGAAATTTGAAATCGAACGCCCGGAAATGCGGTTGGAAAATGGTATCAAAGAGGTCGACGCCGTCATGACTACCCGCGAACTGGCCCGCATCCTGAAAAACTACGGCATCAACCTGCCGAGTCTTCCCAATTCCGATTTTGATGCACCGCTCGGTATCACATCCGGCGCCGGCGTGGAGTTCGGAG
This sequence comes from Candidatus Delongbacteria bacterium, assembly GCA_017997825.1. GTDB lineage: Bacteria > JAGOEH01 > JAGOEH01 > JAGOEH01 > JAGOEH01 > JAGOEH01. The sequence continues at coordinate 11,979 of JAGOEH010000067.1, read as the reverse complement.
TAACCGGGGGTATGATGGAAGCCGCCCTGCGGACTGTGGCCGATATCATATCAAACCAGGAATTGAAAACCATCGAGTATCAGTTGCTCCGAGGCTATGATGGAATAAAGGAAGGCTCAGTATTTGTCGGGAATAAAGAATTGCGCGTAGCAGTCGTTCATGGCATCAAGAATGCCCGAAAACTTCTGGACGCGATAAAAGCCAATCAAGCCTTTTATCACTTTGTGGAAGTGATGGCCTGTCCGGGGGGATGTGTCGGCGGGGGCGGGCAACCCTATAACACCACGACTGAAACGATTAAACACCGGATTTCAGCCATTTATCAAGAAGATCGCGGCAAACCCATCCGCAAAGCTCACGAGAATCCATCCATCCAGCAACTGTACCGCGAGTTCCTGGGGGAACCCCTCGGCCCAAAATCCCATATCTTTCTCCATACTCATTATCAACCGCGCAAACCCAGTGGGATTTGATCAGGTTCGGGATCGCCGCTCCTCATAAACCAGACAGACTACAGCAATTAAAATGCCCAGTATCGAATCGACCGCAAAATGGAAACGGCACCAGACTGTTCCAATGATCAGCGATATCACGGGAATCAGAAGCCCATAGCCCAGTTTGCGGTTAAATTGGTACATATAGTACCAGCAGATCACGGCGATCAGGCAGTGCGTACTGGGAAGAGCCCCCCCCTTCAGTCCACCTGAATAAACCAGATTCTGGGCCAGAACAGTAAAAAAGTAGCCGTCCAAACGGGTCATTCCATCCGAAAAATAATAATTCCGGGGTCCTTCAGCCGGTAATAGAATAAACAACAAATAGGAAAAATAGAAAGCTCCGGTCAGACTGTTCATGAAACGGATCAATACATCTTTGCGATTTCGGAGGAGATATAAAAATGGGGATCCGATAATCAGGAAATAATAAGCGAAATAGCACAGGTGGAACCATTCATTCAACCACAACGGGGAGCCGATCGCCAGATTCAAACTGATCGGGAATCCAAAGATGGTTTCATCTAACCTCGCTAAAACACTATCCAGGGACCGGGATCCGATTAAATAAATATAATGATTTAATTCCTGATAATAAAAACTGGTACACCAGATGGGATAGGTCAGTCGGAACCAATCGACCAGAAAATGATGGCGGCCGTAACGGGAAATCAGAATGGACTGAATGGGAATAAATAGGAAATGAAGAGCGGCAGGCAACCACCAGTGAGCGGATTGAAAACCGGCCCAGATCAGAAGCAGGCCGATCAGGAGATTGTATACCAGCAGGTAGAGATCAAAACGATAATAGCGATTAAGGATCCGCATAAGGAGCTTTGGCGTTAGGATCGCCGAACGATTCCTGCCCCGACTTGAGCCAATCGATGTTCGATCTCTTCATATCCGCGTTCGATCTGGATAATGTTGAACATGGTGCTGGTTCCTTTGGCGGCCAGTGCGGCAATCAGCAACGCCATACCGGCCCGGATATCGGGCGAGGTCAAGGTGGTGGCATGGAGCGGGGTTGGGCCATGGATGACTGCTCGGTGGGGATCACACAGGACGATCCCAGCTCCCATGGCGATCAGTTTATCCACAAAAAACAGCCGGCTCTCGAACATCTTTTCGAAGATCAGGGCGGTTCCATGACATTGCGTTGCCAAAACCACCATCATACTGGTCAGATCGGCCGGGAATTGGGGCCACGGACCATCATCGATCACGGGAATAGCTCCCCCAAAATCGCTTCGAATCCGCAGATCCTGAGAGGCATCGACGTGAAGACAATCCCCCTTAGCCTCTGCCTGTACACCCATCCGCCGAAAAACCTGTAGAATTTTACCCAGATGGGTCATATCGACCGGGTGGATTTCCAGACTACTGTGCGTCGCCGCCGCCAGGGCAATAAAGCTGCCGATTTCGATATGATCCGGACCGATCCGGTGTTCGGCGCCATGCAGCGTCGATTCTCCGTTTATGATCAACCGGTTGGTGCCGATCCCGTCGATGTCGGCCCCCATCGTTTGGAGGCATCGGGCCAGATTCTGGACATGAGGTTCGCACGCCGCATTATAAATCGTCGTTAAACCGGGAAGACCGGCCGCGCAAATCAGGGCGTTTTCAGTGGCTGTTACACTGGCTTCATCTAAAAAAAGATGGCGGATCGAAGACAATCCGGGAGCTGATTTCATCTTAAAATGCAAATAATCATCTTCAGTCTCCATCAGTTCCGCACCAAGTCCCTGCAAAGCCATTAGATGAGTATCAATCCGGCGCCGACCGATCTTGTCACCCCCTGGAATCGGTATCCAGGCCTCACCGCATCGGGCCAACAAGGCACCCGCAAAAATCAAAGATCCCCGGATCCGTTCTCCCAATTCCATCGGAATCCGGCAACTCTGAAGCCGCTCGGCCCGAAACAGATAATGGTTCGGCTCAGGATGACGAACCTCTACCCCAAGCGCTGATAAAATCTCGATCATTGTTAGAACATCTTTGATTTCCGGCAGATTGCGGATGGATACCTCCTGAGGGGTTAATAAAACAGCCGCCAAAACCGGCAAGGCCTCATTCTTATTCCCCTTGACCTCAATCCTCCCCTCCAGTCGCCGGCCACCTTCAATTTCAAAAAAATCCACCCAGGCCTCCCTTATGGCTTTTCAGGCAGTTTATATTCCAGTCCACGATAAAAATCGTGACCCGCTTGATAAGCCGAGGTTAAAAACCGTTCGCATAGTTGATGTAAGTTCCCTATATTTTTACACTTATCAGCTTTCCGATAAGCCGTTTTAGCTTTGTCCCGATGCAATCGAATATCCTCGATAGCACCGATCGTCAGCCAGGCCGCTCCCTCATAGGGATTCTTTTTATGCTGTGACAGATAGTGTCGCAACTGAGATTCCGATTCGGCATAACGCCCCAGCTTGAAAAGACAATATCCCTTAAAAAAAGCATATTTGTCCCGATACCAAACCTCCAGTTTCTCTTCCCGTCGGCTCATCTGCATTGCCAAGTCATCCAGACACTTCAAAGCCGAGGCCCAATCGGTCTGTCCGGTCGTCATTGCCTGGTGAAAATAGAGGTTGAGCATCAGCACCATAAAATCGCTGCTTTCCGGATACTGGACCATGAGAGGCCGTACATAATAGAAAGCACTGTCATAGTTGACCCGATAATAGGTATACGTAAAAGCCAGAATCGCCTTGGCTAAAACCGGAGTAAAATTACCCTTATCGGCGGCAAGCCTAAGGTGATCAACGCCTAAATTTTCATTCCCGCTCGGCATAGGCAACAGCTTTTGCAGAAACTTAACGATAGAAGAAGAATTAGCGGCCGCCACATGGTATAGACCATTCCCGTAATAATAATCCCAGTAAGAAGAGTCCATCCGGTAGGAACTTTCCAGGTTATTAATGCCCTTGATCGCATTTAAACCCGCTTTAACATAACTATCCTGACGGATAAAAAGAGTACCCAGGTAACCGTAGGCTCCGCCCTTAAAAAAATGGGCATATCCATCACGATCATTGGTTTTAATCAGTTTCTCACTGACTGAAATGGTCTGATTCCAGTATTTTTGGCAGGCCTTATCCATTGACTTGCTCGATTCCATATTATAACTCCGCCGCCAGTAGATCATCCCTTTGACGAATAAAGGAGCAGGATCATCAGGGTAACGTTTGATCATACTGTCAATTAGCAGGTGGGCCTGGTCAAACCGTTCGTGCAGCAAGATATCCAAACAACGGATCAGATCAGGATCCCGATCTGCCCGCGGTTTTGGGTAAGCCTCAAGATACAGAGTCACCCAGCAGAAAAGAATCAGAACAAAGCATTTCATTGGTTTCATAGCCAATTCCCTTACGTCACTATCGGATGAGAACCGCCTTATGACGGCTGCCTCCGGTGCCAATTTTCATCAAACTCAGGATGGTTTTCCATCAACGTTACCTAATCGCCCGGGTCGACTACCGGATCCGGAAATCTCCATTTCGCCGCATTTTAAATAAAAAGCAGCTCAAAGTCAATCCATTTTTCTATCCGTCTATCGATTGGAATAAAAAACGTAGGTTAAGCCGATACCGGCAAAGACCATATTACTCAGCCAGGCGGACCAAAAAGGATCAAACACCCCATTTCCTCCGATCGATTGAAAGACCCGCTGCATTCCATAATACACAAAACAGATTACCAGACTAATCGTAAAGCCGACCGAAGCGCTCCCCTTACGAAAATGGCGAATGGCCAGGGGCGCTCCAAACAGGACGGTTACAAAATTGGCGAAGGGAAAGGAGATCCGCAGATACAGCTCCATCAAGGCTTTGTATATCGGTTGGCCTCCCATCTCCAACAATTCAATGTAGTTCTGCAATTCCGTCTTATTCATATGCTGGATCTTTTTAACCGGCTTGATAAAGAGCTCCGGCTGAAGACGGAACGATGAATCGGTTCGTTGAGGATAAAATGCCGTTCTGACGATCTGTCCGGAGGAATCATACTCCCAGAGCGACAAATCAATAAAGGTCCAGGCCGTATCGCTGACAATAGCCCGGGTTGCGGCCAGACGTCGACTGATGCGGCCCTTTTCCACCTGACTAATAACCGGATAGTAGCCGGTTTTGGCTGCTGGATTGTAAAAATTGAAATAGTAATAATTCAGATTCTTGTCGCGGAAAACCAACTGATTGCTGGGATTGGCCCGATCATCCTCCCGATGGTAGATCTGGTATTGTTTGACCTGGAAACGCCGGTATTCGATACCCGGAATGATCCAATTCGCCAGAAACGTATTGAGCGCCACCATTCCCATCCCGATCAGGATAATGGGGGCTAATATCCGAAGAATCGACAATCCGGAGGATCGAATGGCAATGATCTCCGATCTGCGGGACAGACGGCTGAAGGAAAAAAGACTGGCCATCAGCATGGCCGGTGGGCTGATCATGAAATAGATATATGGAATGAACAGTAAATAATACTTAACCACATCATACGCCCGAGCCTGTTTCTCAATCAGGTTGTCAGCGAAATCCAAAAAATCAACAATCAAAAAAATTGAAATAAAAGCAAACAGGCTAACGATCAAAACATTTATAAATTCACGAATGATATAACGATCCAGAATCTTCAGCATACCCGCTTACTTCTGCCTGATCCAGTAGGCCAACTCTTTGAGTGAAGGGGGTTTTCCATACATAAGAATGCCGATTCGATAGATTCGGGCCGATATAATCATCAAACCGAAAAATCCGGCAATCTGCATCAAAATGCTCAATCCGATCTGCCACATGGGGGGATAATGGATCGACATCCTCACCATCATCAGAATCGGTGCCGTCAGGGGCATAATCGACAGAATCACGGACAATTGTGAATCAGGATTATTGATGGTAAAAAACATGAACATGAAGGTGAAAACAATCAGGAGGGTGATCGGAGACTGAATATTCTGGGCTTCAGTCTGATTGTTCACGGCAGCACCGACAATAGCATACAGAGCGGCAAAGGAAAAATAACCCAGTATAAAATAAAGCACAAAGAAAAACCACATCGAAACAGGAGTCTGGCTGAGAATGGCCAAGTACTCGATTGAAGGAGCCCCTCCCGCCCCGCTTCCGGATCCGGCCAGGATCATCCCGGCATAGAAGAAAATCAGAACACCAAACCCGATCCAGACCAGAAACTGGGTTACTCCCAGCAAACTGACCCCAATCAGTTTACCCAATAACAGGGGTAATGGTTTGATTGAGGATAGAATCACTTCGTAGACCCGGGATGTTTTTTCCTCAATGATGCTATTCATGACCATGATTCCATAGATCAAAATCCCCAGATAGAGAGCAAAGCCCAAAATATAGGCCAGCATGAAACTGGATCCCTCATCCTTGGCAACCTGACCCTCCCGGCTGATTTTAAAGGTTTCCAGATCGACCGATCGGATCAATCGTGAAATCTCGTTCCGATCCATGTCGGTTTCCGCAACCCGCAGATTGATTACCAGATTGGTCAGTGCGTTTTTCACCTCCCGGTTCAGCATGAAATTGGAGGGATTGGTGGAATAGAACGAGGCCTTGGAAGCCTCCTGCACATCCATCGGGATGTGGATAAAACCGAAATAGTCCCGGTCCAGGACTTGTTGGGATAGGGCTTTGATATCTTGCGATTCCTGATCCCCGGCCCGAATCAGACTGAGCGTTTTATCCCCGGACAATGCCTGGTGCAGGCTGTCAAAATAGATGCCGGCCGGGTCGGCGACCACAATTGTTTTAACATCATCGGTTTTAAGCCGCATCAGATAAGTGGGAAGAAAGATCAGTCCCAGCATCATCACCGGCATAATCAGTGTTCCAATGATAAACCCCTTGGTCTTGACACGGGAAAGATATTCATGCATAATAATAACCGGTATTTTCATTCTTATTCTCCTTGATTGGGGATCGAATGGATTATATGGCGGATTGTTTTTTGGCAATCTGAATAAAAATATCAAACAGGCTGGGATCCGGCTGTGAAAAATGGATGACCGTCCCTATGGCCGTCGCCCGCTTCAACAGGTCCTGAGAGGATACAGATTCCTGGAGGGTAATCAGGTAGGCACCATCAGCCGAAACCACACTCCGGATCAGGCTGGTATCATTTAAAAAAGAGGTGTCGCCCTGGAAGATCAATTTAATCTGCTGGTTTTGATGTTGCTGCTTGATATGCGCCAAACTGTCATTCAGAACTGGAACGCCCTGGTTGATCATGACAATATGCTTGCAGAGCTGTTCGGCCCGTTCCATCATATGGGTTGAAAAGATAATGGTGGCGCCCCGTGCCGATTCCTCCAGAATGGTTTGCTGAAGAATCTCGGCATTGAGGGGATCCAAGCCGGAGAAGGGCTCATCCAGAATGATCAGATCGGGCTGGTGAATGATGGTTGTAATAAACTGCAATTTTTGCTGCATCCCTTTGGAAAGTGCTTCCACTTTGCGATGAGTGTACTCAGACAGTGAAAATTTTTCCAGATAATGGGGTATTCTGGCTTTCAAATCCGAGGTGGAAATCCCCTTCAGACGGCCGAAGAACTCCAGCGATTCATAGAGTTTAATTTTTTTATATAATCCGCGTTCTTCAGGTAAATATCCGATGCGATCCATCATCCCCAGATTGAGAGGAGATCGATCGAAACTGATTTCCCCCTGATCCGGCTTGATGATCTGCATAATCATCCGAATGGTGGTAGTTTTACCAGCCCCGTTAGGTCCCAGAAATCCCCAGATGGTACCGGATTCCAGTTTCATCTCCTGGATATCCACGGCTTTTTTGTCTCCAAACCATTTTGTGACATTCTTTAGCTCAAGCTCACTCATTTCGCCTCCCGGTAAAATTTAATAAAATGCTCCAGCCGGAGGGATTCATCCGCCGTAATCCCCTGAAACATGGCATGATAAATATACTGCTTATTGTTCAGATCAAAGCGTCGGTGAATCACTTTCAGAGGCAAATCCAGCGCCTGAGTCCCGAAGGGAAGATTGACCGACATGACGATTCCTTCATCCAGATACTGGTGACTGGTAAATTGTGCTCCTCCAACGCTGATATTATCAATAACGGATGAGATGGTTTTCTTATCATGGTCACCATCGGTGGAAAAACAAAATTGGGTTTCCATCTCAATCTGATAACGGATATAGCGTCTCCGTTCCTGATGAATCAGGGGATGGTGATCGATCTGCAGCATGGGGAAAGGCTGACGGCAATAAGACTTGATATGGGTCAGGCACTCATAGACTCCTTTATTGTCCCATTGGATCCGGATCAGAATCTCGTCCCGATCCAATTCGATATCCTGCCGGCAATCCCAGTCTTTAAGACGGATGTCCAGATGATCCGGATGGTTTTCAAGCACTACCCCCTGATTGATCCGGTTCAGGCGGTAGAATATGATATATACGGGAGTATTGACCAGAAGTTCCCGCGTCGATTCCGGATTCAGATTTTGAATCTCTTCGGGAAACAGCTTTCGTTGAATGGAAAGCAAATGATTTTCAAGTTGATCCCGGCCCGGAAAATTTCCGGGGAGGGGTTCCATGCCATGAAGCGAGGAGATATAGTGATCAAACCGCTTCTTGTTAAGAATCGATGGATAATCCTTATCGTTGGATAACAGGGCAAGAATTTTGAAAACCAGATCGATTTCAGCTGGTGTAAGGTGATAGATCCGGTCTAATTTTTTAGAAAAAGCGGCCTGTTTGGAAAAAAACAACATATTCTTACCCCTTTTTTTTACGTTTTAACCACTTGATGCATTCAACCACCATCAAGGGAAATAACGACCATATCAATACAATACCCATTTCAGCCGGATTGAGGGGAATAATTCTAAAGATTTGATACAGAAAAGGCGTATAGGTGGCAATCAATTGAAGGACAGAGGCAAAAAGGATTGCTCCGATCAGATATCGATTGGAAAAGAGGCCCAGAGTGAAGATGCTATACGAATGACTTCGACAATTGAGAGCCTGGACCTGTTGTCCCAGAACCATGATCGTGAAAAGCATGGTTCGGGCAATTTCATGTCGGATTTCAGGGGTCATGGCCTCACGGGTATCCATCATCCATCCGGAGAGGTATCCCATTAATGAGCCGATGGTGATCAGGCTCCCCTGCCAAACCAGGCGCCAGTAATCGGAAGAAACCAGAACCGACCGACTAAGGTCGCGGCTGTTCCGTTTCATCAGATCGGGTTCTTTGATTTCGGCGCTGAAGGAGAGAGCCGGGAGAGAGTCGGTGATCAGGTTGATCCAGAGCAGTTGGATGGGGCTGACCAGATTTTTCAGATCCGCGACAATGGCGGTCAGAACAATCAGAATATTGGCGACATTGTGGGAGAGAATGAAAAAGATGGACTTACGGATATTGGCGAATATGTTTCGACCCTCTTCGACAGCAGCAATAATGGTGGCGTAATTATCATCCGTCAGGACCATGTCGGCTGATTCGCGGGCCACATCGACCCCGGCCAGTCCCATCGCGATCCCGATATTAGCCTCCCTCAATGCCGGGGCATCATTGACTCCATCCCCGGTCATAGCCACCAAGTATCCTCGATTTTTGGCTGCCCGAACAATCTTTAATTTGTGATGGGGTGTGGTTCGGGCATAGATCCGATAATAGTCAATCCGCTCATTTAATTCCTCGTCGCTCATGGTTTCCAGCTCAGATCCGGTTAAAACCTGTTCCATGGATTCGACCAGTCCCAGTTCCCGCCCAATGGAAAACGCTGTCAGTTTATGATCACCGGTAATCATATAGGTCATGATCCCTGCATCGCGGGCTTCCTGGATGGCCGAACGAACTTCCGGACGTGGAGGATCATACATGGCAACAAACCCCAAAAACACCAGCTGATGAAACAGATCATTCTGATCAATCTGGGCCTCGGATTCAAACTCACAAACCGCCATCCCCAAACATCGCAGACCATTTCGGGCTTTATCCGCCAGATTCCGATCCACATCCTCAATCAAATCGGGGGTAATCCGTTTACCGGAAGGAAGATACCTGGATTTCTGGAGCAGAACATCCGGCGCTCCCTTCATAAATAAAAAGAGCTTCCCGCTATGATGACGGCAGATGATCACCATGTATTTCAGATCGGTATCAAACGGCATCTGGAAAATTACCGGGTATTCGTCCTGCAAAGCTTTCCGATCCAACCCGGCTTTTCCGGCCAGGGTCAACAAAGCTCCCTCGGTGGGATCCCCCAGTACATGCCAGTTGGGATTATCCTCAGAAGGGGCCTTCAATTCGCTGTCGTTACAAAGACAACCGCATCGGATTAACTCCTCCAGCACCGGGTGATCAGCTATTGATTGAACAGGCTGATGCTCCTGATCCAGGATATCCCCTTCGGGCATGAATCCCCGACCATTGAGTATGTATTCCTTCCGATCAGTTGTATACACCTGATTGATGAACATCTGGTTCAGCGTCAGGGTTCCGGTCTTATCGCTACAAATAATATTGACACTTCCCAAGGTTTCTACAGCCGGAAGTTTTCGTATCAGGGCATGCCGTTTCGCCATCCGGTATACCCCAATCGCCAGCGTGATTGTGATAATGGCGGGAAGCCCTTCCGGAATCGCCGCCACCGACAGGCTGACACCCAACATAAAAACATACAGCAAATCGAGACCGGTAAAATATCCGACCGACACCACCAAAAAACTGATCACAATACAAAAATAGGCAATATACTTACCGAGCACATCCATCCTCTGCTGAAGAGGCGTCGGTTCGATCTCGATATCCCGAACCAATCCGGTGATCTTCCCCAGTTCGCTGTTCATCCCGGTATGAACCGCAATCCCCTGTCCCTTCCCCGAAATGACAATCGTCCCCATAAATGCCATATTGCTCTGTTCCGACAGAACCAGATCACTTCCGGGCAACTCCAGGCTATTCTTTTCGACGGGAAGATTTTCCCCGGTCAATAAGGATTCATCAATCCTGAAATTATGGGATTCGATCAGCCGAATATCAGCCGGAACATAATCACCGGCCTCCAACATCACCAGATCGCCGCAAACCAACTCAGCGGAAGGCAACAACAACACTTGATCATTCCGTATAACCCGAGCCATCGGAGCCGACAACCGTTTCAAGGATTCCAACGAAATCTGGGCCCGTTTCTCCTGATATGCTCCAATCAAGGCATTCACTATAATAATCGTGAATATGGCCAGTGAATCAATAATCTCCCCCAATGCAAAGGAAATCATTGAAGCAATAATCAGCAACCAAATCACAAAATCCGCAAATTGACTGATCAACATCCGCCAAAACGGAACCAGCCGGGTGGTGGCAATCTGATTTCTCCCAAACCGCTCCCGATTCCGCTCTACCTGCTCTTCATTCAAACCATGATGTCCGGAAGAATAATAAGCGATGACCTCGTCAATACTTCTATGATACCACTTCATTCAACAGCCCTCGACGGTTATGACTTTGATATCTCACCCAAAAGACGGCTGATCAAAAACAACCCTTTTCCCTGACCACCCAGTCCACCCCCTACCACCCCAATTGCGAAAAGATGCCCAACATCAAACTCTACTGTGAGTCCAGCCTTCGATTCATCCACCAATCCACCCATTTCCTTACTATTATATTAAGAACCCCTTCAAATTGCAAGCTTTATTTTCAATCGAATTCCGATCGGCAGCTTCTCATCCCTCCTAAGTTCGAAATCCAATCCCCACACTCTTTCTATCCCAATTCTCCCGACCGATGCCTCATGCTCATTTCAGCACATAGTATGCCATATTTGCAGGCGATGCCACCCCCACCATGCCAAAACAAACGACACTGCGTCAAAAATGCTGAATGGAGCCGGCCTGGATCAGCATTTCAACCCGGCAAGGAATGATCGACAGTCGATGGATTGATTGATGGAACGCTGTCGGCCATCATGAATCGCACTCGTCCCGATCTAATGGCATGATTTATGCAGTAATGGATGGCGCTATGGAAAATGGTCTACACTTAACCCCATCAAGGAGGAAATACATGAAAATCAAACCCTTAGGTGACCGCGTCCTGGTAAAACCCCTCGAAACCGAGGAAAAAAAGATTGGCAGCATTGTGATCCCGGACACCGCCAAGGAAAAGCCGATGGAAGGCGAGGTCATTGAAGTTGGAACCGGAAAGCGCAACGATAAGGGCGAGCTGGTTCCGATGGAAGTCAAGAAGAATAATCGGATTCTCTACGGAAAGTATTCCGGAACGGAAGTCAAGATTGACGGGAATGATTATTTGATCATGAAGGAATCCGACATTTTAGCAATCATTGAATAACGAAAAGGAGAGATAACTATGGCCAAGATTTTAGAAAATGGTGTTCCGGCCCGGGACAGACTGAAAAAGGGTATCGATGTTCTGGCGGATGCCGTCAAGGTAACCTTGGGTCCGAGAGGACGTAATGTCGTGATCGACAAGAAAT
>JAGOEH010000298.1 GCA_017997825.1 Candidatus Delongbacteria bacterium | reverse complement strand
AAGCATATCGATATACCCGCCATACCAGGTTAGCGCCTCCATGACCAGCTTATCCCCTTCGATCAGGGTTTGCCGGTATCGGTTCCGAAAGCGTTTATCTTTGAGATTACGGATATGCCGAGTCATAGCCCGGGATAACGGGGTCGGCGGTTTCATCAATTCAGTGCCTCCTCCATGATCCGGGTTTCAATTTGAGCGAAAATGCTTCGGCCTTTTTGCATCACATCGATTTCGTTTTTCTCTCCACTGAACATAAACTCGATTCCATAAATCTGACTGGATTTCACCAGGACCGGAACGGGAGAAGAGGCTACGATTTTCATCAGTTTGGGTTGCGGGGGAACGTGGTCCAGATCGTAAACACCCAGAATAAGCTTGGGCCGGACCACCAGCTTATCGAATCCCAGACTGCGAGCGCTAAGGGCAAGATGCTGTTTGAGCCATAAATGCCGGCTTTCCTCCGGGATCGGCCCGAATCGGTCTCTAATTTCCTGAGCCAAGGCATCCAGATCCTGATGAGAGCGGGCTTTCATCAGTTTCTGATAGAAATGGATGCGTAACGAATCATCGTTGATATACGAGCTATCCAAATAAGCCTTCAACTGGACCTGGATTTCAGGGGGGCGAACCGGATCGGTTTTCCCACCCTTCAGCCGTTGGACCGTCTCATCCAACAACCGGGTATAGAGGTCAAAGCCGATCGCTTCCATAAAACCATGCTGCTGGGGACCTAACACATTTCCCATGCCTCGTATTTCCATATCCCGCATCGCCAATGCCATTCCGGAACCCAGCTCGGAAAATTCCTTCAGGGCTTCGATCCGTTTAATGGCATCATCGGTAAGCTGTTCGATGGGAGGAACAATGAGATAGGCATACGCCTGCAGATTGGACCGCCCGACTCGGCCTCTTAACTGATACAATTGGGCTAATCCCATTCGATCCGCCAAGTCGACAACGATCGTATTCACATTGGGGATATCCAATCCGTTTTCGATAATCATGGTAGCCAGCAGGACATCGATCTCCCGGCGGATAAACTTCAGCATCACATCTTCCAGCATCACGGTTTCCATCTGTCCATGCGCAATTCCCAGCCGAACCCCCGGTATGATCTCTTTGATCACCGGAGCCAGCTGATACAAGCTTTGGATCCGGTTGTGGACCCAAAATACCTGCCCGCCGCGGTTAATCTCCCTAATAACGGCTTCCCGCAGGATCTCCTTATCGAAGTAAATAATCTCGGTCTGAATGGAGAGACGATCGCGGGGAGGAGTCTCAATGACTGTAATATCGCGGGCTCCCATCATCGAAAGATGCATGGTCCTCGGAATCGGGGTGGCTGTTAGGGTCAGCACATCCACCAATTGACGGTATTTTTTGATCTTTTCTTTTTGCTTGACTCCAAAGCGCTGTTCTTCATCAATAACCAGCAATCCCAGATTGGGAATCACGACATCGGAGGAGATCAGACGATGCGTGCCGATGATCAAATCCACCTGACCGGCTTTTAGATCCTTCAAGATTTTCCGTTGATCGGAATCGGAAACAAAACGGCTTAAGACCTCAACCCGGATCTTAAAGGGTGCCAGGCGTTCCTTAAAGGTAGAGAAATGCTGTTGAGCCAGAATGGTCGTCGGGACCAAAACGGCTGCTTGTTTACCCGAACAGATACATTTGAATGCCGCCCGGATCGCCACCTCGGTTTTACCGAAGCCGACATCCCCGCAAATCAGGCGGTCCATCGGGAAAGTGCTCTCCATATCCTTCTTGACTTGCTGAATCGCTTTGATCTGATCATCCGTTTCTTCATACAGAAAGGAGGCTTCCATCTCTTTCTGTCGGATATCGTCCGGCAGAAACGCAAATCCCGGCTGACTCCGACGGACGGCATAGAGCTCCAACAGCTCCTCCGCCATTTCCTCGATGGCCTTCTGGGTCTTTTCCCGGATTTTCAGCCACTGGGCGGTGCCCAGCTTATTGATGATAGGCGGCAGATTGTCCTTATGGCTATATTTCTCGATCCGATTGATCTGATCGATAGGGAGGTAAAGCTTATCATCCCCCTGATAGGAGATCAACAGACAGTCATATTCGCTCTGATTGAGGGTAATCCGCTTCAATCCCTTGTACTGTCCGATCCCGTAATCGATATGAACCACATAATCATCCTCGGTCAAGGTATGCAGATCAAGCGGAACCTGGAGTTCATGCTTTTTCAGGCGGCTCTTGCGGCGGGGCAGTTTGGAAAAGAGTTCATGATCGGTGAAAACCACCATTTTTGTTACCCGGTCCCGGAATCCCTGGGATGTATGTCCTACTACCATCTCCAATTGGCTGTCCAGATCGGGCAGAAGCTCCATCAGCCTCTGACGCTGTCCCGGATTATCGCAGAACAGGTATTCATGATACCCCTGTTCGTCATAATGGTGCACTTTATGCCGGAACTGTTCCAGATTTCCGGAGAAGCTCCCGGTCAGGGCCGAGGAGTATTCGATCCCGGGGTGGGACGAAACCAATCCGAAATTGAAGGCGTTGACTCGAGGAGAAGATGAAAGTCTTTGGAGGAAACTTTCGAACGGAAACATGATTTTCCCAGATTGGGGTAAATAGGGATCGAGACTGATTTTCTTTGAGTAATGGGATTCCGTCTCGCTCCATGTTTCGTGCCAACTCTTTTCGCAATGGCCGGGATTCATCCAGTAAATCATGCGGTTGGACGGCAGATAATCGATCAGACTACCGAGTTCGCCCCCATAATAATAGTAGAGATATTTTTCTATCCCGGGAAAAATAGCCCGTTGATTGATCTTATCTTTCAGCTTTTCAAACAGGGATTGATAGTGATCTCCGATTTCCCGTTTCAGGGTTTCCAGGGCCAGATTGATATAATAGGCCTGAAAGACAGCTTCATGGGTGGGATAAACCGTGATGGAGTCGAGGGATTGGGGCAGGGATCGCTGGGTGATCGGATCGAAGCCGCGGATAGAATCGATGGTATCGCCGAAGAATTCCAATCGAACAGGCCAGGAGGCATGCGGAGGAAAAAAGTCGATCAGACCGCCGCGCACGGCATAATCGCCGGGCAATCGAACCATATCGCTGCGGGTGTATCCCAGGTCCTGGACCGATTCCACCACCAATTCGAGCAAGATTTCGTCCCCCGGTCTGAACTCCAGGATACTCTTCCGAAAGACCGGACAGGGGATTATTTTCTGCCAAAGGGCGCTGGGAGTGGTGATAACCACCAGCGGATCCGGGTCATGAAGAATTCGATACAGAGCCAGCATTCGCTGGGTCATGACCTGGTGGTCGGAGAGGAAATCGTCATACAGTCCGATATCTCTGGCCGGGAAAAGAATCACCCGATCCGGAGGCAGGCACTCTTCGAGATCATCCTGGACGATATGGGCATAATC
>JAGOEH010000066.1 GCA_017997825.1 Candidatus Delongbacteria bacterium | reverse complement strand
TTGGCGGTATTGGTTTCCAATATCTGGTCATAGGACAAAGGATCAGGCTTTTGGTCGGGATTATCCTTTATGGTCTGAACCATCGTTTGGATCCGGGATGAATTATCCAGAATGGTATCGGTTCGATCCATGATGGACATGGTGGTGTTTTCGGTTTCCTGAGCTACATTCTCTATTTTATTTTTAGCGGTCGGCATGCTTTCAAGACTTCGTTCTACGCGTTCCTGCATGGTGCTGATTCGGGGATAGATTTCCCGTACATCTTCAAACAATTGACTGAGTTGGGGGAGTATGGCGGGAAGAATTTCCAGGAGATGAAGGAATTCCGGCTGTATCCGCTTGATCAGGTCGATCAGTTCACCGGCTTGGTTGACCGTATTCATGGCTTCCATGATATTGAGCTTTTTCATTTAGATCTCCTTTATTCCAATATATATCACTTGAACTCATTAGTCAACATTTTTTTGGTTTTTATTTTCCGGGTTTGGAATTTTCCTTGATTTTTGGGGAATTATGGATTAAATATCGAAATACTTGTTTGATCCAATCAATTTCCAAGCTAAAGGACGAGACTATGGAATACACTATTCATCCCGGTACACTGTTCGGAGAAGGGACAACCTTTGGGCACCATGTGGTTATCGAGGAGGATGTAATCATCGGATGCCACGTCAGGATCGGTCATCATGTCGTGATCCATGCCGGCAGCCGGCTGGGTGACGCCATTCGGATTGACGACGGAAGTGTGATCGGTAAACAGCCGATGAAAGGCAAACGCTCGGCGGTAGCCCAAGGAGGAACCTATCCCGGTGCCGTGATCGGGAGTGAGGTCACCATTGGAACCGGAGTGATTATCTATGCCGGTTCATCGATCGGATCGGGATGCCTGGTCGCCGATCAGGCATCGATTCGTGAAGAGGTCGAAATCGGTGATATGACCATTGTCGGCAAAGGGGTTTCCATCGAGAACAAGGTCCGGATCGGAAGCCGGGTTAAACTGGAACTGGGATGCTATATTACGGCCTTGTCGCAAATCGAGGATTATGTGTTTGTGGCGCCCATGGTAACCACCACCAATGATAATTACTTGGGGCGGACCGAACAGCGCAAACAAGCCTTCAAGGGAGTCACCATCAAACGCGGAGCCCGGATCGGCGGAAATGCCACTATTCTTCCCGGTCGGATCATTGCCGAGGATGCCGTGATTGCCGCCGGCAGCGTGGTGACCCGCGACGTCCCACCCGCTCAGATCTGGAAAGGCAATCCCGCCCGTTACATGCGCGATGTTCCTCCCGAGCAGCTCCTGGCTAACCAGATCGAAGGCTTTTAATGATCCTTAAACTCTCCTCCGCTTTTCCCTCTCCCAAGCAAATGCAGCGCATCGTCACCGAACTGGAAAGCGGCAATATCATCTGTTACCCCACTGATACGGTATACGGTATCGGCTGTACTATCCGCAATAGCGATGCCATCGATCTGATCTTCAAACTGAAAAACATTCCCAGGAAAACCAAACCCCTGTGCCTGATGTTTAATTCGATTTCCAATCTCAGCAGTTACGCCTCGGTCTCCACCGAAAATTATAAAATATTGAAAAAATATCTGCCCGGCCCCTTCACATTTATTCTGCCGGCTCGCAACTCCATCCCCAAAGCACTGTTCGGCCAGAATAGAAAAACCATCGGGGTCCGCATCCCCGACAACACCATCTGCATGAAAATGGTCGAATCGGTCGGATCGCCCATCATCACCACCAGCATGACCGATGAGAATGGGGAGATCATCAACAATCCGTATGAAATTGAATTTCGGTACCGGGCTCACCTCTCGCTGGTGATCGACGGGGGCGAGTTGACGTCGGTACCCAGTACCATAATCGATCTGACCGGGGAGATCCCGGAAGTGATCCGTCGGGGGCAGGGTTATGAAAACTGGGAAATGTAAGACCTATCTGGAAACCCTGGGCTGCCCCAAAAATCTGACCGACAGTGAAGATCTGATCGGGCGGTTTCCCCAGCCTATCGTGACCGAACCCGACCAGGCCGATATCATTGTATTGAATACCTGCGCCTTTATCGATGATGCAGTGGAAGAGTCGGTTAACCGTATCTTGGAACTCAGCCGTTTCAAAACCGAGGGTCAACTGAAAACCTTGATCGTCCATGGATGCCTGGTCAACCGGTATGGGGCGGATGAACTTAAATCTCTGTTGCCGGAAGTGGACTATTTCTGGCCGGTCCGTCCGTGGCAGGAATTGGAAACCTGGCTGCGGGAGTTCACCGATGAGACGTCTTCCCATCCGGATGGAGCATGTCATCCCGATATCCGCTTAACCCATCCGGCCTTCCGATACCTTAAGATTGCCGAGGGATGCAATAATGCCTGCAGCTATTGTCTGATTCCCTCCATTCGGGGGCGTCTGGTCAGTGAGCCGGTGGAATCGCTGTATCAAAAGGTCCAGAGTTATGCCGCTCATAAGGAGATTAAGGAGATTATCCTGATTGCCCAGGATACCGCCAATTATGGCCATGACCTTGATCCGCCGGATCATCTGGTTCATCTGCTCCAGCGGTTGGAGACCTCCGATTTTGAGGGATGGTTCCGCCTGATGTATCTGAATCCCTCTCATATTACCCCCGCCTTGATCGACCATCTGGCCGGCAGCCGCAAGATCATTCCCTATCTCGATATCCCGATTCAGCACTGTAATACCCAAATCTTGAAGCGGATGAACCGGCCCTATACCCGGGCGGATCTGATTGATCTGTACCGACGGCTGCATGATGCCCTTCCCGGGCTGGTACTCAGGACGACTGTGATGGTGGGATTTCCCTATGAGACTGAGACTCGCTTTGAAGAGTTGCTGGAGTTTATCCAGGAGTATCCCTTCGATAAACTGGGCGGTTTTATCTTCCAACCCCAATCCGGAACCCCGGCGGCCGGGTTCCCGGCCCGGCGTATCGCCCGCCGGATGGCTGAAGAGCGCTTGGCCCTTCTGATGGGAATTCAGCAAGAGATTTCTCACCGACGCTTAAAACGGTTTCTCCATCAGGACGTCGATATGGTGGTTATGGGATCGATTCCCGGAAAAAAATATGCCTGGTGGGGACGGACCTATCGGGATGCTCCCGAAATCGACGGGATCACCTATCTGAAATCCGATGGCAACTATCCAGTCGGAACCCGGATCCGGGTCAAAATCATTCGAAATTCGGATTATGATGCCTATGCGATCCCGGTGGACTAATCCGGTCGGGCTGAAGGTCTGGTCGATCAATCTGGATTACCGGGATTCTATTGCCCGGATAATCGCAGCGGATGCCTGCGATTATATCGAATTGTATACCGTGCCCGGCACGCCGGTTGCCGATCTGGACTTCTGGCGGCAGTTTTCCATCCCCTATATCATCCATGCTCCAACCACTCAGCATGATCTGAATCCGGCGATTCCTGACCGATTGAAGGATAATCTGGCCTTGTTTGAAGAATCACGTTCCTTCTTTGATGCACTCCAGGCTGAATACCTGATCGTTCACCCCGGGATGGGAGGGAGTATGGAAGCGGCCACTGAGTTTCTGAGCCGGGTCGCGTTCGATAAAATATTGGTTGAAAATAAACCCTTTCGATCTTTGGATGACCGGATCTGTATCGGATGTACTCCCGAACAGATTGATCGGTTGATGAAAGAATGCGGGATCGGGTTCTGCCTGGATTTCGGTCATGCCGTCAAAGCCGCTTATTCTCTGAACCGTTCTGCTTGGGATATACTGGAGGAGTTTAACCGCCTCAATCCCCGGGTTTATCATCTGTCCGATGGATGGATGAATTCTGAAATGGATGAGCATTTGAATCTGGGTGAAGGAGATTTCGATATTCCTCGCTTGGTTCATCTGCTGAATCCGACCATGGGATTGACCCTGGAGACCTCCAAGCCAGGTCCCGATTTTGCGGACCAATTCATTAAGGAAAGTGGAGGGGTCCGGGCTCTGATGCCGAAAAGGAGGGTGGAATGAAAAAAATTACCTACAGCCGGCAATCGATCGGCCGTGACGAGATTCGGGCTGTAACCCGGGTGCTCCAATCGGATTGGCTGACTCAGGGAGAGACGGTCAAGGAATTTGAGGCCTGCGTGGCGGAGTATTGCGGCGCCGACTATGCCGTGGCGGTGGCCAACGGTACCGCTGCTCTTCATCTGGCTTGTCTGGCGGCTAAATTGACGGAAAAGTTGCCGGATTCATCCCGAGGAATAACCTCTCCCCTCAGCTTTGTAGCCAGTGCCAATGGAATGCTTTATAATGGGATAACCCCTGATTTCTGCGATGTCGATCCTATCAGCGGCAATCTTGACCCGGCCTTGCTGCCGTCGGTCATCCGCGACTCGACACGCCTGATTGTTCCGGTCGATTACTCGGGCTTGCCTGCCGATCTGGATCCGATTATGAAACTGGCCCATACACGTTCCGCTATGGTTATCGAAGATGCCTCGCATGCCCTGGGAGCCGAGTATCATGGCCGGAAAATCGGATCAATTGCCGATATGACGATCTTCAGTTTCCATCCGGTCAAGATCATTACCACCGGCGAAGGAGGCATGATTCTGACCTCTCGGCGCGATATCTACGAACTCCTGCTTCAGCTTCGTTCTCATGGGAATGTTAAACCCCCCGGCAAGTTACGGTTTAAACCCGATGGGCCTTGGTATTATGAAATGCAGTCTCTGGGATTCAACTATCGTCTGACCGATATCCAGTGTGCCCTCGGCTTGGCCCAGATGAAGCGGATCGGCTATTTCCTGCAACGCCGCCGTGAAATTGCGTCCGTTTACTGCGATCAGTTGGCCGGAATCGAGGAGATCAACCTCCCTCCATCTCCTGCCGACCGGATCTCCTCTTATCATCTCTTCCCAATCCGGATCGATTTCAATCGACTGGGTCTGTCCCGATCCGAATTGTTTCGCTTCATGCTGGAACGCGATATCCAGCTCCAGGTCCATTATATTCCGATTCCGGCTCATCCCTACTACCGGGATTTGGGGCATTCCGATCACCTTTATCCTAATGCGGCCCGCTACTACCGGCACCAGGTCAGCCTGCCGGTTTACCCGGATCTGACCCCCGCTCAGCAGAAACGGGTCATCACCACGTTGAAAAAGTTTATGAATTTAAAGAAAAAATAGTTTGGACTTGACATTTGAGGGTATTTTATCTATAAGTGCAAGTTAGGCTCGAAATATTAACTAAGGATGGATTATGAAGTATTTTTATTCCGCATTGATAATGCTGGTTTGCAGTACCTTAACAACCTTAGCGATTCGAATTCCCGATCCGGCCCGAATCGATCCGGAAGTTCGTGACTTCTTTCATGAACTGCAGCAGCACTATGCTGAGGGCAATCTATACGAAATCATGCAGGCTCGCAAAGAGCGCCTGATGGCGATTCGAGACACCAAAGCCCGCTTACAGGCCATGAAGAATGATGTGGTATCGGTCAAGATGCCGGTGATTTGCGGCTTGTTTGCCGATAACACCCCTTCGATCCCCGATTTCCAGGCCGTTATGCAGTCCAAACTCTTTTCCGGCCCGGATTCAACTATGACCAATTACTATCTTGAAAACTCCTATCACCAATTTGAAGTGACCGGAACCGTTTTCGACTGGGTCCAACTGGCCTATCCGGAGAGTATCTACGTCAATGATGTAATCGGGATCCACGGCGATATGGGACGCTTCATTCATGAGGTGCTGACCGAACTGGACAAGACGGTCGATTTTAGTCAGTTCGATAACGACGGAGATGGCGCCGTGGAAAACCTGTGTGTGATCCATTCCAATACCGGTCAGGAGTATTATGGTAAAGAGCCTGGGGTAAAAATTCAGCATATCTGGTCGCACAGTTATTTTTTGAAATACTACCCGCAAGGGGTGTTTCGGACCAATGATACGACGGCTTCCGGCAAGATTGTGTCGATCGATAAATATACCGTTCAGCCGGAAATCGATTATGTAGGCCAACTGGAAGGTATCGGAGTGTTTTGTCATGAGTTCGGGCATGTCTTGGGACTGCCTGATCTGTACGATGTCGACTACAATACCAATGGGGTGGGGCTATGGTGTATGATGTCCAACGGGGGCAGCTATTCCGACCATTGTCCGGCCCATTTCTGCGCCTGGTCCAAGGAGTTTTTGGGTTGGCTGTCGGTGATTCCGATCACCGAGAATACCGAACAGATCACCCTTCCTCCGATCGAAACCCATCCGGTGGCCTATAAAATCTGGACCAATGGCCGGATCGAATCTTATAGACCGCTGGATATCAGGGGACGGACACTCTCCGATATGGGTAAAGAGTATTTTCTGCTGGAGTACCGCAAGAAGACCCATTTCGATCGACACCTGCCCGGTGAAGGCCTGATCATTTCGCATGTCTATAATCCCAACAATAATGGGGCTAACCGGATCAACACCAATGCTTCGCGCCCGGGTGTCAAGATCATGCAGGCCGACGGACGGGATGATCTGAAGAAAGCAACCAATGGCGGGGACAGCGGAGATCCGTTTCCCGGTATTATCCTCAATCGTACCTTCAATGAGCTGAGTAATCCCAATAGTGATGATTATGACGGTAAGCTGACCATGGTATCGGTTTATAATATCAGTGATCCGGATAGTGTGATCACTTTTTCGGCCGGAGTCAGTTTTTCGGTGCCCGAACTTCAATTGGTGCAGTCGATTTCGACCGGTGAAGAAAAGCGTCATTTCGGCGGCGATACGGTCAGTCTGGCCTTAAAGATCTATAATACCCGGGGAGCCTGCGACAGCCTCAAGCTGGATTATGCCTGCGATGATCCGGATATTCAGTTCACGACGGATCATACGATTTTAAAAAATATCCCGACTATGGATACACTGCTTCCTTACATTCCAATGGAGTTCAAAGTAGCGGATCAGGCGGTCGACAAGCGGGTAAGGCTTAAAATTACAGTGAGCGGAGCCCAGGATTTCAGTCAGCAGATCAGTTTTCCCTTTTTTATCGGGTATCCTCCCGAATTGCTGATCCGGGATAATCGCTATGTGGATGATCCGAGTACGTTGGTGGATGGTTTGGATAGTTTGAACCGTAACTTTGAGTATCTGGACCTGGAGGCGGTATCCGATTCGGTGGACTATTATCTGAATGAGTTTGCGGGTCTTGGGCGGAGGAAGGCCATCTTCTGGCTGTGCGGTAATTATCTGGGGGTATTCGCTGAAGATGCCCGCCGTGATTCTCTGCGTCACTTTTTGGATCAGGGCGGTAATCTGATGATTTCCGGCGCCAAAACTCCATTCTATCTGTCCCGTAAAGACTCCCTGCTGATGAAGGACTATTTCCATATGGCCTACGATACCGTGACTACCCGCTCGATTATCCGCGGGATCGCCAATGACCCTATCTCCTCCCTGCCGGACGGCAGTAGTATGATTCTGCGTCTGGATACCGTTACCCAGAACACCAGCCTCCAGCCCCTGGGCGGAGCCGAGGCCTTCTTGACCTATTGGGGTACCCATGAGGTTGCCGGGGTGCGTTATGCGTCCGGAACTTACAAGGTGGTTTTTCTGTCCTTTCCGCTGGAAAATGCGGTCAAACAGTATGCGACCGATTCCGATAATACCATGTTGTATCAGACCATTAATGACTGGTTCGACCGCCAGGTGCCGGTACAGGAAGATGAATCCGGCCCGGGGATCAAACCGGTCAGCCTGAGGGTCACTCCCTTTCCCAATCCGTTCAATTCGCGATTGACCCTTTCGGTGGAAACCATGCAGGCCGGTCCGGTTGAAATTGAAATCTATAACATCCTGGGAAGCCGAGTCTACCACGGTAGCCTGATGGCGCCGCTCGGACAGAACCAGGTCGCGATTTCAGCCGATCATTGGACCTCCGGCCTCTATTTCTACCATGTCCGGCAGAATCAAGCCTGTCAGAAAGGAAAGATAATCTTATTGAAATAGAACAATAGTGGGCTGATTCTATACAGATTATCGTAAGTGTACATTCTTTTCAGAAGGAGGAGCAAGACGCATGATTTCAAGAAAGTTAGGGTTAATTACCTTACTGTGGTTAGGACTGGTATCCCTGCTGTGGGCGGGGGTTACCGGTAAGATTAAAGGCCGGATTGTCGACGCGGCGACCGGTGAAGGCCTGCCCAGTGTGAACGTGGTGCTGGAAGGCACCATGTGGGGAGCAGCCACCGATGTCCATGGGGATTACACCATCATTAACATCCCTCCCGGAAAATACACCATTGTGGCCCGGATGCTGGGCTATAAGAACTCGATTATTCGAGACATTCCGGTCACTCAGGATCTGACGACGACTCGCGATATCAAGATGGAAGAATCTTCGATCCAGGGTGAGGAAGTGACCATTATCGCCGAGCGATCGATTGTCCAGCGTGATATCACCTCATCGACCCGAACGGCGACCGGTGAAGAGATCAACAAGATGCCGGTGACCTCGTTTGTCGGGTACGTCGCCAATCGCGGCGGTACGGTGGAAACCGGCGGCGCCGATGCCGGTATCCATATCCGCGGCGGACGCTCCGGCGAAATCGTCTACATCGTGGACGGGGTCAATACCAATGATCCGGTGACCGCCAGCCGCGGTGTATCCCTGGATAACAATGCCGTGGCCGAAATTATGGTCATCACCGGCGGATTCGATGCCGAATACGGCCAGGCCATGTCAGGCATCGTCAATATCATCACCAAGGAAGGTTCCCGCGATACCTACACCGGAACCGCGGAAATCACCACCGATGCCCCCCTCTCCGGATCACGCTACGGTAATGGCTATGATAAGTATAATTTTACCCTGGGTGGCCCGCTCTTTTGGAAGAATAAAATAACCTTCTTCATCTCCGGCGCCCTGAATGATTATGACAATGACCCCAGTCGAGCCGGGGTCGAATACCGCCATGACGACTATAAAAAATACACCGGGACCTACAAACTGGTCTTTAATGCCAATCAAAACCTGCGCTTTGTCTTCAACGGTAACCTGGCTCAAACCAAGTATCACAATTTCGATTTCGACCGGAGCTGGGGTTCCAGTTGGCTGAATGATACCTATCTGTTCGAATCCGGCAATTCCCAGTTCAACTTCCGCATCAGCCATACTCTGAGTCCCTCCACCTTCTATGAGGCCCAGGTCTCCTATTTCAATACCTATATGGATTACAGCGCTCAGGACGGGAAGCACTATCAGGATTGGAAAACCGTCACCACCGATCTGGCCTGGGTTAAATGGGCCAACCAGCAGAAGTATTATAATGAAGAAACCCAAGTCTGGACCCGGGATATGGATTCGGTTTGGATCGATTACTACAAATCGGCCAAGTCAATCGTCAGCGATGGAACCGAGGGTTCCGTCTATGACGCCAACTATGGCATTTACTGGGCCAATATCATCCAAATGCGGACGGCCTATAATAACCGCTGGTACGATACCGGAAGCTGGGTCTATAATCAGGATTCTACCGGCATACTCTATCAGAAGTTCGATATGGATAATTATGTCCGGTATCTGCAGCTCAGCCGAACCGAACAGATGGACCACGAGGACTGGGCTTATGTCGGTGATATCGATGCTATGTATACCAATTATGAGCATACCGGTTACTTTCATCTCGACTTCGTGCCCCGCTGGTCCACCCGCAGTTCCGACAAGTATGATGCTAAGTTCGATCTGACCAGCCAGATCAACAAGGCCAACCAGATCAAATTTGGTGTCTTCTATCAAAAAACCACCATGGATTATAAGGATATCCAGTTCCTGAATACCAATCCTTATTTCGACACCTACAACTACTCACCGGAATTGATGGCCGCCTATCTACAGGATAAAATCGAGTGGGAGGATATGACCATCAAACCGGGGATCCGCTTCGACCGGATCGATCTGAAGGCCAAACACCCGGTCAATTCCGAGGATCTGGATCAGGGGTATACCGATACCGATCCCAAATATCAGATCTCACCCCGTTTCGGAATCTCCTTCGCCATGTCGGATCGGGCCGTGATGTACGCCTCCTACGGTCATTTTTTCCAGGTTCCGGAATACGGCGAGATCTATATGAACCTGAATGCCGATATCACCTCCGGCTTGCCGCTGTTGGGAAATCCGGACATCAAACCGGAAAAAACCATTGCCTACGAATTGGGATTCCGATATGCCGTGACGCCGGATATCGCGCTGGAGATTTCATCCTATTACAAGAATGTGGAAAATCTGTTGGGAACGCGTCAGGTCAGTACGTTTTACCAGGACCGCCTGGCCCAGTATACCATCTTCAAGGTGGACGATTTTGCCAAGATCAAAGGGATCGAATTGAGCTTCAGCAAACGCTTCCGCCCAGGGCTTTCGTGGGATATGACCTATTCCTACATGCAGGCCAAAGGAACCGGATCGTCGGCCCGAGAGTTCTACTACGATTACCTGAGCACATCCTCCGAGCTTCCCAAACAGGAATATCCGCTGGAATTCGATATCACTCATTCGGCCAAGGTCAACCTGAATTACTATATCGCTCCCAAAAGCGGGCCTCGGTTATTTGATCACGATATTCTTTCCGACGTAAATGCCAATCTGCAGTTGACCGCCAACACCGGCCGCCCGTATACCCCCCAAGATCGGAAAGGGAATCCGTTGGAGGTCGGTTCAAAGAGGCTTCCCAGTTACTTCAATATCGATCTGCGGGTTGAAAAGGTGATTCCGCTTAGTCAGAAGATTAACCTTTCAATCTATTGCGATGCTCGCAATCTGCTGGACAACGTCAATGTCAGAGATGTCGATCCCTATACGGGCAAACCGGACGACGACGGCAATCCTCCGGTCAAGGATCCCAACAACTGGTCCCAGTATGCCCAGTACGGCTATTCCAATTGGGAGGAATTCTATAATGCAGCCGTCGAACGATGGCAAGAATTGAACAAGAATCCAGCCAATTACTTTGCGCCGCGGGTGATCTATTTCGGCGCCATGTTCAGATTCTAAACTGAAGGAGGCAATAGTTGATTATGAAACATAAAGTCTTAATTCTGATGATCATTCTGGCTACAGCGGCGACAGTATGGAGTAGACCTCCTTCACACCTGTCACCCCGGATGGCCTATCTGTCCGAATCCCATTCACTCCGGAAAGCGGCCGCCATCGATACCAACGCCACCCCGACCGCATTCGGCTGTACCTGGGTTGGGGTCGGTAATCTGGCCCGCATTCCATTCAATAATATCGGTGAAAACGGTTATTTTTCCATTCCGGCGACGTGGGATGGAACTTATGACGGAACGCTGTACAGCGGCTGGTATACCAGCAATCCGATTCTGGATGGGGAGTATCCGGCCGGATCAAAACAGTATTATATCTGGGACGCAGGCCTGTGGGTTGGAGCCAAGGTTCCGGTGCAAACCAGTTCCGGTACCATCTACGATGAACGGGTCGCTTCTTGTGCTTACTATTCCGATTTGGGATCCATGTTCCCGGTTTACACCAGCACTCAGATCATTCCGACCGATGACGATCATGGCGGAGAGTATCTGTTTGTTCAGCCGGGCCAAACCCAGCAAAGCTACCAGGAATCCTGGATTTTTACCGATACCAGCCTGAATGAACGCCGCCGCCAGATCGAACAGGAAAAAGGTCTGGTAGGTTTAGTGGTCAATCCCGGAGATATCATCTCCAATCAGGATGGGTATACCATTTTTGGTGATTACGTACCTGAAAAAGAGGCCTCCTTTGTTTATTCGAAGGGCTACGATACCGATCCGGTCGGAGTCAAAGTCGTCATGCGCAGCTATTCCTGGGGCTATGATTACAATAAAAACTACGTCTATCTGGATTACTATATCACCAATATGAACAGCTTTCCGCTCAAGGATGTCGCCTTCGGCTATTTCATGGATACCGATATCGGAGATTCCGACAGTCCTCAGGGGGCTTACGATGATCTGATCGGTTACGATGAAAGTCTCGAATTGGGGTATTGCTATGATTCCGATCTGTTTGAGCCTCAATGGAGTACCCAGTCGGGTTATATCGGAGTAACCTTTGTGGGGACTCCGAACGGCACTGATGGGAAGCCGTTGGGACTGACCGGGTTTCAAACCTGGACCCAGACCGATGAGGAAGGCCAATTGGTAGATGATGAGAAGAATGATGCGGCCAAGTATGCTCAGTTGGTCAAGGGCGGCTACGAGCTCTATCAGACCCCGCAGGATGTTCGGATGTTGCCCTGCAGCGGCCCAATCCTGAACTTCGAACCCGGGCAGACCGCTCATGTGGTTATTGCTCTGGTCGTCGGCAACAGTCTGGCAGAGTTGAAGGAAAATGCTCAAAAGGCCATCACCCAGTATCAGAACGCCTATGTCGGGCCGACCGCTCCTCCGGCTCCCCGCTATACCGTGACACCGGCCGATAATAAAGTCTATATTCGATGGGATGATTTTCCTGAAAATGTGCCGGATCCGATGTCGGCCGAACTGGATTTTGAAGGTTACCGGATCTATCGTTCCACTACCGGCATTGCCGGAGATTGGAAACTGATCGCTGATTTTGACGTGGCAGGTAATACAACCGGTAAGACAGTGATCGCAAAGTACTCCAAAGGGAATTCTACCGCCACCATCGGATACGCCGGTCTGAAAACCGACGGTACCGATTACTTCAAAGAAGCCCAATACACCATCGAGTTTCTGACCGACACTACTTTGATGGTGTATAATGTCTCCAATCTGGAAAGCTATCCTTACCGGAGGGACGCCAAAACGACCGGTTCCGGTTTTTGCGTCATCAATCCGGACAATAATAAGGTCGAGGTTTCCGCCGTCTATCGCAGCGGATATTGGATCTATTTCGACGGAATCTACATCAAGATCAGCAACGGTACCATTGTTAAACCGGATGATGATCCGACTCCCAACCGCGGGGATGTTTTCCTGGTTCAAACCTATAGCGATAAGGAAATCGGCAACCAGACCGGACTGCAGTATGCCTACACCGATTCCGCTCTCACTAATGGACTGACCTATTACTACTCCATGACCAGCTACGACCGCGGAAATCTGGAGCAGGGGATCGCATCTTTGGAAACGGGTATTGAATTGAACAAGACCACCGTCATTCCCATGAATCTGGGGGTGGACGTCAATGATGTCCGTATCTCCAAAGTGGATCATCTCGCCGGAGTCGGAACCGGCACCGTAGTCGTTAGCCTGGTGGATCCGGCGGCTGTTACCGGCCATAACTATCAGGTAACCTTCCATAAAGCCACGGCCGATCAAAAGCTGCCCCTGGCCAAGTCATGGAAACTGACCGATCTGACCGATAATCGGGTTATCATGGATTCGATCACCAACCTGAGTGGACAGAGTAATCCCTTGGTGGATGGATTTTCGATCAAGGTTACCACCCCGGCTAATCCTTCCTTTGATTCCACCTATTGGAAGATCGGTCAGACCACTTATAATTTCAATGTATTGCTGTCTGCTACGCCGGACCCCTTCGACTACGAAATCCGTTTTACCCAGAACGGTAGTAGCGATAAGCGTGGAATGAAAGCTCCCTTCGAGGTCTGGAATATGACCATCGATTCGCAGCATATCTGTGCCACCGACGATAAACCGGGTTTTGTGTTTGTCGATAAGGACCGGGATGAGGCTATCGACAGCGGTGATTTCATTTATATTCTGAAAAAGTATGAGAATGGAAACGCTGTCCAAATCCTGCTCAGTATCATCGATGCGTCTCGACCGCCGGTAGTGGGCGATGTATTCCGCATCACCACCAAAAAGCCGTTCCAGACCAATGATCGGTTCGAATTCTCCACAGTCAAGCTGAAGTCAGCCAAAACCGACTACTCCCTTGACCAGGTCAAGGTCGTTCCCAATCCCTATTATATCCGTGCCGACTGGGATCTGAACCGTTTCGAGCAGAAGCTATTCTTCCGGAATCTGCCCTCGGCGTGCCGGATCAGGATTTTCAACACGGCCGGAGTATTGATTAAAACCATCGAATACTCCAGTACCACCCAAAACGGCAGTGTGGCTTGGAATATGCGGACGGATGAAAACCTGAACTGCACCAACGGACTGTATATTTACCAGGTGGAAGATTCCGCGTCCGGTAAAACCGTAACCGGTAAATTCGCCATTGTTCGCTGATAACCCGGCCGGATGAATGCCAAATGGAGGATAAAATGCAAAAAATACTGATAATAATACCACTGATCCTGATGTTAAGTCTGATCGAGACGGAAGCGCGGCTGGGAGGATCCGGCGCCAACTTTTTGGCCATCGGAGGGGGCGGACGCGCTCTTTCCCTTTCCGGTGCTTATTCCGCTATGGCCAATGATCTGGATGCTCTTTTCTATAATCCGGCCGGCATTGCCCATCTCAAGCAGCCGACCATCGGAATGACCTATATCTCTTACTATGCTGAAATGAGCTATCAAGCGGCCGGGATCGCTGTTCCCCTGGGCGTCGTCGGCACCATGGGCTTCTCATTTACCACTCTCCAGAGCGGGGATATCGAGATCACCACCCTGGATGAACAAAATGGAACCGGACGTCATTATTCGGCCAATGACTATGCCTTCGGACTGACCTATGCCAAGAATCTGACCGATAAATTCTGCACCGGCGGAACCTTCAAGGTCATTCGTCAGGGCATCGATGAGCTTTCCGCTACCAGTTGGGCTGTTGATCTCGGGGCTACCTACAATACAGGATTTAGAAATCTTCGCTTCGGATTCAGTATCCTCAACTTCGGCCCCGATATGCAGTTCCGGGGTGATGCCCTCAAGTTCCACGGCAAACCGATCGATACGGAGAGCGGGGATACCTCGCCCAATATGGCCGAGGATGTGCTGGCCCAGTGGGAATCGGATAAATATGCTCTGCCCCTCAGCTTCCAGATCGGGGTTGCCTATGATATCCTGAACAATTCCGGGTACCGATGGAGTGTTAGTTTTGATAAGGTTAACCCGACCGATCAGGATGAAACCTACGCGACCGGCACCGAGTTGTCCTACCGGGATTTACTTAATTTGCGGGTCGGTTATTCGGAACGCAACAACCGAAAGCTGACGGCCGGGGCCGGGATTGTCCTTCCCTTGGGGCAATCCAAGCTGATCGTGGATTATTCCTTCCAGGATCACGATTACCTGGATTCTTTGCATAGCATGAGTTTTTCTTTTGTGTTTTAAATGGTCATCTCAGATTAATTGTCAAGTGAAACGGTGACTGCGAGTTGCTAAAAACGTTCAAACGAAGGAGTATCGAATGAGGAGAAAAGCAGTATGGGCCATTTTCGCATTGCTGGCGTTCAGCCTGCAATTATCAGCCCGGGTGCCGGAAGCGGTCAAATCATGGATGAAGCCGGAAATCGTCAATCTGCCGGTTGAATATGTGGATGAAGATGGATTTTTACACAAACAGACAGCCCAGCCGGGCGGCATTGTGATCGATACCGTTCAGTACCTGGGTAATATCGCAGCCACAGCCAATGATTATCCCAGTGCCGGCGATTATGCGGCTACTTATTATCGTCCGGCCGCCGACGGAATGATCACCGACGTGTTTGTCCCTTTTGGCAGCGGCGGCGATGTCGAGTTGCATATCATGCGCGATACCATTATCACCAATGCGTCGGGAATCCAGCGCGCTTTCTGGAACATCAACCGTTGTATTGTGGATTCCATCAACGGATTCCTGGGCTCAATGGTCTGGTCGATCAAAGATGACTGGGCCACCACCCATGGCGGTACGGCTGTGGCTTTGGGCGACAGTCTTAAACCCGAAAATTTTTCTCACCTCAACATGAATACCGATGTTACCCTGGGACGCGGCGGAATTCCGGTCCAGGAGTACTATCGGATCTGGGTCGGATATAAAAAGCTGGCTGCCACTGTTTCGGATATCTGGGGACGTTCTTACGATTACGGTTATGCTGCAGGCGAATACTCCACCCCTCACTCCTATTTTACCTACGGACAGGACTGGAGCGGCCCGATTGTCGGTCCGTACCTGATCTACTGGGGCTCCGGCAGCTATTACGGGGATGCCCTGATGAAGATCGTGTTCGAATACCCGAACGGAACACCGCCTCAGGTACTCGGCATGACCCGTCCCAACAACACCTATGACCTGGCCGGAAACAA
>JAGOEH010000297.1 GCA_017997825.1 Candidatus Delongbacteria bacterium | reverse complement strand
CCGAAACATACAGCGGAGCTCCGCTGGACCAGGCTTCCGTCCTCTTCCGCGTCACCCGCCAAACCCGCTTTCCGTTCTTCCGCGGAGACTACCTTTTCCCCGCCCGATTCCCCTATCCCGGAAAAACTACGGAAGAGATCGGACATGGTACGATCCAAACCGATTCGGCCGGCGAATTTCAAATCCGTTTTGTCGCCAGACCGGACAAGCAGATCGATTCGGCTTCTCTTCCCGTTTTTACCTATCAAGTCCAGGCCGATATCACCGATGCGACCGGAGAAACCCGTTCCGGCCGGATTCAGGTTCGCCTCGGATACCGTGCTATGGAACTGGAACTGAAAAGTGATGAATGGCTGCCGGACAACCGGGATATCCCGCTTCGGCTCGAGTGCCGAAATCTGAATGACAAACCGCTGTCCGCCAAAGGAACAATAAGGATCTACCGTTTGATCCAGCCGGTCCGGCCCGTGGCGGCCGAGTTACCATCCGGATACACACCGTACCGCTATCCTTATTCCATCCAGTCGGAACCCGGTTCACAGTCCGACTGGAATAATTGGAAAAACGATGACCTGATCAAAACCATCCCCTTTGAAACCACCCCGGACCAGGGGCACTGGGAAACCCGACTCCGATTACCGGCCGGTATCTATCGGGCCGTTGCCATCCCCGATGATGATCAATACCGGGGTATCCAATCGGCAGTGATCTTGCCGATAATCCAGCCTCACCGAAAACGATTCCCTATTGCGGTTCCATTTTATACCGCCTTAGAACAGGATTCTTACCACCCCGGCCAGACCATTCAGGCCATCTGGGGAACCGGGTATCAACGGGGGCCGGCGCTGATCGAGATGATGCGGAATAATCGATTGATCCGCCGTCAATGGCTTCCTCCCGAAGAAACTCAATACCGGCTTGAAATTCCGGTATCCGAAGAATGGCGGGGAGGCATAACTCTGATCATCACGCAGGTTAAAGATAACCGATGCTATCATTCAATTCGCTCGATTGCGGTCCCATGGGAAAACAAAGAATTACAGGTCAAATGGAAACGATTCCGGTCAACCCTGCAGCCGGGAACCGAAGAAAACTGGGAAATCGAGATTCAGGGACTCAAAGCGCGGCAGAAAACCGCCGAATTGGTCGCCGCCCTCTACGATCAATCGCTGGATCAATTCCTGCCCCACCGGTTTCCCCTGCTGGCTCCCCTGTTTCCTCAGGATGCCACCCGGATTCAACTCCAGTTTTCCAACCAGAATCAATCCTTTATCACCTATCAGAATCATTTTAATCCTGAAATCGAGTACCGACAAGGCCAATACCGGGATTTTCCGCCGGATATCCGGATGGCCCTATCCGGATATGGATATCTAAAACGCCAATCATTGGCCGGAAGTCAATCGGCCAAAGGTGAAGAAGAGAGCCTTAATTTAGCCGTGACAACCGAAGCGGCCATGCCGGCTCCCATGGCCAACGCCGACATGGCCGCTGATCAGGCCGCCTCGCAATCCGACTCTGCCGGTTCTCTGCCACCTCCATCCCCTCAACCTCCCCTACGAAAAAACCTGCAGGAAACCGCTTTCTTCTTTCCTCAGATGGAAATCGATACCTCCGGAATCGCCCGCATCCGCTTTCAGGTCCCTGAAGCCCTGACTCGGTGGAAATTCATAGGATTCGCTCATACCGTCGATCTTGAATCCGGAATCCTGGAAGATGAGACCATTACCCAAAAAGATATCATGATACAACCCCTCATCCCCCGCTTTCTGCGCTATGGGGATTCCATCAGGATTACCGCCAAACTTAGCAACCTGAGCGATCACAATCTGCAAACGTCCGCATCCATGACATTTTTCCATCCTGAAGACAACCGCTCGGCGGATCATGACTTAGGATTATCCGATTCCCGACAAACCATCACCATCCCATCCCATCAAAGCCGAACCCTGGGCTGGGCTATCCGGATTCCGGACGGAATCGGCTGGATCGGATACCGAATATGGGGAACCTCAGGACCATACAGTGACGGCGAAGAAGGATTGATTCCGATTCTATCCAACCGGATTACAGTCCGGGAATCTGTCCCGATCTGGTTATCACAACCCGGTGAAAAATCATTCCAGTTCACCAAACTGCTGGAATCCAGCCGAGATACCAGCCTGATTCACCGCCGTCTGACCGCCCAGATCGCAGTCAATCCATCCTGGTTTGCCGTACTGGCTTTGCCCTATCTGATGGAATACCCCTATCAATGTTCAGAACAGATTTTTAACCGAATTTTTGCCAATGCCTTGGGTGACCGGATCGTATCCAACGATCCCCGTATCGCCGCCATGATCGAGGAATGGAAACGGAACGGAATCCCTCCCTCCGCTTTGGATCAAAATCCGTCCCTCAAATCGATCCAACTGGAAGAAACTCCCTGGATTCGACAGTCCAAGATGGAAACCCGGTCTCACCAACAACTGGCCTTGTACCTGGATCCATCCTATCTGCGCTATCAGCAGGATATTAATTTGCTCAAACTGTCTCAAATCCAATTAGAAAACGGGGCTTTTCCCTGGTTTCCGGGCGGTATCGGAAATACCGGCATCACTCTTTATATTCTGAGCGGCATGGGCCGACTCCGGCACATGGGATGCGCTCTGCCGATTGAAGCGGTCGAACAGAAAACAATCCGTTACCTGGATCAATGGATTACCGACCAATACCGATCCGATCGGAAAAATAAAAAAGCAAACGATCATTGGCTAACCCCCTATATCGCCATCTATCTGTATGGACGAAGTTTTTATCTGGATCGGATTCCATTGGAGTCTTCAGCCCGAGATGCCGTCAATGCCTATCAGAAACAGGCAGAAAAGCACTGGCTGAAACTGGATTCCCGGATGAGCCAGGCCCAATTGGCCTTGGCTCTTGACCGCCTGGGAAAAACTGCCACAGCCAAAGCCATCCTGCGTTCACTAAGGGAACGCAGTATTCTGGATGAGGAATTGGGCCGATTCTGGAGAGACCGGGAGTATTCCTGGTGGTGGTATCGGGCTCCCATCGAAACCCAGGCACTGATGATCGAAGCCTTCAGCCGGATCGATCAGGATACACTGACGGTCGATCAATGCCGAATCTGGCTGCTGAAACAGAAGCAAACCCAGGACTGGCGAACGACCAAAGCCACTGCCGACGCGGTCTACAGCCTGCTGCTGCAAGGAAGTAACTGGCTGGCTACCGATACCACCATCCGCCTGCAACTGGGTCCGATCGAAATCAAATCCGATCGGCTCCAAACCGGAATCCCATTTCTGGAAAAGAGCTTCAGTTCCGACTCCATCACTCCCGAGCTGGGTCAGATCCTGATCCATAAGTCCAATCCGGGTATCGTCTGGGGAGGCGTTCATTGGGAATATTCACAGACCATAGACCGGATCACTCCTCATACCC
>JAGOEH010000296.1 GCA_017997825.1 Candidatus Delongbacteria bacterium | reverse complement strand
GAATGATTCGGGTCGGATCTTCAATAAAACTCAAATTGTGTAGGATTCTGATTATCCCCATCGATAAATCCCGGCGGCCGGAAAAGAAATGGATCAGGTGGCCGAAATTTTCCGGTTCCAGACTGACTGCCAGGGTATTGATGGAAAAATCGCGTCGGTAGAGATCGTGTTTGAGAATACTTTTCTGGACGGTAGGGAGGGCGGCCGGGTGGGCGTAAGATTCCACTCTGGCTGAAGCCAGATCGATTTTAATCTTGTCCTGGGTCATAATGGTTGCGGTATGAAACCGGGTATAGATGGTGGCCCGGCCTCCGAAACGGGACGTGAAAAGCTGGGCCAGCCGGGAGGCATCACCTTCCACCACGATGTCGTAATCTTCGATCGGCTGTCCCATCAACAGATCGCGAACGACTCCCCCTACCAGAAATGCCTTGGCATCGATCTCCTCAGCCAATCGCCCGATCTGTTCCAATAGTTGAATGACCGGCTCTTGAACCTGATGATGCAGGATCGGGGTAATCGTGTCGATCGAGTATTTAAAGCGGTGGGCCTGATCCACTGTCTGTCCGAATCCGGACATGGAGTTGTTCAGCAGATCATTGGCGGTCACGATTCCCACCAGATTTCCATTCTGAAGCACCGGGAATTTCCGCTGGTAGGTTTTGGTGATCAGGTTTTTCAGATTGCTGAGGGTGGTTTCCGGATTGACGGTGATAATATCGGTGGTGGTGAAATCAGCGACGGTGGCGTTTTGAAGATGATGATGGACGGCCCGCTCGATATCGTCGCGGGAGATGATCCCAATGAGGCGTTCCTGGGCATCCACCACGATCAATGAGTTATGATTGTATTTCATAATCAGAGACTTGGCCGTCATGATCGGGGTGTTTTCCCGCACCGTATCGAGCGGTGAGCTCATAATATGCTTGACAGCGTATGCCTGGTTGAATTGGTTTTCCACCAGTTGAAAAATCCTGGCTTTAACCTCCTCGATGGGGCTGTCGGCCGCCAAGGATGCGGACGCGGCTGTCGGATGCCCTCCGCCGTCCCAATATTCGGTAATTTTGGAACAATCCAGCGTGCCTTCATCGGAACGGGCTACCATATACATCCTCTTTCCCATCGTGACCAGGGTAAAAATGATCGGCAGTTGGTATACCTTTTTCAGTTTCTGGGTGATGACCGATAGATCGGGCAGATAGGAAGGGTGAGAACCGGATGCAATGGTTATTTCGACCCCTTTGATCTCCTTTTTTTCCAGTTGTTTGGAAAGTTGGAAGAGCAAAGAAAACTGTTCCGAACTGAGTTCGTTCTGGAGATACTGGTTGATGAATGACAGATCGGCACCCGACTGCATCAGGTAGGCCATCATCTGAAAATCATTGGCTTTGGTGCGGGTGTGGGTAAACATGCCGGTATCCTCGAATAAAGCCAATGCCATTAGACTGGCTTCCTGGGGATTCAGCCGGATTCCTTTCTGGATCAGCATGTCCAGTAGGAGGGTAATGGCAGCTCCAGTCGGTTCGGCAATGATTTCACGGGCCGTAATATCGATATCCTGGATCGGATGATGATCAACCAGCAAAATCGGAGTAATCCGCTGCAGAAGGGATTCAAAGTTGGCCAGACGGTTCCGGCGTGGAGCATCGACCACGATGATGTCCGATACCTGCTCCAAATCGATCTGGCGCTCTTTTTTGGGGGCATACTGAGGATAATCCTCAAGAAATGCTTTGACATTCGGCTCGGGTGATCCGGTCAGAACGGGTACAGCCTGGGGATAAATGCGCGTTATGGCATACATACAGGCCAGTGAATCAAAATCGGCATTGGTATGACTTATGACAATCAGCATAGGTTTTATTTCCTTAATCGTTTGATTTCGTCTTCCACCTGCAGCAAGTATCCGTTCAGCCGTTCGATCGAGTGGCGGATCCGCTCCCGTTCTTTCTCCAGTTTTTCAACGGGATCTTCCGGTGTGACCGGTTTGAGCTGATGCTTGACTTTTTCGATCGGCATCTGCTGCAACATTTTTTCGGATGCGCTTTCCCGCTGCTCCGGATTGTTTATGCCGGCTACCACCTTCATTCGTTCATAACCCAGATCCTCTTTCAGATTGTAGGCCGCGGTTTTGATCATGACCGAGGCGGACAGGCGGGGGATCGATAACACTCGGTCCAGGTAATCTTCAAAGCGGAGCCCATTGGCCCGGCAAAGCCGTTGAGCCTCCATCAGCAGCCTTCCCATCTCTTTGACCAGTGTCCCGCTGGGAATAATGAACTCTTCTCTGATTTTGCGGGTCAATTCGGCCAGTTCCGGCTGTTTATCATACTCCGGCTGATAATAGTGTAATTGTTCAGCCTTTTCCAGTAACTCGTAAAAAAGGGCGTAAAATTTGCTGTTGTGTACCTTACTGTAGCGCCGAAGGGTGTTCTGACGGCTGGTGAACTGAACATGATGGGTGAATTCGTGGATGGCAGTGTAAATCAACTCGTTGTCATGACTGAAATTCTGGTTGTGAATGATGATTTCCATACTTTCCGGTTTATATAGTCCATTGACTTTCCGACTGCTCTTGCCGGAGAATATCAGCTTGAAGTCCGGCAGATCGTCTCTCAATTCCAGCAGGATGAATTTAACCTGGTCCTGATTCATGGATACTCCTATAGTCTGATTTTTTCCATTTCAACAATTAAAAGATAATCGTTCTGGTTGGGATTAAAGTGAAGGGGGAGAGAACGGGGCTGATAATCGGGGTGTTTGATCGTTACCTGAATAGAATCGGTTTGGGGTGTATAGTCATAATAGGGGATAGCCGCCGGCAAGCGCTCCAAAAAAAAATGACGGCTACGCCGCGGACTCTCCAAAATGAGCGAGCATGAAGGCAGCATAGTCTGGGCCTGATCCAGTACATTGAAATTAATGGTGATCGGAATGGGGGTCATCATGATACTGACCAAACGGATCGTATCCTGCGGATTAAACAGAGTGTCGATGTAAGCATGGGTATAGGTGTCGGCGTATCCGGTATGGTGAAGGGTGAAGGGATACCAGAAATGGGAGGGTGATCGAATGGGAATAACAACCCGGCCGTTCAGGTCGGTGAGATGCGATGTCTTGATTCGAGGCGATCGGATGGTTACAGCGGGAAATGGGTGGAGATGGTGGTCCTTGACGCTCAGCAGGATCCGGTAGTCTTGGTAGAGTGTGACCGATTGGGTGCACAGATCGGCCTCATAATGCTCCCGAATCTCGCCTCCTTCCCGATTGACCAATTCCTGAAGATAGCGGTTGGCACTGATCAGAAGCGGAAAATAATAAAAAAAACGGAGATCATGCGCATTGATATGATAGGATTCCAACTGTTGCATCATGTTTGGGTAATCGAGCGGCTGGGGATCGTCGGGCGGAATCAGTAATTCACCGTCACTGACCAGATGGAGATTCTGCCGCAATCGATTGG
>JAGOEH010000295.1 GCA_017997825.1 Candidatus Delongbacteria bacterium | reverse complement strand
GGGCCTGCGAGGCTATCTAGCCTGCCGCATCCTGGTTCAGCACGGTTTCACATCGGCCGTCAACCTCTCCGGCGGATACAAAACCTACCAGCATGTCACCCAAAAACAAAGCAATGAAGATATATTCGCCGGTGACGTTATCGCCAAGGATGATCAAATTTATCAGGGGCCCGTGGAACCCGCCCGGCCGAATTCGCCGCTGACCCGGCTGGATGCTTGCGGATTACAGTGTCCCGGCCCCATTCTGCGGCTGAAGGACGCCATCGACCAACTCCATCCCGGCGATCATCTGGAAGTGACCGCCGGCGATCCTGGCTTCTACAGCGATGTCGAGGCCTGGTGCAAAACGACCGGACATCGGCTGGTGGACCGTCGGCAGGAGAAAGGCCGCATCATCGCCCGCATCGAAAAGCTATCCCCTATAACCGAAGGATCAACCGCCGGTCCCAAGAACCAGACCAGCCTGATCGTGTTCAGCGATGACCTGGACCGGGCTCTGGCCTCCTTCGTGATCGCCAATGGTGCCGCATCCATTGGGCACTCGGTTACCCTGTTCTTTACCTTCTGGGGATTGAATGTGATCCGTCGCCAACCGGTCCAGCCGGTCGTCAAGGATTGGATGGGAAGGATGTTCGGTAGGATGATGCCCCGAGGAGCCGATCAGCTCAAACTGTCTAAAATGAATATGATGGGGCTGGGCAGCCGGATGATGAAACACCGGATGAAAACCAAACAGGTTTTTTCACTCCAGACCATGATGCGGGAAGCCAGGGAAAAGGGAGTCCGGATGGTGGCTTGCCGGATGTCGATGGATATTATGGGGGTAACTCCGGCGGAATTGATGGAGGGGGTCGAGCTGGGCGGCGTGGCCACCTACCTGTCGGAAGCCGGCCAATCCAAAATCAATCTGGTGTTTTAAAATCGGGCATCCGCCATCATCACTCGGTCCCGCGGGCTACCCGACAGCTAAAATCCAGTCATCCCCCTGAATTCCCTTAGGGGCTTACCGGGAACCTCATGGTGCTCCTTACAACGCGCCTCATAAGACTCCTTGGCACCAATCAAGATCAGGGGATCATGATAGTCCGCCGGCTGCCCATGAATAATCCGCTGGGTGTATTCGGCCGTTCCTCCGCAGGTCTTTCCGTTGACTTTGCAAGTGCAGATCGCCGTCAGACGAGTCACCTTACAATAGGGCATCAGATACCCGACATGCTTCTCCGAATTGCGGAAGCGAAAGGCCTCGCCCCGAAAATCGGTATGCAAACAGGAGGCAATCACCGTTTTTTCACAACAATCCCTCAAATATAAAAATAGATCGATAATCCCATCATCCAGAAACTGAATCTCATCGACCGTAATCACATCAATCTCTCCCTGGGCCCGCTCGATCCGGACCATCCGGTCATAGATATCCTGTGAACTCTCGATCAGATGCGCCTTGCGCTTCGATCCGCTGTGAGATATGATCTCATCGTTCGAAAACCGATTGTCCATGGCCAGCTTAAAACACTCCACATGCAGCCCGGCAATCTCATAGCGCGTCACCCGCTTCAATACCTCTTCCGTCTTCCCACTGAACATACAGCCCGTAATCAACTGAATATTTCCACATTCTCTGCTCATACCCTGTCCCTGCTTATAATTGAAGATTTAAACCGGTATATCTCGATTGATCGATAAAAAACCTGTGCTATAATATAATCAAACGGTTGGGATGTCAAGCTCTAAAACCATGACACCAAAAAAAAAGGCTATGGTTGGGGTGAAACCATAGCCTTACTGAAATGGGTTTATTGTGGTAGCATTTATACTATAATCAATAAATTCTTCCTTGTCAAGCGAATTATTTCATTATTTTTAATTTATTTTTATCTGTATTTTTATTTATTTATTCCGTGCCGGAGATTAATAATTGATAGATAATTGCCGGCCCTTTTCTGTAACCAATCGGCAACACAGCCATGCCACTCTGTCCATCTATCCATCCCAGCCATCAATCCTTCATCCTCTATCCCCTCCGATCTAGTTTTTTTGGTTTTCAAAAAAAAGTCAGTCCCAGGGCCTTGACAATGACTACTAAGTTTTATATATTAGTACTGACTGGTCAGTTCTATTTTAACAAGGAGATTTACCATGATTGACGAGCTTACCCCATTACAACAAAAACGCCGGGAAACCATCATCAAAAACGCTTTGGAACACTTCTCCCAAGTCGGATTCCACCAGGCCGACCTGGATCAGATCGCCTCCAAGGCCGGGGTCGGTAAAGGAACTATCTATAATTATTTCGAGAACAAGCATGATCTGTTTTACAAATGCATCGAATTCGAAATCCATCACCTGATTGACTATTTACGGCAGGAACTATCCCCGATTCAGGATATCGAAGAGTATTTCGAGCAGTTCGTACGTCTGTTTGTGAACTATTTTGTCCAGAATATCAATTCTCTCCGGGTCATTTTCTTTTCCTCTTACGGCATTCTGGAGCAGGTTTTTGACGTCATTGAGCGCTCGCGGGAATCGTTTTATTCCCAATTCGAGCAGCGTATGAATCAGGGAATGATGCGTTTAAAATTACGTCCAATCAATCCGCGCCTATTCATCATGGGGTTGGAGGGATGTTTGATTTTCATTATGTACCATCAGTTCCGCCACAAAGACCAGGATCCGGAGGAAATCATACGACTGGCCCGGCAGGTTTTTTTTCACGGCATACTTGCCTCTCCGGAATCCTCCAAATGAAAGGAACCTTTATGTCACGATATCTTTCCGGTTTTCTTGTCATCCTATCATTGACAATCACCGGTCTGCATGCGGAACCGGTCCGCCTCCACCTGTCCGAATGTTTGAAACTAGCCGAACAACACAACTATGATATTAAATCCGCCCAATCCGATATCAACGTGGAAGAGGGGAAACAGCAGGTGGTTCGTTCGATGTTTTTTCCCCAACTCTCGCTGACGGCCGCCGCCACATCCCATCGAATCCGCTACGCCGATTTTCTGGAACAGGATTACGACAACCTGCGGACACTCCCCGGCTCACTCGGCCAACTGTTGCTATCAATGGCGCCCGAAGAGAGCCGGGCGATGCTGGGACAGGAAATCCAGCGGCTGATGGGGGGCTTGGAGATGCCCGACAATATTCCGGACCGGATCGATCATCTGCAGACCTCTCTCATGCTGACCCAGCCGATCTTTACCGGGCTGCGCCTAACCAACAGCTACCGGGCGGTTCAACAGGCCCGGCAAGCGGCCATTCACCGCCATACCGAAAAGAAAGTCGAACTGACCTATACGATCACGCAAACCTTCTATCAGGCCCTGTTGATGCATCAGATGGTCGAAATCCACCGGATGGCTCTGGAATCCGGAACCCGCCATCTGGCCATCATCGAATCGATGTATCGGGAGGGTTTGGCTTCGGAATGGGAATACATGAAAGCCCAGGTCAATGTCCGTCAACTC
>JAGOEH010000294.1 GCA_017997825.1 Candidatus Delongbacteria bacterium | reverse complement strand
GACCAACCTATCCACCAGCCAACATCAAGTCATCAATCGGTTATCCAAAGGATACCGCAAGCGCGTCGCCTTGGCCCAGGCCCTATTGGGCGATCCGAAAATCCTGATCCTGGATGAACCATTCAGCGGGATGGATTCATTTCAGATGAGCGACACCCGGCGTCTGATTCGCGAATTGGCCGGCGATCGCATCATCCTGCTCTCTTCCCATATTCTGGCTGAAGTCGATCAACTATGCTCTCATCTGATCATCATCGATAAAGGACGGATTATCGCCGACGGATCATCCGAAACGGTAATCCAGCGTTTCCTGCAAACCATCAAATTCAGATTGACCCTCAGTCCACTGTCATCCGAGCTGATCGAATGCCTGAAACACCATCCCCAGATTATCCGGATCGATCGGATCGGGGAATCGGAAGGGAACCAAATCGAAATTGAAACCCTCAATCAGAATAATATTCAGCAGGAGATCGCCCGTATCATACAAACCCACCATGCCATGGTCATTGAATTCATTCCGGTCTCCAACCGGTTGGAAGATATGTACCTTCAGGTGATTAAATAGTATGCACGACAGTCTGATTATCGGGCTGCGGGAGCTAAGTTCCATATTCAAGCGTCCGTTTGCCTATACCA
The DNA here is from genome assembly GCA_017997825.1 of Candidatus Delongbacteria bacterium. GTDB lineage: Bacteria > JAGOEH01 > JAGOEH01 > JAGOEH01 > JAGOEH01 > JAGOEH01. The sequence continues at coordinate 2,837 of JAGOEH010000294.1, read as the reverse complement.
TCCTGATACTCTTCTCGCTGATCAATGGCTATCTGTTCTATACGTATACGATCTACTATGCCCAACACAGCGCACACTATATTCAAGCCGGACGTCTGGTCGCCGGTGAGATATCGGTTCATGCCATGATACTCTATCCCTTCTATCAGAATCTATCGTTTTTGTTTCTGATCATCACCCCTCTGTTTACCATGCGTCAACTGGCAGAAGAAAAAAAGAGCGGAAACTGGGAATTGCTATGCACCTATCCGATCAGTCTCCGCAGTATCGTACTCGGAAAATTCCTGGGCAGTTTCGGGTTCCTGTCGGTTTTACTCGGACTTAGCCTGATCTACCCATTGACTCTGATGCACTATGCCCCGGTCGAGTGGCCGATTATCCTGACCTCCTGTTGGGGACTGACTTTACTGATTGCAACCGGTTGTTCGATTGGGATCTGGGCCTCGGCCTTGACGGAAAATCAGGTCATTGCATCATTGATTGCCTTTTCGGTGCTGATCGCCTGTTGGAGCCTCAGTTGGCTCGGCCGCCTGCTGCAACCTGAGATTGCTCCGTTTTTTAATCTTTTCTCACTGGTCATCAATCCGGACTATTTTCTGAGGGGATTACCCGGTTTATTTCATACCCTGTTCTTTGCCGGCATGACGGCGATATTCCTATATATCGCCGAACTGGCGCTTAACCTGGTCCACCATCGATCATGATCAAAAAACAAACCTTACGCCAAATCGGCCGGTTGGTCATACTGATCCTGGTTACACTAATACTGGGCATCATTGCCGTTTATCGGGATATCAGTCTGGATGTCACTCTGAATCAACGCAACTCACTGAGCCCCGAAAGCCGGTCGATAGCCGCCTCCATTACACAACCGGTCCATATTCTGGCCTTTACACGGGAAGATCGGAAAAAGGATATCGAAGCCCTGCTGCAACGGTATCATCGCTGCAACTATCGAATCACATTCACCCTGTATAATCCGGACCGCCGCCCGCAACTGGCGCGGGACTATCATATCAGTGCCTACGGCAATTTGATCTTACAAACCAAACAACGCCGGGTCAAGATCCAGAAGGCGGATGAAATCTCGATTACTAACGGATTATTGGGAATGATGGAGAACCAAAAACCGGTCATAACCATCATCCGGAATCAGTCCGACAATCATCCGCAAGAATCTCCCCGGGGATTGGAGCGCATGAAAGCGGAATTGGAGGAATACCATATCGAGGTGCGATTCATCCCGGTATATACCTTCCCCGATTCATCGCTGGAATCCGATCTGGTTATCATTCCGCAATTATCATGTCCATTCGATCAGCGGATTATGGCAGGACTCGATAGCTTGATCGGTCGCCGGATCCCCTTCCTGCTCATGCTTGAACCGGGAGGATCGGATGAACAGAATCGTTGGCTGAATCACTGGGGCATCCAATCCACTACGACTCCCATTCTGGATCCCCAGACCGGGATCCTGAATCCTGAGCCTACCATTATCCCAGGCAGTCCCGCCCTTCGGGATCATCCCATTACAGCCCATCTCTCCTCATCCCTTTATTTTTCAGGCAGTGTTGCCCTGTTCCTCGATCCATCGGCCGATCGATGGCATTCCATCATCTCCAGTTCCAATCAAAGCTACCTGGAGCAACCCAACACATCATCCTCAGTACCCGATTCGTCGGCCGCGGCCCAGGGTCCCTTCTGTATCGCGCTCATCCATCAGCCGGCTCCATCCCATCCGGCATGCCTGATCGTCGGCGATGCCGATTTCTGCACTAACAGTCAGCTTTACAACGGTTCCAATCTCGAGTTTCTCAAATCATCCATCAACTTTCTTATCGAACGGCAACAATTGCTAACCATCACACACATTCATACACCTCCTCAAAGCCTCGAACTGACATCATTTCAGCAAAAGTGTCTGTTTTTCTGGATTGTAATCGCGTTGCCGGCTGCCCTGGCTATAACCGGATTTATCTATCTAAAATACCGAAAAGGAAAATCGCTGCCTGATTAAAAGAATTATACTGGTCATTCTAGCGGTGGTCGTGATTGGCTTTTTACTCACTGAACTCCGTAAGATTCATCAAAATCTCACCCCGGCCCATTCCCCAATGCTGCTGGGAAATCTCCCCATCGAGTCGATTCATCATTTGACTATCATCACCCCATCCGATTCCATTCGACTGGATCGACAGGCCGATTCCAACTGGAATATCAATAACATCTATCCGTGTGAAGCTGATAAAATCAGGATCCTGCTTCAAGCTCTCGAAAAGACAGCCATCATGGAACTCTTCCCGAGCGATTCGATCAATCCGGAGGAGTTCGGACTCACCCCCCCACGGTATCAGATCGTGATTAATCGGGATCCGGCCATCCGAATCGGTCATCTTCATCCCATCCAAACCGGAATCTATATCGAGCGAAATGACAGCATTATGGTGGTCGAGCCGCGATTCATGAATTTGGTGCCGATCTCCCATCAAGAATTCATCACGCATCGCCATTTGCGGTACAGCATACCGGAGATCAATCAGATCATGTTGTTGAAGGCAGGGAGCGAATGCCGGCTGGTTCGCGGCCGGGATTCCATTTGGCGTCGAGAAGCCGGCCGAAGGGTCGAACCGGCTCCTATTATGAGGCTGTTTGAGGAATTGAATGATCCGGAGTATGGAATGGACAGCCGGCCCGATTCCAATCACCCAATAGCCGATATCCGCTTAATCATTAATGCCCGCGATACCCTTTTCATCAATGAGGATGAGCTTTGGAGCAGTTATAATCCTTACCGGACAGCGCTTTCTCCGGATTGGCATGACAAGATCGAATGGGAC
>JAGOEH010000065.1 GCA_017997825.1 Candidatus Delongbacteria bacterium | reverse complement strand
CAGATCAAGACCGTCGGAGATGCCGTCCAGTATATCGAAAATAATGAAAAGAAGTAAGTTTTAGACCTCATGGAACGAAAACGCGTTGTAATCACCGGTTTAGGTACCGTCAATCCCTTGGCCAACAATGTCCGTCTGACCTGGGACAAGGCTTTGTCAGGCCAATCCGGGATTGATTACATCACCCATTTTGACGTCAGCGATTATAAGACCAAGATCGCCGGAGAGGTCAGGAATCTGGATTATTCCCAGATCCTGGATCCCAAAGAAGCTAAACGGATGGATAACTTCTGCATCTACGGAATGTGCGCCGGCGATGAAGCGATCCGGGATTCGGGTCTGAATCTGGATCAGGAGGATCCCACCCGGATCGGCATCATTATCGGTACCGGTATGGGGGGAATCGCCACTTTCGAGGAACAGCTCAAAACGCTCTTTCAAAAAGGCCCATCCCGCGTCAGCCCGTTCTTTATCCCGATGCTGATTCCGGATATCCTACCGGGACAATTGGCCATCCGATACGGACTCAAGGGCGACAACTACACCATTACCTCCGCCTGCGCGTCCTCTGCCCACGCGCTGAGCGAAGCCTACTGGACCATTGCCACCGGCCGGCAGACCATCATAATTTCCGGCGGCGCGGAAGCCACTATCTCACCGACCGCTCTGGCCGGCTTCAATTCCATGCGGGCCATTTCCGTTCAAAACGACAATCCGGCTACGGCTTCCAAACCCTTTGACCTGAATCGCGACGGGTTTGTCATGTCGGAAGGCAGTGCGATCCTGGTCCTCGAGGAACTGGAACATGCCCGATCCCGGAATGCCAAAATCTATGCCGAATTCATCGGTTTCGGATTCTCCTGCGATGCCTATCATATTACCGCGCCCGATATGGCCGGAGCCGTCATCGTCATGAAAAAAGCCCTGGATATGGCCGGAATTCAACCCGAACAGATCGGGCATATCAACGCCCACGGTACCTCCACTCCACCCAACGACAAATCCGAAAGCCAAGCCATCAAACAGGTCTTTGGAGAGCATGCTTACCGCATCAAAGTGTGCTCCACCAAGAGCATGACCGGGCATATGCTGGGTGCCGCCGGCGCCGTCGAAGCCATACTGACCTCCCTGAGCCTACAACATCAAATCATCTTGCCCACCATCAACTACCAAACACCCGACCCCGACTGCGACCTGGACTATAATCCCCATCACACCTCCCCTCTCCAATTCGATTACGCCCTCTCCAACTCCTTCGGATTCGGAGGTCACAACTGCTCGATCATTCTGAAACGTTACCATGCTGAATGAGGAAAACCTAAAGGCTTGTCAGAAAATCATCCGATACCGGTTCATCCACCGGGATCTGCTGGAGCTGGCACTGAGGCATCGCTCACTATCCGGGATGAAGGGTGAAGATCACCTTAACAATGAACGCCTGGAGTTTCTGGGCGATGCCGTCCTCAACTTCCTGGTCTCCGAATTCCTCTACCACACCTTTCCCGACCGCCAGGAAGGTTATCTCTCCAAGCTGAAAGCCACCCTGGTCAGCCGCTCTCTCCTCTCTTCCCTGATCAGACAGCAGAATCTTCACCAGTTTATCCAGCTCTCGGAAGGTGAACAGATCACCGGCGGCCGCGAACGGCTCTCCATCCTGGCCAACCTATACGAAGCCCTGCTAGGCGCCATCTATCTGGATGGCGGCATTATTGAAGCCCACGCATTCGTCCAGTTCACCCTGCTGGATAACTTTGACGACTATGTCAGCAGTCAGGACTACCATAACTATAAAAGCCTGCTGCTGGAATATGTTCAGGGTAAAATGAAAATCCAACCCTTGTACCAGGTCACCGAAGAATCAGGGCCGGATCATAATAAAACCTTCAGCGTCCGGGTCAGCATCAATCAGCAGGAATGGGGATCAGGCCAGGGTAAATCCAAAAAACTGGCCGAACAGAATGCCGCCAAAAATGCTTTAATCCGTCGGAAAATCATCCAGACTGACCACCCTTTCGACCTATAGCCGAATCAAGCCCCCTCCTGATTCTGTTTTACTGTTTGTAACATTGATATCCTCCATGCATCTTCGATCCTCCCCCAATAAAGGATCACCCTTTTACATTTGACCAGTATCCATTCATTCTCGATCGATTAAAGAATAGCGTCGTTCAATCCCGGATCGAGCGATTCGGCCCATTCCAAGATTGGCCCCATCCCCTTTTAGTCGGCTAACCGGTACCCGGACCGTCCGAATTCATCTCCGTAAAATGGAAACGGGCTCCGGAAAAACCAGGAGCCCGTTCTATCAAATTCAAGGTAAAAATCTGATCAATGGTCGAATCAGATCCCCGTCTTTTCGATCTGAAATGCCGGCGTGATATCCACCGGGATCGATTGCAGTTTAGAGCGCAGTTGAACCAGGGGAGGCGAATCTACGGCATAGGTCTCGATCATCTTCAGAGCGGCTTGATAATCGCCCGCCGCTTCGATCCGCAGGATATCGGCGGCCAACTGCTGCATGGCTTGACGGATCTTGGAGAAATCCACCCCCACGGTCTGGGTTGTCTGGTCATAAACATAGCCGCCTTGCTCCAGCACATAGTTCAGAATGATGGCATTGGAAGCCCCGTGAGCTTCCCCGATGCCAAACCGGGTCGATCGGAAAATATTCGCCAGAAAGGTCACCCAGATCTGACGTTCATAGTCCTCGGGATAAACGCCCCGATCCAGCAGCAGAATATTGTTGGTCATTCCCAATACATCGGCCTTGCACTCCTCAATCTTGGAGTAGGTTTCCTTCAGTTCCTTCTTGACTTCCGATTTTCTTCCATCCACTTCGATCACCCCGGGACCGACACCATGAGAGATTTCATGCATCAAGGTATGATTGAAAAAGCTCTCGAAGGTCAGAGCCGGCTGCTGATCGGGGGGCAGAATCGCCTGCCCGATCGGCTTGAGAATCTTTTCGAACTTGGCCTGATGGATATTCTTCAGCATCACCTTCTTGGAACCCTTCCGGGCTCTAACCCGTTCATCATTGGGCAGATTGAAGGCCAGAGTCTGAACACCGGCCTTGGTATCCCCGGCCGAATAGATCAGATTAGCCACCACAATCGGGGATTCGCTGCCCCGTTGATACTGCTTGTCCTTTTGGGGCAACGGCAAATTCTTCTCGATTTCGGGAATAAAAGCGGCAAATTGCTCCAGTTTGGCGCTTTCCAGCGAATCGGTCATGCACAGAAAGGCCTCGAAAGCCGCTTTATAGTTGAACAGCTCATCCTCATAGACCTCATAGGGCCCAATCACCAGATCGAATTTGCTATCCTTTAGATCCATCCAGGCCACATCACTCTCGAAATAATCATTCTTTATAAAATCCGCCGCCCGGGTCAGTAAATAATGCTTGAAACTCGGATTCTCCGCCAGCTCAGCCGCCTGCCTCATCAGGGTTACCACCTTGTCCAGATGGGACCTGTAGTACTCGGCATAAGGGATGGCCACCAGCCCACTGCTGTCCCTGCGAATGACGGAAAACTCAGAGATAAAGTCGGATTCCAACTCGGGATGAGCCGCAATCCATTGAGTCAATTCCTCTTTGGTCATATCCTCAGGATAAAAATTGGCCCCCTTGGGCTTGGATTGTTTCCCGATAAAAGGCTGATTGTGATCCAACCGGTCAAAGGGTCCGAACATGATGTTAAAATATCGCCTTAGGGCTTGATAATACTCACAATCCTTCGATTCCAGCTTTTGAATGATCTCCGGATTTCCCGCATAAACCTGCATCAGAAACAGACTGTCCATCAGTCGTGAGGCCTGAACCAGCAAGGATATCATCTGCAATTCCTGCGGATTCAGTCCAGTCGAATCAAAACCGATCGGAGTGACGGAAAAACGCTCAATTTTAGCCTGCAATACCACCAGCTCCGTATCATGTTGATGCTTTTCCGATGTACAACCCACAATCATGATCATGACCAGACTACCAATCAATACCCAACCGATTTTTTTTTTCATCACTTACTCCTTGGATTAATAGATCCGTCTTAGTCCATCTATTATTTTTAAATTCCAATATCATCTTACCCGTTATAATCGATTCCATTCCGGTTTGAAACTCTCGTCTCTGATTGGATGCCTATGGTTCGACCTAACACACCGGATGTTATCATAATCAAAACAGTCTCCAAAATCAAGTCATTATCGCTTCAATCTTAAATTTCATCCCCCCCAAACTCTGCAACCAATAAAAAAGCCCCTGATTTTGTGCACCAGGGGCTATTATTAGGAGGTTTATGGGGTAATGGGGCATCAGTTAATATATAAAAAATAAATAATTTGTCAATAGAAAAATTGTTTTTTTTTAAAATTATCTAAAATAGATTACATTATTCATTGACTAAAATCAATTAATTGATTGTTATTGATCGTGTTGCGTAATATTTTATTTTTTTTCTCCGTCTTGTGCCGCTGGATTTTTCGAACTTGATTTCCTTGAATCGTCGAATCCAGCCAATCAATCCTTAAAATTTTCCCTCCAAAAGATTTCTCTTGACAAAAGGCAGAAAAAATGTACTTTTAGATCAGCATGAGCCTTCATCAAGGAAATGAATTGAAAAGAGATTTGACGAGCTTTGAAGCAGGAGACAGTGTCACAATAACTGAAATTTCGGCCGGGCATCATGCCGCCGTCCAGCTATCTCAACTGGGCATCAATACCGGCGACCGGATTGAAATCGTCCGTACCTCGACGCTGCGTGGTCCTATTATTATCAATATCCGGAACACGGAATTGGCAATCGGTCATGGAATCGCCCGAAAAATAATCGGTGTTAAGGTTTAGCACGATGCAGTTTCTATTGGTAGGGCAGCCCAATTGCGGCAAGAGCACTATCTTCAATGAAATTATCGGCTATAAATCGATCGCGTCCAATTTCCCGGGAGCGACCGTAAAATATACTTCCGGCTATCTTCAACTGGAAAACGATAAAGTCGAAATTATCGATCTGCCGGGGACCTATTCCATCTATACGACGGACGAAGCCGAGCTTCAAACCGTCAACTACCTTCTCTCCTCTTCATCTCAGGAAACCGTTATCATCAATGTAGTGGATTCCTCCGTTCTCTCGCGTAGCCTGGAATTGACCATTCAATTAATGGAGCTTCAGTTGCCGATGGTGGTCTGTCTCAATATGGCCGATGAAGCCAAACGCAAAGGGATCAGCATCAATACCCGGGAATTGGCCGCCCGTCTGGGAATCGATATCATCGAAACCATCGGACGGAAGGGAATCGGATTAGCCGAACTCTTCGATTCGGCCCGCAACGCGTCATATCAGCATACCATTCCGCGCATTATCACCGGTAACAGCAAGATTGAAGCCCTGGTCCAAACCATCACCCGCCGACTGGAGCCCTATACCGATTCCATTCCCTGGAACCTACGATTCACGGCTCTGAAAATGATCGAAAAGGAACAACTGGTGCTGGGCCGGATGACTCACCTACTGTCTGGTTCGGATTCTGAAACCATCCGCCGATCCATCGGTGAACTGGAAGAGCAATACAATCAGAAAAGCGAGCTTATCATCGCCTCAATCCGGCATGATCTATCCTTCCAACTATTCGAGAAAGTCGCCCAGATCAAAGCCCACCAGCTCGATCTGAGGGATCGCATCGACCAATACCTGCTTCATCCGTTCTGGGGCTATGTTTTCATGTTTACCTTCATTTTTCTTTTTTTTCAACTGGTATTCCGAATCGGGAACGCTATCGAACCCATTTTTCTGGACCAAATCGACCGGCTGACCGAATCCATATCCTCTTATATATCCGCCGATACAGCTTTTTTCCCGATTCTACAGGGATTTTTAAATGGTGTTGGCGGTGGAATCGGAATCGTCATTCCCTATCTGATTCCGTTTTTCATTATTCTATCCTTCCTGGAAGATACCGGATATCTGGCTCGAATCGCCTATCTGATCGACAATATCATGCACCATATCGGGCTCCACGGCACCTCAATCGTCCCGATCATCGTCGGTTACGGTTGCACGGTCCCGGCCATCCTGGCCACCCGGATTCTCAAGTCCCCGCGTGACAAACTGATCACCGCCACCCTGACTACCTTGGTGCCCTGCTCAGCCCGTATGACCGTCATTCTGGGTCTGATCGGTTTCTTTATCTCTCCCTGGGCCGCCTTCTCGATCTATCTGCTGAATATCCTTGTGTTAGGCATTATCGGCAGAATTCTCTCTCAAAGCCTGCCGGAAGTCAGTCCCGGCTTCATCCTGGAGATCCCCAAGTATCACCTCCCGGGCATCAAGGCTCTGCTCTATAAAACCTGGTTCCGTCTCAAGGAGTTTATCGTCATCGCCTGGCCGATCCTGATCATTGGAAGTATTTTGCTGGAACTGACCGTTTTTTTTAAATGGGATCAAACCATCAACCGGATGATGACCCCGCTGACCGTAACCGTCCTGGGCCTACCGGCCGTGGTCGGAATGACGATTTTGTTCGGTATCATGCGGAAAGAATTGTCGCTGCTGATGCTTTTTTCGGCTCTGGGAACCACCCAGGTGATCGATGTGATGTCCATCTCCCAGATTTTCACTTATACCATTTTTGTGACCTTCTATATCCCCTGCCTGGCAACCGTAGCCGCCCTGGCACGGGAAATGAATTGGAAAAAAGCCCTACTGATCACCCTACTGACCTTTGGATTAGCCGTAATCCTGGGGGTGATCTCGCGGTTGCTTTTCATCCTGTTTTAACCTCAAGGAATCGATTGATGAAGTTTACCCAATTATGGCTGAGCCTGAGCCTGCTGATGATCGGTTTCGGATGCAACCGAAACCCCGACTCCGGCCCCCCCTCCTCCGACACACAAAATAATTCGGCCGGGAATTATCGGGACCAGACCTATCTGAAAGCCCTTCACCTGTATCAACATGAAAAGCGATATGAAAGCGCCATCTATTTTTTCAAGGAATTCATCCGCTGCGCTCAGTATGGGGACAGTGCCCGGGTTGATTCGGCCCGCCATTTTCTACAAGCCATCCGCCGGGAATCCTTTTTTGTCACGGACACCCTAAAACAGGTCAGTATTCATATCAAGGATGCCGATATCTCAGATGACGTGACCACCATCAAACTGATTATTGCCAATCATCGCTCCAAGCCCTTGGAATTCACCCCCGACTATTTTTTCCTGATTGACCGCCTGCGTTCCAAAATCAAGCCGGACAATGGTCACACCCCTTACCGGATCGATCCGGGCGATTCCGTCAAAATCAAACTTCACTTCAAGCATCCCCAAAGTGAGTGGTCCACCTTTGTGTTTTTTATTCCAGAGATTCAACTCAGTTACCGAAAAATATATAATGAACTATGAATCGATCCGATAAAGGTTATCAACTCATCGACTGTGAACGGGAACGGAAGCTGGAATACTTCGGGGATTACCTGATATCCAGGCCCTGTCCGACCGCGATATGGAAATCGATTCCGGATGAGAAACGGACCATCGATGCCGAATTTCACCGTAAACCATCCGGCAACGGAGACTGGAAGTATCATCGTTCTCTTCCCGAACAATGGGTTATTACCTATCATAATCTAAAATTTCAAATCCGGCTGACCGGATTTGGCCATACCGGGCTTTTCCCGGAACAGCAGACGGAATGGGAATGGTTTGAACGCGTCATTCCCGGAATGGAAAAACCGGCATCCGTTCTGAATCTGTTTGCCTATACCGGAGGGAGCAGTTTAGCCTGCGCCCAGGCAGGCGCCAAAGTCACCCATCTGGATGCCGCGTCCGGAGTCGTGGATTGGGCCCGTGAAAACAGCCGTCTTAACCGAATGGAGAATCTTCCGATCCGCTGGATCGTGGATGACGTCCAGCGCTTCGTCGCCAAGGAGATCCGCCGGGGAAATCATTATCACGGCATCATTCTGGATCCCCCCTCCTTCGGCCGGGGACCCAAAGGCGAGGTGTGGAAACTGGAGGAAGACCTCTATCCCCTGCTGGGAGAAATCAAAAAAATCCTCAATCCGGAACAGGCATTCATTCACCTGAGCTGCCATACTCCCGGTTTCACGCCGATCATCCTGACCGAACTCCTGGTGACGGTTTTCCCGGAGCATGCGTCCCGGATCGAAAGCGGAGAGATGCTGATCCCCTATCGCAAAACCCATCGCTATTCAGCCGGAAGCTTTACCCGTTTGCTTTATGGAGTATAAAAACCGATTGCTTTTTAATGAAAAAAAAGGTATAATAGCAGCATGAAAATTCTACTAACCAATGACGATGGAATCCAGGCCGAAGGATTGAATATTCTGCTGGATTATCTGGCCGACCGACACGAGATTGTGGTGGCCGCCCCGGATAAGGAACGCAGCGCAGCCTCCCATTCCATATCGCTGAATGCCCCGCTGCGCATCCACCGGCATGCCCCAAACCGGTTCTCCATTACCGGGACTCCGGTCGATACCGTGTTTGTGGCGGTGAATCATTTGCTGGAGCAACCGCCGGATCTGATTATCTCCGGTATCAATCATGGAGCCAATATGGGCGAAGACGTTTTTTACAGCGGCACAGTCGCCGCCGCCTTTGAAGGGGCGTTCCGCAACGTCAAATCCATCGCCATCTCCTGTGTTCAACCCTACGATAACTTCCGCGGTATCCTACCCTGGCTTTCCACCATCATCAACCACTTTCACCTGATCCCGGAATCCAAGATTATCAACATCAATTACCCCTCCCTGCCGGAAGACCAGATCAAGGGCATCCGGCTGACTCATTTGGGTAAACGATATTATACCAATGAATTAGTTGCCAGACAAGATGAAAACCAGGAGACCTATTTTTTAATTGGAGGCGATGTTGCCGTTTGGGAGAAACAACCGGAATCCGATTTTTGCGCCGTGGCGGACGGCTATATTTCAATCACTCCGCTTTCCGTATCGCTGACCGATCAGTCCCTGCTCAACCATTTCCGCCGGATTCTTGATCTGTCATGAATTCAGGTAATTACCGTGTGGCCAGGAACCGCCTGGTTCAGTACCTGCACGACGAGATTAAAATCGATGATCAGCGCCTATTGGCGGTTTTCAATTCTGTTCCCCGGGAACGCTTTGTGGATTCGGCCTTAGGGGTGATGGCCTATAAAGATGCCGCCCTTCCGATCGGTTATAACCAAACCATCTCCAAACCGTCCACGGTGGCCATCATGACGGCTGCCTTGCGCCTCCAGGGGCATGAACGGATCCTGGAAATCGGAACCGGATCGGGTTTCCAAACTGCCATTCTGGCCGGCCTGGTTCGAGAGGTATACAGCATCGAGCGTCTGGCCGTACTCAGCCAATTTGCCCAAACCCGCCTCGACAACCTCAAAATCACCAATGCCTATCTTAGAATCGGCGACGGTCATATCGGATGGGCCGAACAACAACCCTATCACGGAATCATCATCACCGCCTTCATGACCGATCCGCCCTTCCACCTGCTCGACCAATTGACTCCCGGTTTCGGCCGAATCGTGTTTCCCATGGGAACCGAGCAGAATCAGCAACTTTACCTGCTGGTTTACAAAAACCACCAACCGGAATTGATTCACCTGAATTCCTGCCTGTTTGTCCCCATGATCACCTCCAACCCGGAAAGAATCTCAGGTTAACCCTATGCAATGGATCAAACGGATCTATGACTGGGTATTGTCTTGGGCAGAATCCCCTTACAGTACCCTAGCTCTGATCATCCTGGCCTTCAGCGAATCATCATTTTTCCCGGTCCCTCCCGATGTTCTATTGATCGCCCTGGTACTGGGCAAACCCCAGCGGGCTTTCCGGCTGGCGGCATTCTGCTCCGCCGCCTCAATTATCGGCGGAATTGCAGGCTACGGCATCGGCTACTTCATTTGGCATCAGGTCTCTCACTTCTTTTTCAGCTACATCCCCGGATTCACCCCGCAAATCTTCAATCTGGTTCAGTCCAATTACCAGCATTACGGATTCTGGTACGTCCTGGTGGCCGGATTCACCCCGATTCCCTACAAGGTCTTCACTATTGCGGCCGGGGTTTTCCAGATGGAGTTGATCCCATTCATTCTGGCATCGGTCATCAGCCGGAGCGCCCGTTTTTTTATTGTCTCCGCCCTCCTCTATTTCTTCGGCGCTCCCATCAAAAACTTCATCGACAAGTATTTCAATCTCCTGACCTTTGCTTTTCTGGGATTCATCATTTTAGGATTTATTGTGATTAAGTACATTTTTTGATTGATTTTTTTAATTTTTATATGTATATTGGGAGAAATTCGGGATGTAGCGCAGTCCGGTTAGCGCGCTTGCTTCGGGAGTAAGAGGCCGCCGGTTCAAATCCGGCCATCCCGATTCGAATCTCAGCCGATCCGGTTTTACACCGATCGGCTTTTTTGTTTCCATAGTGCACACTCTAGAGTGTGCACACTCCCGGCAGGCAAACCTATTCGGAGGCGGGTATTCGGCGTTCCGGGGATAACCATTTTCGCAGCATATCACCCAAGCTGAAAGCCGAAAATGGCTTGATCAGACAATCATCGAATCCAAATCCATCCTTCGATAACGTCATTTTTTCCGACCATGAAGTACAAATTCCAATAATGGGGATTGAATGATTCAATACCCCGGATTGAGAATCCCGGATCACCGAAATGATGTCGGTAAACTGAAGCTCGGGCCGATAGGCATTCATGATGATCAGATCGTAGAACTCAGAAGTCAGTAATCCCAATGCTTGATGCCGGTTCTCAGCGATAGAAAACTCATAGTTGAAATTCTTGATCACCAGGACAATGAAATCCAGGAGGGTCAGATTATCATCCATCAACAAAATGCGCTTATGATCGTGAGATGGCCATCGTTCCGCCGTAGTGACCTGATCAAGATCCATTGGCTGAAATGAACGATCCAGCAGGCTGAACAGCTTAAAACGAGTAAAAGGGCGGGTGATCACCCCGTCGATCCCGTGAATCGAAGCCGCACGGCCGTTTTTTAGATCGAGTTGGGAACAGATCAGCATAATCATCAGTTCAGATCCGGCCTGGTTCTGCCTATATCGGGTCAAGCGGTCGATCGATTCGGAATCATTTAGATTCAGCATCATCACCCGATAGGGATGGTTTTCAGTTTGGGCTTGGATCAACCGGGCTTCAGCACTCTCCGGACCGTCGCAGGTATCGATCTGAATCCGCCAATAGGCAAATAGATTGATGATGGTCTGCCGACTGACCGGGTGGGAATCTACCAGCAAATAGCGCCATTGACTCCAGGGCCTGGTTTCAGCCTGTTCCGTCGGAGATTCACCGGAACCGTCGGTGGAAGCCAATTCGAAGGGCAGCGTGAACCAGAAAACGGATCCCTTAGTCTCTTCGGTCTCATAGCCGATCCGGCCTCCCATCATCTCGATTAGTCGTTTGGTGATGGCCAATCCCAACCCTGTTCCGCTGTATTTTCGGGTGGAAGCGGAATCGGCTTGGGCAAACGGGGTAAACAACAGATTCTGTTTCTCGGCAGCTATCCCGATTCCGGTATCGCTGATGGAAAAATATAAACCGACCTGGTTCCCGTCCCGCCATTCCTGATTGAGACTCAGCATCACCTCTCCCTGGTGGGTAAACTTGACTGCATTATTGACCAGATTGACCACCACCTGTTTCAGCCGCAGCGGATCTCCCCACAATCGGCCGGGTACCTCCGAATCCACCAGACAATGGAACTCCACTCCCCGCTCAAAAGCCTTGATCGCATACGATTCCGCCACTCCCTCGATCAGGGTCCGGATATCGATTTCAGATTTTTTCAGTTCCAGCTTATTGGATTCAATATTGGAATAATCCAGGATATCATTGATGATCGATAATAAGGCCTGCCCGCTGTTCTGGATGACCTCCACAAAGTATTGCTGCTCGGAACTCAGCTCAGTATCCATCAATACATCCGCCATCCCGATCACTCCGTTCATCGGAGTCCGAATCTCATGGCTGATGGTAGCCAGAAAACGGCTCTTGGCGATTCCGGCCGATTCGGCCACCTGCCGGGCCTGCTTCAGTTCATCTTCCAGATAAAGAAAATGGGTAATATCACCAGCCATCATCAGTACCAACAGACGGCCTTCAATCTCGAAAATCCGTTCCACAATCTCGACCGACATGAGTGATCCATCCTGCCGGTACATAAAGGTGTGCAGCGTCAATTCCTCGTGGTCCGATTCCTTTAAGCGGTCGAACTCATGGCGCCCATCCTCCATTGAGAATTTCATTCGTAACGGATGGATCGGCCGTCCCAAAATTTCACGGCGATCGTACCCCAGCTTTTGGCAGGCGGTTTGGTTGACCTCGATACAGATCAGCGTTTCATAGTCAATGATGAATGACATATCATGCGAGAGATCCCAAGCCTCCCGAATCGGCTGGTATACCGATTGGAACAGATCAGGCTGGGGTTCGATCCGGCAGATCAACAGCCAATAGATAGGATTGCCGGTTTGATTCCTCAAAGGTTGAACAATGATCTGATAGCGGTTGAGGGAGGGGGGTAAAGCGGGATGGATATAAGTAAACCGAGCAGGGCAGCCATCAGGAATCAAAGCGAGAATCATGGATTCCAGACTTTGCATCCCGGATTCGGGCTGAACCGCAAACAGATTCCGATCGATCCCGAACCGGGATTCGCTCCCCTTACCCGTCTGCTCCCGGGCCATTGGATTAACCCGGCAAACCTGTCCGGAAGAATCCAGCAACAAGGCCGGATCAGGTATTCCATCCAGTATTTGCTCATAAAAGAACATCATTGGATCGACCAAACCGTCATCCAGAGGGCGCATGCAATCCATTCGGTAACCATCTCCCTTAGTATGGTGTTGTCGGTTCGCAGAAACCGGTTTGCATCGAATCGAGCATCGATAACCCATCATTCCATCGGCCTTCCGACAAAATCCATTCGAATGGGGAGGTTAGCCTGTCCGATGTTCCCTCTTTGCCATTGAGATGGCAATGGAAGTAAAACCGTAGAACCCGGTCGAGGCTGAATTTTCACCAGGCATCCGGTCCGCTGCTTATCAGTACTATAACAAGTCAAAAATGAAAAGTCAAGTCGATCTTTTAAAAAAGACTTGCCATTTGAACCGTTTTGAACCTATATTATTCCCACTTCCATGATCCTTCAAACCTGGAATCATTCTGAACCTCTCAATCCCTTCAAGGAGCGGAATATGGCTATTCAAACCAATTGTATCAATTGCGGAGCCGCTTTGGACCCGAATTTTCCGCAATGCCGTTATTGCGGAACCTATCAACAGTTTGATCCGGTCCGTCCCTACCGTTATATTCTACAGAACCACCGGATCAGGACCCGAGCCATCTACCCGGTCATGTTGATTGCAGGTTTGGTCTTATGCGGATTGATTTATGGGGTAATGTTTGATCAGTTATCGGAAGAAAGGCTGATGATACTGACACCGGCCTGGTTTTTTCTAATTACCTTCGGCTTGTATGGTTATACGGCAGAGAAGGTTATGGCGGCGATGATCCGGGATCAGCTACCGTCGATGGCCGAGGCTTACCGGAAATTTCAGAAAGAGCACCTGGCGCCCTTGTCATTGATCGGAATGATCCTTTCGCTGCTCTTGATCCCAATGCTGATGATTCCGGGCCGCAGCTCGATTCGGGTGGCATTCTGGGGATCCCTGATTTGGGGAATCATGCTGGTGCTGTTTTTTCAGATGGTGTTTCCGAATCTGTAGCGTGCAATTCCATTCGAGCCTGATTCTCGGTATGGACGGCTTCAGCCGCAATCTTCCGATCCTGGGCGGATGGATCAACCGGTGCCAGAGCAGCCCGTCGGACAATCCTCATTTTCCGGATGGTGGCTTCCGGTTCCGATTCAGGACTGACATCGATCCGAACCTCCCCGCCGCTAATATAGCGTTTTCCATCCGGTCCCACCTGATACTCATAGGTGGCCCCGCCCTTGGCATACCCCCCGGCCGCCGATAAATGCGCCTGCTCATGCGCTTTGACCTCCCGCTCCCGGGCCTTGAGCTTTTCGATCGCCTGCTGTTCCCCTTCCGTCAATTCCGTTTCTCCCGGCCCGTGAATCTCGACTTTGTCCTGAGGCAAACTGATCCCACCGGACTCCGGCCGAGAACTTCCACTTGTGCTTTCTCCGGAATAACCCGTTCCCCCCAGAGATGAATATCCAATAACCGGTTCAATCCTCATCGTTAAAACCTTGTTACAATGATCCCACTCCGGCGTCCGGCATCCGAAAATGCCGGAAAGCGTCTACTCTCATTATCGACAGCAATCCATTTTCCTTTAGCCTGAAATAAATCCTCCCCGCCCCGATCGCTCAATTCAAATCCATGATAGCCTTAAATTTCTATCGAAATGAGATTAAAACATATTGACTTTCTTGCCTAAAATCATATTATACTTCAATGGAAACCCCATTGACCCCGCAGCAACTGCTGAAAGCGGCCGAATTTGCCGCCGAAAAGCACAAACACTTAAGACGAAAAGACATTGATCATATTCCCTATATCAATCACCTGATCCGGGTGGCCCGATTATTGGCCGAGCAGGTGCCGGATGCGGATCGGAACTTGATTCTGGGCGCCCTGCTACATGATGTGATTGAGGATACCACGACATCACCCCAGGAATTAGCGAATGAATTCGGTGACGACGTAGCGGAATTGGTGATGGAAGTCACCGATGACAAATCACAGCCGAAATACCGGCGCAAACAGCTTCAGATCGATCGGGCTCCCCATAAAAGCCGTAACGCCAGATTGATCAAGCTGGCGGATAAGATCAGCAATCTGAGCGATTTGATCATCGCTCCTCCTGAAAAATGGAGCGTGGATGAATGTAAAGAATATGCGGCCTGGGCTAACCAAGTGATTGACCGGATCCGGGGAACCCATGCCGGATTGGAGCACCTGTTCGATGAAACACTGAAGGAGTTTTATCATGCTATGGAACCGAAATAGTCACAACAGATTATGTCTGAATGTCATCGGATGGCTGATCATCGGATGGTTGATCGTTCCGGGGATCAAGGCCGATGCGATAACCCAGATATCGACCATCAATGCCCTCCTGAAAGGCAGCTATGATGGGGCGATCAGTCTCCGGGAATTGAAATCGTTCGGTGACTTTGGATTAGGAACCTACCATAGGCTGGATGGAGAAATGGTTCTGCTGGATGGAACCTTTTATCAGATCAAGGCTGACGGGCAGATTACTCTTCCTGATTTGGAAACCACCACCCCTTTTGCCGCGGTTACCCTCTTCAATCCCGTCATCCGCTGTGACCTTGACACCATGATGACGATGAAACGTCTGGAATCGCTTCTCGATTCGCTGCTGGTTTCCCGCAATCTCTTTCATGCCATACGGATTGATGCCGATTTCAGTCATGTCAAGGCCCGAAGTGTTCCTCCCCAGTCCAAACCCTATCCTGAACTGACGGCGGTAACCCGTAAGCAACCGGTGTTCGATATTGACAACAGCCCGGGAACCCTGGTCGGTTATTATTGTCCTGCCTATTGCGCCGGAATCAACGTACCGGGATATCACCTCCACTATCTGTCCGACGATCGGAAAAAAGGCGGACATGTTTTGGATTTTACCGCTCGCCATCTCATCATCAAACTGGAACCCATCCACCATTTCAAGCTTGAATTGCCGCGTGATTCATTTTTTTATTCGATCGATCTGTCCGGCAATCAACAGGATGCCGTCCGACAGGCGGAACAGAATCCCACTCGTCCCCACTGAGGCCCGTATTCCGTTATCACGATTCCAGCGGCTGAAAAATTCGTTTTAGTTGAACCAAAATAGCTTTGGCCGCTATAATATCAAAGTTTTTCAAAGCGTCCCGTAAGGATTGCAGATAGGGTTCAAAGCAGGATTGAAGCGCCGGATCAATTTGAGCAGATAGATGACGTTCAAATTCAACCACCTCATTATACACAAAAAAATCGTTGATCTGCTGGAGCTCTTTCCATATGTGGGGCTTGATCTCGATCAATCGGGCCTTCTGGCCGTCCGTCCATGCCGGAATATCGGAGATGGCCGGCAAATCCGGTTCCAATGGAAGTATCGTTAAGGCTTCATGGTTTTGATAGGGCAAACACCGGCATAGGTGCCGAATCAGATCCGACTTGCACCACGGACTGCTCAAGAGAGTATCCGGCTCCGGATGACTACCCTCAACCGCTCCATTGCCTGGCATGGAGCTATAACCAAGCACCGATATCGAGTGGAGGTCCTGATCTTCTTTGATCCATCGGATCAGATGGAGGGTCTCGGGTGAATCGGAACTGAGGTTGATCATCACCAGCGAAAGGGCCTGATATCGAATAATATCGAGGGCTTGCCGACCATCATCCGCCTCGAGGAAATTGAGGGGCTGTTCCTCCAGCTGA
>JAGOEH010000064.1 GCA_017997825.1 Candidatus Delongbacteria bacterium | reverse complement strand
GGATTGATTTAAAACCTTTGATGGTGATTTTATCTAAAGGATCACCCATGGATTCTATTCTGCTTTCTTTCTTTTAGTTAAATCTGATTGTTTACTGGAATTAGTCATCATAACTTATAGTCTATATCTGGTATTACTGATATCCCCAAAAGCATTAAAAGCCAGAGCAGATGAATCAACATTGTTTATGATATGCCGGACAGTTCTTCTAATCATATCATACTCCTCTCTTTATACTTTCAACTGAAATCTATATAATCTATTCTCATTTGTCAACAAAATACTTCATACAGATTGGATTATCAAAATCTTTCACATCCCGCTAATGGAACACTGAAGTGATTTTGCTTGAACAGTATAATTTCCAGCCTGTTGCCTGTTTTCAATTTTTTACCGCATAATTCTCGGAAAATCTATATACTCTATCTTCATGAAAATCAAATATTAGACGGCATTGACAGCATGATGGAGGCTCTTTCCCAGACTCGGACAGAGAATTCTGTCGGGACACCGGAAAAAATCCTGTCAATTATATCTCATTATTCCAGCCGCAGGAAAAGATTATCGTTTAACCAACGGCAGAACCAGCGCAGGTATACCCATTTTAGATGAACAATCGTGGACAAATTCTCTAAAATAAGGCCAAATATTCAGCGGCAAACTTGACTGACTGAATATATCAAAAATCTCTCTGGTCATCTTTTTTTCGGATAAATAGTACAATTGATAGGTACATTCAATTTTCAACGGAACACAATGGTCATCCGATTTTCCGGATAACGTGAATGACGTAATGACAACGAATCCGGATTCAATACATTTAAACTTGTGGTTTTCTACCACCTCGATACGCAATTTATGCAGTTTGATATCATTCAGAGTAAATTTGCCTTCCGTCATGACAATACTTTTAAGATCGATCTGCTGGATGAAATCATGATAAAGCTCAGGGGTGATTACTTTTTTTATTTTATCGGTTCTCATAGTTTCTCCTATGCTGTTTTACAATAATTTATTCCACGATCATGACCGGTTTGCGGATGCCGGACAGCCGGGATATTCTCAAATGAGTACTCAACAAGCTGCGTTACGCATTTTTCAAATCGAACCACTATCCCTTCCAAATGATTCATAACTTTTTCTGACGCATCGATACCACCGGTATACTCAGAAAGAATGTTGGTCACCAGATGATTAAGACTCACTCCTTCATTCTCGGCGATCTGAGAAATCTTGGCATGCAGTGATGATGAGGTCCGCACCATAAACTGGCCGGAATACCCATTTTGACCAAAACTGGAATTCGGCAAAGGAATGGTTTTGTTCATCTTGATGCAATACTCCAACCACTGATAGATCGCATCATCTTTATTTTTCAGGGCTTCCTCAATCGTTTTACCATAGGTCGAACATCCGGGCAGATCAGACACCGTAATGTAGAAATCTCCACCATTTTCATCAATAGTGTATGGATATTTCATTTTTAAATAATCCGTGATGGTCAATTTATTCATGGCTATCCTCCTTTATCGCAATAATTCGTTCCAGATAGTGTAAACATTTTTGGACATCTCTCACATGGACATACTTTGAATTACCATGTGGTTCAACAATTTGTATGGGATACTCACCCGGATTCCCGGCAAATGGGCGATAAATAAATAACCGATGAGATCCATTTGAATTGATAAGTACAATATCATAATATTCCAACACCTTTACCATTTTCGGATACAATACATTATCCGGATGCTCATAAAAAGCTTTTAAACGTTTTTCTCTTTTGCTCATTGAATGTATGATAACATATATGATATCATTTGTCAATAGTAGATTAAATTTGAGAGTACTTTTAAATCATCTCAATACTCGCTGATCATCCAGAATCTACAGCCTTTCTATCCATTATCAGCCAAGGAACTAATCCCGCATCATCGTATCACAGATCGATTATTGATAAAATGTAAAATCAACCATGATCAGATATGATCAGTTATCATCCATGAGCCGATCAGGTCTTGAGTGAGTCATTTGCCTGATGATTGGCCATGAATTGCGAAACCTGGTCGATCACGAAATGGCGGTAGTTCACGGGAGCGATTATAGTAAAATGTGGAAAATACCATTTCAGCAAATCCCAGCAATCCTGTTCATTATAGGCTTCAAATTCCACCTGATACCCGGAATCATCCCGGCTTACAATCCGCTGTCCCGGAAAACACTCCTTCATATCCAGCAATTTGGAATAACTCCGGGGAAATCTTACCGTTACAACAACCGGTTCACTCACGTCCTGAAACCACATGGTACGCGTATTGGCCAGCACGTCACGGATTTCTTCTTCATCTTTGGGCATATAGGGTGTTTTTTTGTCGATCTCGACATTTTCCATGAAATCGACCGCGAATTTCTTCAAAATCCCATTGTGCTGACACATCAGCATCAAAAATCCATTGTAGAACATCATGTGATAGGGATGAACCGTGAACGGCTTCGGCTTTTCATACCGGGTATAGACAAATCTAATGGCTTTCTTCTTCCTGATCGCCGTCTCAATTTCCGACCGCTGTCGGGTCAGTTTATCAAAATCTATTCTTCCATATCGGGACACCAAAGAATATGGAATTGCATTCAGATAACTGATCTTGTTTTTCAATTGATTCAGGAAATGATCATCCATCTTCACTTCGTCGATTCCCAGATTCAGGAGGATATTGATAAAAGAGATTTCCGATTCATTCAGAATGGAATCCCGGATATAGAATTCACGATTGATCAATGAATACTGACACTGGACCCCGACCTTGCGGCACTGTATAAAGGAGCGGCATGCGATTTCCTCCAGATAGCGCTGTGCGCTCCGCAATTCAACCTCCAGTTTTTCGGCGACCATCTGGGATGTCACATAGGGTTCCTGGGATAACAGTTTTAAAATCTTCAACGTGCGGTCAATATAGCTCGGCATACCACCTCCCGGGTTAGTGAGTACAAAAATGAACCATCGGCGTGGAATCATCAAAGTAATGATAAAATTATTCCTGGAATGCAATCCTTTTTTTGATAGTGACGACAGTTTTTTACGTCATACACTCCTATAATAGTATCCGGATCGAAAAGGGTCCGGCTTAACCTGTACCAGGAGGAACCGCATAAATTCGCTTACATCTCATGCCGGGAACATAATTGTCGGCGGGACAACCAGCCATCCGCCAGATCAACCATCAGATCAACCATGACCCCGTCTACTCGTTTCCGGTTCATTCTGACCCCCATTTCCCTTATTGTTAACCATTCAGGGGACGGGCGCTTTTATCCGGATTTGGGGGTCATGATGATCCGTAAACGGGAAGTATGGCATATGCCTATAGAATCGGCAACCTAAATCGAAGGAGAAAAAAATCGGTTGTTATAATCCGTCGTTCCGATAACGTATCTCAATTATCAGCGTAACATCACAATGGAATGGAGGGGCAGCCATGTTGTGGTCAAAATGCTTTATTTCCCTGCTCTCAGCATATCAGGATCGAGCTGTTCGATGTCCTGGGGCGACAACATGGCATTCTATTTGACGGGATGCTGAAATTCGGGAGAACCGATCTCCGGCTGGATTTATCCGATAAGGCGAGCGGGATTTACTGCTGCGTCATTCGAACCAATCGCGGCACTCAGACACTAAAACTTCTTCTGCTGCGCTGATATCAGAATCGAATACCAGCGAGAAGTCAGTTTCTATGGGCGTACCGGGATCAATCCATCAATCCATCAGTACGCCCTCTAATGAAATCATGTTTATCAAGGGGCTTCTAGTATGATAACCTGGCGGAGATAATTCCAATTGAAATAAAAACACTTGACAAAGCCGGAACAATTGATATAGATTACAGTTAGATAGTAAGAGGAGGAACAATATGGAACGAATTGATCCCAAACTACTCGCTGAGTATATTCTTGGAAAAATTGGCGACATGCCCCATTTTAAGCTTCAGAAGCTGTTATATTATGTCAATGCCTGGCATTTGGCAAATTTTGATGAGCCTTTGTTTGACGAAGAATTTGAAGCCTGGGTGCATGGTCCTGTACTGCGAAGTGTGTGGAATGAGTATAAAGATGTCCTGGGATTAATGACTGTTAATAATGTAGTCTGCGTTTCCGAGGATATTAAAGCTAAGGTTGATCAAAGTATAAAGAGATTATTATTGCCCGATCAGATCGAATTGATTGATGATGTTCTTGACGAATACGGCGTTGAAACGGCTTATCGGCTGGAATGTTATACCCATTCGGAAACCCCCTGGCGTGAGGCAAGAAAAGGATTGGGGCCGACAGATGTATGTACCGGTCATATTTCGACCGCCACTACCCGTGAATACTATAAAGAACGATTAATGACCATTGATGAGTAAAAAGCAGTTCAACAGACAAAAAAATGCCAGATTAATTCTTAAATCGACAGTCAGAGACCTGGAAAGTGACGATTATCTGGTTATAAGCCTGAAATATTTGAATCGGCAAGGACAATCGTTTACTGATTGGGAGTCAGTGGGATTATTATCCAGGATGATGGGACAATTATTCCATTATTGTCAACAACCGATGAAAAGTGTCTATGATAATAGATTTATACAATACCCTCATTATCCATCAAATTCAAAATTCACATATCCATCCAATATCTCGCCTGATGTACAATGGGCGCGCATTAAGATTATGAATAAACCTCGTGTGATAGGATATGTATTCAGAAATATTTTTTACATCGTCTTCCTTGATATGAATCATGAGTTTATGCCAACTACCCCATAATAGATTATTGTCAATCTCAATATTTATGGTCATTGATCCAGCGGTCAAGAAATTCTATCTGATGGGCCGTATGAAAGTAATGCTCTCCCCCATCCATCACGGTGACCCGGCAGTTGAATCGAGCCGCAAAGGATTCCAGCACTGATCGCTCCGTCAGATAATCATTTTCCCCATACAAAATCGAGGTCGGACTGTCCCATTGATGAATGCGGTGCTGTCTGACATACTCGTAATACTCCCAGGACAGCCTCTCCCCAAATGATGTTTCGATCTCTCCGGCCTTACGCAATTGCTCTTCCGTTACGCATGACCATTTCATCATATTTTGGATAAGCCTTTCCATATCAAGGATCGGCGACAGAAAAAGGCAGTTTCTGAAATCGATATCACCATAAGCCATCAGGCTGAAATAAGCGCCCAAACTGCAGGCAAACAATGAAATGGAACGGTATTGACCGGCTATTCCATCAAAGACGGTCTTCAAATCACGTACACCATTTTGAACCGTGCAAAGATAGTTTTCTTCCTTGCGCTCACCATGCTCGGGCAAATCAAAGCTGATCACCTGATAATTCCTGGCAGTTACAACCTTGGCGAATGATTCGGCTTCCTCCTTACAGGAATAGCGGCCATGAACATAAACAAAGGCATGATCCGAGGGTTCTCCGAATACAATAGAAGGAATCGTACCGATTTTTATTTTTTCACTCATCATTCTCAATCGTCACTCAAGGTTCAAAATGAATAGTCAGTCATTTGAGGCATATCCTATTATTCTTTTCCCGATTACCTTCCGTCAGTAATCCTTAATCGATCAAATCAGTATAATAATCATATACAATATTGTCAATAAAAATCTTCATCCTGACGGCAATCTGCGCTCAATGACACCATCAGAACGATTCATAATGTTGTGAATTTTCACTATTTTCATCGATGAAAATAGAACGGATGGCATAAACCCAAGCCTCATCAATGTAGTCAATTGTTTTTTTCAAGCCCATTCAGGAATGATTTCACCAGGGCGCTGAGGGTATCATACTCGGTGGTACCGGGGGGCATGATCCCGGCCAGATGCCCGCGAATGGAGGGTAATTCAGCACTGACAGCATTTTTAAGTCCCTGTTCCAGTTCCCGGGTCAGATAATAGGGCACGGTCCGGTCGGTTGAACTATACATAATCAGGGATTGGGCTTTAACCCGGCTCAGGGTCTGGGCCATATCACCGCCGAAGAATTGTGAGGCGTCATAGCGGCTGCCGGCATAAAATCGCCATAGCAGGCTGTTGGCGTCCCAGTCCCGGGCCCATCCGTCCCCGAATGAGGTTTTCATTTTTTGATAAGCCGCTGAATCCAGGCTGATCAGGAACTCGTCGCTGACGATCCAGGGAAAAAAGACCAGGGCAGCGGCCCGGATTCCATCGGTCGGATTATGGGTATAATGTCCGTTATGATAGTTCGGATCCAGCTTTATAGCTGCTTCCATCGCATCCATGATGGGGGCGAAATGAGGGTCCATCCGGGCAGCCGGTTCGATCAGAATCAGTCCCGTCATGAAATCCGGGTAGCTGCCCCCCCATTCCAGGGCCTGGAAGGCGCCCATCGAGGTTCCCGAGACCGCCATCAATCGATGCAATCCCAAGTTCCGGGTCAGCATGATATACTGGGCTTCCACCATATCATGAACCGTGTAGCGCGGAAAATCGGGTCCCAGAGTGTCCGCGGGCGATGAAGAACGGCCACCGCCGATCGGATCGACGGCAATCACAAAATAGTGATCGGTATTGTAAGTTTTACCCGGACCGATATGGCTATCGGCATAATGCCGATTGCCGCTGCTGCCCGGCAACAGCAGAATTGCGTTATCTCCGGCCTCATTCAATCGACCCCAGGTCACATAGCCCACCTTCATTCCGGCTAGTTCCGAACCGTTTTCAAACCGGAAACGCTCAATGGTATAAACCGATTCGGTTTGCGCCATTAAAGTCAGTGACGGCATCGCCTGAGCCATTATCAGTATCGCCGTCAATCCGATCATTTTCCTCATCCATCCCGCGATCCTTTTTATATTCATATCACGTTCCTTTGGCTATGATCTCAATTTTCCGACTTGGCGGCATCCATCCCCGAACCGGTCGAAGGGTGAACCGCCTGCCGGATCTCAACCCAAATGTAGCACTTTTTCAGTCAAAGTCAATCGATTTATCGGGATTTCTCCGCCGGATAACCCGCTCCTATAAGTTTTAAATCCATCAGATTCATTCTTGACATTCTGCCGGTTATGGATTATTCTATACTATCGGGTATGAACGATCAACTCATTATTGAAAAAAACAGCCTTTATAGAGGCTGATTCAATCCAGGGGGCAGTCATGTCGATCCGAATCAAACGAAAGACCATGGTTTTCGGGATAATGGGAATACTGGCATTGTTTCTTTTTCTACTCTTATTCTTCCTTTCATCGCTGGTTAAAAATTACCTTATTAAAAACTCCCGGGAACTGATCGGCCGCACGATCGATCTTAAGGAACTGCATTTCAATTATGCCAAGGCATCGGTTCAGATCAAGGGATTGGCGCTGTATGAATCCAATCAGGCTGACACTTTTTTCAGTTTTACCGAATTGTATGTCAATTTTGATCCCTGGGCGCTGATCCATAATGAATATGCGTTTTCGCGGATCAGCCTGATCGATCCCTATCTGTTCGTCAGTCAAAACAAGGAGCACTTCAATTTTGATGATCTGGTTCAACCTGCCCAATCCGACGACGCAGGCCTTCCATCAGATAGCGATTCAAACGGAACCCCGGGATCATTTGAGTTAGCCGAATCAGTCGAATCGGTTGAATCCGCCGCACCGGACAAACCGGTCAAACCGGCTGAACCGACCGCATCGGCTGAATCAGTCGAGCCGGTCGCACCGGTCGCACCGGTCGAGCCGGTCGCACCGGTCGCACCGGGCGGATTACCGGATACAACGGTATCGGTTAAAGCGGCCGAATTCACCGACACGGCCTTATTCCGCTTCACGATCCGGGATATCAAGATACAGGGGGGACGGATTATCTATGAAGACCAGCAAATCGGCAATCATCTCGAGCTCAACAACCTGAATCTGAACACCCCGATTATTTCATGGGACAGCCGGCAATCGGACATGAGCGTCAATTTCAGGATCGGCGAGAGAGGATCGGTCGAGATTGGAGCCCAGGTCAACAACCGGGACAAACAGTACACGGTGACTCTGAACATTCAATCCATCAGCCTTGCCCCGGCCCGGGATTATGTGAAGGACTACCTCGATATCCGCCGTCTGGAAGGATGGCTATCCTCCCGGATCACAATCCGCGGTGATATGGAGCAGGTGATGAGGCTGTCGCTCAGTGGAAATCTCAGACTGGATTCCCTGCGGATTACCGATGGACGGGATCATGAACTGGCAGGGGCGGACCGGATCGAAGCCGCCATCCGTTCCATCGAGGTGGATTCGTCCCGTTACCACATCTCCTCCGTCATCCTGACCCACCCGGTCATTACAGCAACATTGGATCCGGGTACGACCAATATCGAGCGGGTGATGAGGCCGTTCAAAATCACCGACTCATTAGCCATGGCCGCCGGCGGTCCGCCCCCCGACAGTACGGCAACACCGCTCACTTACCGGATCGATACCATCCGCATCGCTGATGGAGAATTCCGGTTCACCGACCAGACCCTCAACCGGCCCTTCCACTATAGCCTCAATCAGATGGAAATCACCATGACCGGTCTCACCGAGTCCGCCAGACAGGTGCCGGTAATATTCTCGGCCGACGCCAACCGCAACGGCAAGCTGTCGGGCAAAATGCTGCTGAACATGGTTGATACAATGCATCTTGATCTGGACATGAAAATCAACCGCATGGGTCTGCTCAGTTTTTCACCTTATACCGAGTATTTTATCGCCTCGCCGATCACCCGGGGCGCGCTCGATTATGATTTTTCAATTCACATGACCCCGCAGAAACTGGTCAATCAAAACAAAATCCGGATCGATAAACTGGAACTGGGACGGAAAACCAAGGATACCACAGCCATCCATGTGCCGGTCAAACTGGCGTTATATATCCTGAAAAGCCCCAAAGGGATCATTGAGATCGATCTGCCGGTGGAAGGCAATCCATCCGATCCCAAATTCAGCTATGCCAAGATTCTATGGAAGGCTTTGGCCAACCTGTTCATCAAAGCGGCCATGTCGCCTTTCAAGCTGTTGTCGGGACTGGTCAGCACCAATCCCGACGATCTGGAGAATCTGCCGCTGGAGTATGCCCAATCGGTTCTGAATGAGCAACAGCAGGCTAATCTGGCCAAAATAGCCGAGATTATCAGACAGAAACCCGAGCTGTACTTCCGGTTCATTCAATTCACCCATTCGGACAAGGAAAAGGCCCAGCTTGCACTCCGCGAGATTAAAACCAACTATATTCAGTCATCGGATACGGCCGTCACCCAAGATCCGGCTTATCTGAACCGGACCGTCAGCGCTCTGTCCTCTACCGATACCCGGTTTATGGATTATCTTCGCACCCGGATCCCCCAGGTCGATTCCATAGGCATTGAAACAGCCTGCCTTCGCCTGAATTCACCGGCAGAGCTCCAGGATCGTTTGAACAGCCTGATGGCCGAACGCAACCGACAGCTGAAACACCTCTTGGTCGATGGACATGGCATCAATCCGGAAATGATCGAAATTCAGACGGTCGATATGGGTAATATCCCTGAAGAACTCCGATTTCCCCATTTCAAGATCGAGGTCTCCACTCAATAACCCGTATTCCATCATTTTTCTACATTATCTTAAATAAAAAACATTGACAATAGTCTTTATTTACAGTATATTAGGCGTAAATTATCAGGTTAAAATAGTATCAATAAGGTTTAAATGAGGATTTGAACAACTATTCATTCAGACCATTGAATGAACCGAACCGAATGGAAGAACACAATCCATTCTCACTATCCTCTGAAAGGATAGGATCACCACAATGAATTCTATTACAGCAAAATTGGTTCTATGCGTATTTGACAGATCCGATGTTATAAACCGATACCAGCATCGGCCGATAGACCAGGAATGCCATGAAATATTAATCCAATCGATTTAAAGGGAAAGAGAGACGTGAAATGAGATCGATGACGACTGTTCTGACATTGATTGTCTTTTCGTTGACGATATCCGCCCAGAATATCACCAACACGCTCGGAACCGGGGGGGATTACATCATTCGTGACGCCGCCAAGCAGTATCTAACTTTCAAACAATCGACCGGATTGATGGGTCTTGGAGAAGGTGTCATCATGCCCCGGGCTCAACTGGAGATCGGCGGGATCGAAGGACTGCTGGTGACGGGAACACTCGGTTCAGGAACCGCATTGAATCTGGGTTCCGGGAGCCGACTGCACTGGTATCCGAAAAAAGCGGCTTTCCGTGTGGGAAGGGTTGAAGGCAATCAGTGGGATGAAGACAGTATCGGTACTTATTCGGTCGCGATGGGATACAATACTAAAGCCTCGGGAAACTATTCCACCGCGATGGGATACCAAACTACAGCCTCGGCAAAATATTCCACCGCGATGGGATGGGATACTCAAGCCTCGGGATATTCTTCCACCGCGATGGGAGTTGGTACTCGAGCCTCGAATCTGGCTGCCACCGCGATGGGAAACCGATCTATAGCCACGGGCATACATTCCACAGCGATGGGATACCAAACTACAGCCTCGGCAAAATATTCCACCGCGATGGGACGCAAATCTATAGCCTCGGGAGATTCTTCTTCCACCGCAATAGGAGACAGTACTGTAGCCTCGGGAGTAGCTGCCACCGCGATAGGACACCAGACTCAAGCCTCGGGAAATTATTCCATCGCGATGGGACACAGTAGTATTGCAAGTGGAAGTCATTCTGTAGCTATCGGTACCAAGGCCGATACCAAAAATTACGACGGGGCGATGGTCTTAACCGATTATTCAGAAGGTTTAGTAACTACTGAAGCCACTGCACATAATCAAATGACAATGCGCTTTTGCGGTGGATACCGTCTGTTTACCAATTCCAATCACACTACTGGGGTCTATATGAATGCCGGAGAAAGCGGCTGGAGCAACTACTCCAATCGTAACAAAAAGGAAAATTTTCAAGCCATCGATAACGAAACCCTGCTGAACAAACTTCGGGCCATCCCGGTGACCCGCTGGAATTACAAAGGCAGCCCTAATATCGACTATATCGGGCCAATGGCCCAGGATTTTTATGCCGTCTTCCACCTGGGAGGAGAGGACAGCCTCGGTATCAACTCAATCTGCATCGACGGCATCACCCTGGCGGGAGTCAAAGCCATGGAGGAACGCACTCGTACCATGAAATCAACCATTGATTCTATCACCATCGAGAACCATGAAATTAAAAACTCCTTCAATACCATTCAGGCTGAGAACCAGCAGATAAAAACCGCTTTCAGCACCATCCAGACTGAATTGAAGAACCTCACGGGCGAAAGCAAACAGATCAATCAGGAAAACAAAGAACTCTCCGGCCGAATCGATCAACTGGCCTGTGATAACTGGGAGTTGAAAGCCCAACTGGCCCGAGTCACCGAGGCGCTGGATCGCCTGGCTGCCCGGGAGAAAATTACAAGTCCCGACTCCAAAGCGCCTCAAATGGCTACTCATTCCGACGCACCAGTAGGAGCTCTCGATCAGTAGATTATAACAACCTCAATTTCGATGAAACGATCCCAATTACCCGGTCAAAAGGAAATTTCTTTATAAAACCGTAAATGAACAAAAGCCACGATAATCAAACTCTCCCATCCACCTGAAATCGATATGAACTATACCATTCTTCTCAATCATCGGATTAAAAAGTACATTCTGGAACAATCTCCCGACGAACGTAACCGCTTTTTCCAGAAGTTCGAATACCTTGAAACGGGATACTGGGACGGGGGGCTAAAGGTTAAAAAGCTCAAAGGTCAATCGGCTAAAGTAGTGTTGGAAGGCCGGGTGGATCGAGGACGGCGCATTCTGTTCACATTAGGCAAAGAAGAGGATCGGCCCGATCTGATCCTGATCTACATCTGGGGTATAGTGGTCCATGACGACATTTCATCCAAAGCGCGGGCAATCATTCCCGATAATGCCCCATTTCTCAGTTTTGAGGAAGTTGACAGCACGCCATCTGTTGAGATGGAATTTTCACAATTACCCTATGACTGGGTTACACAACCTTCAATCAATCTACCGATGGAGCAGGAACATGGCCCCCAGCAATGGTTCTGCGTATCGGAAAACGAATGGCGGAGAATGGCGTTGTATCAGCAGGGAGATTTCGAGCTGCAGCTGTATCTCACCAACGAGCAGAAACGCTATCTGACCCATCCCCTACCCTTTCTGATGGCGGGAACCGCCGGCAGCGGTAAAACAACCATCGCCGTCTATAATCTGTTCCGCCGTGAATTCATCACCTCCCGAAAACTCTTCATCACCTGTAATCAATACCTGAAGGATTACTCCCAGCAAATCTATAACGGCCTTCTCAATCACGCCCCTGAAAGCGACATCCCGTATCCGCCTGACTTTATGACATTCCATGAGATGTGCCTCAAATTCCTCGATCCGGTAGAAAAAGAATGCTTTTCCGATGACAAAAAGATCGATAATCTAAAGTTTTATTGTATTTATCAGCGTCACCGCTTCTCCAACCGATTCGACTGGCAATTGATCTGGGAGGAAATCCGGGCCGTTCTCAAGGGTAAAAAGCTGCTCCTTAACCATCAGGCGTTTTACCAATCGATCACCGCTATCAAATCCGGTTATGCTCATGTCAAATATTTCCAGCAAATCAAAGACACCCTGGAAATTATCCGGAACAGCCACCTGAACCAACCGGTCAACGATCTGCTGGCCGGCCAATTCGTCAATCTGGATTCATTCATTGCCGGATTCGAATCCCATTGCGCCGATCGCCCCAAACCGGCCCTCCATCATCTGCAGAAAATCCACGAAATACTCCTTAAAAACCACCATGATTTTTCTTCTCCCATGATGAGCTATGCGGAATACAACGCATTGGGTATGAAAACGGCCCCGAATTTCCCGTTTAACCGCAGAGAAATTTATGACATTGCCGAGTATTACCAAAACCGGCTGACGGACGAAAACCAATGGGATGAACTCGATTTAGTCCGGTCAGCCCTCTTAAAACTCGATGTCGGCCGAAGGGAAGATCTCCAATGGGAAATCGTCATTGCCGATGAAGTGCAGGATTTCACCGATCTGCAATTGCAGTTGATTTTTAAACTGCCCCGGGATCCACGACAGATGCTTTTTGCCGGTGATATCAAACAGACCATCAATCCCAGCGGATTCCGATGGGAAACGATCAAACAATACTTCTATCAACACCGGATTGAAACACCGGAAATTCAAAAGCTTTCCATCAATTTTCGCAATACCGGTGAAATCGTTAAATTAGCCAATGCTTTGCTGGATTTGAAACGACGCGTCAGTATGCTGCATCGTTATGAATACAAGGAACAGTGGCGGTTCAGCGGCATTCCCCCAAAACTACTGGTCGGTATCGATTTTTCCTCCATCCGGACGATTCTGCACCACACCGCCGTCAAACAGACCATCATCACCCGGGATCAGGCCGAAAAAAACAAACTTCAGAAACTGCTCAATACCAAATTAGTCTTCACTATCAATGAAGCCAAGGGACTTGAATTCGATACGGTATTTCTGTATAATTTCTGCACGGACCGAAATACCAACCGGATCTGGCAGACCATCCTAAACGGCACGGAAGCAACCCGACACCAAGCTCTGATCGATTATGAAATCAATCTGCTTTATGTGGCCATTACCCGAAGTCGCAACAATCTGATCATCTGGGATGAGGGGGAGATCTCACCGGTCTGGCAGGTTCCGGAATTATCTCACTTGGTGGTTCACGCCATGACTTCCCGTGATTTTGAGCTTCTCTGGCAAGCCAATTCTTCACCGGAAGAATGGAAACAGTATGGCGACTACATGATGGAACGTCGTTTTTTTCTTCAGGCGGCTGAGTGTTTTCATAACGCCGGACTGGAGTATGAAGAGAAAATAGCTCGGATTAATTATCTCGAATCGATTGAAAATGAAGGTGAGCTGTATGATTTGTATTATGAAATCGGTGACTACGCTAAAGCCGCTGCCGGATTTGAAAAACTAACACGTTGGGACGATGCCGTCCAGGCTTATCAATCAGCCGGGATACCGCAATCAGCCCTCAATGCTCAAGCCCATCTGCTGATGATCCGAAATCAATATGAGGAAGCCGCCCAAATATGGGAATCACTGAAATCCTTCAATCAGGCCTTGTCAGCCTGGAAAAAAAGCAGCAATAAACTTAAATGTGCCGAATTGGCCTGGAAACTTAAGAATTACGATGAATCAGCCACTTACTACGAATCGATTCGTCAATACTCTCAAGCCCTGAAAGCCTGGAAAAAAACCGACAACCACCTGAAAATTGTTGAAATGCTGATTAAGACCGGACAAATCAAACCCGCGATCCGGCTGGCTTCCAAACACCGGATTACCGATCGCATCCATAAGTTTCTGATTGATCGGAAAGAATACTATTTTCTGGCACTTCTACTCGATCAACAACACGATCCCAAATGCAAAAAATTCTTTACCATGGCCATCGATCTTAATCAAATCAAACTCCAGGATCTTGCTTCAGAAGGTCATCGATTGATGGCCAAACAGCATTTTTCTTTGGCCGCCATCAGTTTCTCCAGGGCTGAATTATGGATGGAAGCCGCCAAATGTTATCTGAAAGCCAATGATCCCAATCAGGCTGTACAATGCTACTTAAATGCCGGTCAACTGATTAAAGCGGCCCAAATCCTGGAATCCCAACAAAACTATCTGGAAGCTGCCTTCTGCTATGCCGAAGCCAATACCGACCATCCAACCGTTCCGGATAAGCATTTCGAATGGTGCGTCAACAAAGGATTGAATATTCTGAAAGACAAAGGTGACACGATCATCGATGATAAAATCGACCACTATATGATCGAAGGTCTTTACCATGCCGCCCTCCACTTCGGCATCTACTACTGTGATTATGAGCTGAATAAGGAGTGTATCCGTCATTTGTCGTCAATCCCCGACGACGACTATCCCGTCCTGGCATTGACCGGCCAGTTCGACCGTATGCTGCGGAAAGCAGTTGATGAAAACACTCCATCCGCCTTCTCACAGGCTATCGATCTGATCGATAACCAGCAAAGTCGGCGAAACGATCCCGAAAAAGAGTTTATCCTGTTGAAATTGAGACTGCTTCTCCAGAGACTTACCGATGACGATCAGTTTGATTTTAACGTTAAGTGCTTGATTTCCAACCTATTAGACAGCCATCTCAAACTCATCGGGTATTTCAAGCCGGTCATTGAACTGCTCCATCAAACCAATGCCTGGAAATACCTGTTCTTATATTTTTCCCATTTCCATGCCTTTAGAAAACCGGACGAGATGGAATCAATCTGCAACCCGCTCATTGATAAATTCTTGCAGGAAAACCAGTATGTGCCGGCTTTCTTTACCGCCCTGATCAGCCGGGATAAGGATGCGATTATTCAATCCAGCCGAGATAAAGAAGGATTACGCACTATCATTGAATGCTACGACAAAATCCGAAATGGGGAACCACTCACCATTGCCTTCGAGGTATGGAAAGAGCATCAACTATTGCCGGAAATCATCAAGGAAGCTGAAATGGTGGAATCCTATCATCTCCTGGGCTGCATTAGCGAGTATCTCAAAGACTATCGATCGGCCGGACAGTATTTCATCCAGGCTGAGTGCTATTATAATGCACAGCAATGCTTCCGACACATCCCCGGCCCCCATCTGGAAACCGCTCTGTGTTACGATAAATTAAGCCAACCCGCCAGAGCTCTTAAACTATACGCCCAGATGCAGGCCTGGGATCAGTTCATCGAACTTTATCATCGTCTGCCGGAAAAATCCAGACGAACCCAGTCGATCCAAAATGTATTATCATCGATACTCAAACAAGATCATTATCCGGATAAAATTGCGGTTTTACTCCCGACATCTCATGATGTAGTCCAAAAGAAACTGCAGTTTGATGAGCCTACAGCAGGTCATGATCAACAATGATCCGACGAGGCTTAAAAGCATGGTAAATTCCTGTTTAATGAAACGGAGAAACGCTATGAGAATTATGACTGCTTTGTCTTTGATAATCCTATCGTTGACGGTATCCGCCCAAAACATTACCAACACGCTCGGAACCGGGGGGGATTATATCATCCGGGACGCCGCCAACCAATACCTGACCTTCAAGCAATCGAGCGGATTGATGGGGCTTGGAGCCGGTGTTATCACGCCACGGTCTCAACTGGAGATCGGCGGGACTGAAGGGCTGCTGGTAACGGGAACATATAACTCCGGAACCTCATTAAATTTGGGCGCCGGAACACGACTACACTGGTATCCGAAAAAAGGGGCTTTCCGCGCGGGAAGGGTTGAAGGTAATCAGTGGGATGATGACAGTATCGGCACTTATTCGGTCGCGATGGGATACAATGTTCAAGCCTCGAATACGGGTTCT
>JAGOEH010000063.1 GCA_017997825.1 Candidatus Delongbacteria bacterium | reverse complement strand
TTACTGAGGGCGTCTTTTCCATGATTGGCAGTAGTGACCTCGTATCCGGCGTCTTGCAAAGTGAATGAGACCATCTGGCGCATAGACGCTGAATCATCAACGATCAGGATTGGTTTTGGCAATGCTTCCTCCTTGCTGGATCAATGGGTTTACGTGATTATGAATTAAGGTTCTTGTCTTCCTTTTTGTAAATGGTGGGAGCCGTTTGGATAAAGGGAACATCCAGGGCATGCAGAGTCTCCGAATGACCGATGAACAGGTATCCCCCCGGACGCAGCAGCTTATAATATTTGTTAAGCAATGTGTTCTGGGTTGGGGTATCGAAATAGATGATGACATTTCGGCAAAAGATCACATCCAGGGGTTCCCGGAATCCAAAATCCTGATCCATCAGGTTCAGACGTCGGAATCGAACCATGGCTCGAATCTCGGGGGAAATCCGGATCAACTGACGGTTGGGGTCTTTGCTTTTTAGGATATATTTTTTCCGGAACGGGTCCGGAATCGGTTCGATCCGGCTTTCGTCATATATGGCGCGTTTGGCGCGATCCAGCATCTGAGTGGATACATCGGTGGCCAGAATAATCGATTCAAAGGTAAATCCCGGATATTGTTCAGCATATTTGTTGAGCACCATCGCCAGGGTATAAGGTTCCTCTCCGCTTGAACACCCGGCACTCCATACCATCAGGGGGCGGTTGATCCCGCAGCCGTAGCTGACTACCAACTCGGGCAGAGCCAGGGATATAAGATAATCATAATGGGCCGGTTCTCTGAAAAAATCA
This sequence comes from Candidatus Delongbacteria bacterium, assembly GCA_017997825.1. Lineage (GTDB taxonomy): Bacteria > JAGOEH01 > JAGOEH01 > JAGOEH01 > JAGOEH01 > JAGOEH01. The sequence goes on along the minus strand of JAGOEH010000063.1, from coordinate 15,717 downwards.
GTCTTGTTGGTCGTCACGACATCAATCATATGAATGACTTCTTCTTCAGATCCGGCCGGACTGAAGACGTAATCGCAGTATTCTGCAAAAGAATGCATTTTTAAGGCTCGCAGACGTTTTCGCAGCCGGCCTTCCAGCATCACTTTTTTGGATTGGGGAAGCTTGATGCCGTAATTGTTATAAATGAACCCGGCCAGTTTGTTGAAATCAACGTCTCGCAAATCCATTTCATTCATATTTCGATTTTCGTTTGCCACCATGTGCTTCCTTTCATTAAAGCCGTCCATCTTTAATGATCGATCATGCCTTCCCCCCATCTCTCGATAGGGAGGAAGGCATGGATTCTACAGGTGATACTGTTATTCCGATTTTTCCATCTCTTGGAAAATGGAGAGCTCTTCGATCGAGAATATGCGATCGATATCCAGAATGATGATGAACTGTTTCTTCCATTTGCCCATAGCTTTGATGAATTCGATCTTGAGCCGGGTGCCGATCCGGGGCGGGGGCTCCAGTTGGCTGGGTTCCAGATCGAGCACCTCCTGGACCGAATCGACCAGGGCTCCCAGAATGGTGGTTTCCTGATCGATGGTGATTTCTACGATAATAATGCAGGTGTTGACCGTTTTTTCACCCTTATCCAGCCCAAACTTGAGGCGCATATCGATGACCGGCACCACGCCGCCCCGCAGATTGATGACGCCCAGCATGAATTCCGGAGTCTGAGGGACCTTGGTGATGGTGGTCATGTCCAACACTTCTCTGACCTTAGCGATCTCCAGGGCGTAAATTTCATTGGAGAGCTTGAAGGTCAGGTATTGGGTATTATTGGTGATGGTATCCACTGACATATCAGGCTCCTTGGTTAATAGCGCTCGAAATCGTCGTCATCGGAGTCGCGGCCTCCCAAATCGAGTTTGATGCCCTTTTTAGGGGCGTTAGCGGCCGGGGTTTTGGGAGCGGGACGCTCCGGGGCATTGGATTTGGCAGGGAATGGTGGAGCCGCGGCTTTACGGATGGCCGGAGCAGCCGGTTTCAGAATGATCTGGCGTGAATTTCCGCTGGTACGGGTCCGGAAGAAGGCGATGGCCTGCTGGAGCTGTTCGGCCTGGGCGGTCAACTGCTCGGAGGTGGAAGAGATCTCTTCGGAGGCCGAGGCATTGTGCTGGATGACCTGGTCGAGCTGCTGGATGGCCTTGTTGATCTGCTCGGCGCCCTTGTTCTGTTCGGAACTGGCGGCGGTGATCTCCTGGACCAGTTCGGCCGTCTTCTGGATATCCGGCAGGATCCGGGTCAGCATCTCGCCGGCCTTCTCGGCCACAATCACACTCTGGGAGGCCAACTGGGTGATCTCGCCGGCCGCGGTCTGGCTGCGTTCGGCCAGGCTGCGCACCTCGCTGGCCACCACCGCAAATCCCTTGCCGTGCTCTCCGGCCCGGGCCGCCTCGATGGCCGCGTTCAACGCCAGCATGTTGGTCTGACGCGCTATCTCCTCAATAATGGTGATCTTGCTGGCAATCTCCTTCATCGCCACCATCGTCTCGTTGACTGCCTTGGCTCCGCCCTTGGCATCCTCCGACGACTTGACGGCAATCTTCTCGGTCTGGGCCGCATTCTCAGAGTTCTGCTGGATACTGGAGGCCATTTCTTCCATCGAGGAAGAAACCTCTTCGGCCGATGCCGCCTGCTCCGAGGCACCTTCCGACAACTGCTCGGCGCTGGCACTCAATTCCTGACTCCCGCCGGCCACATTGTCGGCACTCGATTTGACATCCCCAACTACCTCGGTCAGCTTCTCCAACATGGCACTCATCGACTTCATCAACTCGTCCTTGTCGGACCGGATCTTGATCTCCTTGGTCAGATCCCCGTTCGCCATGGATTTGGCTACATCGGCAATATAGAACATTGAATCCCTTAATTGATCCATCTTTTCATTAACCACCGCTTGCTTTCCCGGCAGCTTTCTTAAAACCGGACTGAAATCTCCTTCCGAGTAAGCCGCCAGAATATCCATCATATCCAGTGTAATCGCAATATGGTCCTTTACGGAATTATTGATCGCGTTGGCCATATTCTGATATAGACCGGTGAACAGCTGCGGATCAATGTAAACATCCGTATTGCCGACCTTGTGAGCTTCATACATTTGTTTGATGCTGTCAATCAATCCGTTCAGGGTGTCAATGCACAGATTCAGATTGTTCTTGATCTCGTTGAAATCGCCCTTGTACTGCTCGGTAATTTTCTGTGGGATATCTCCCTTGCTGATTCGGTCCATATACTCGGCCGATACGTTCAGCGGGCTGATCAGGGCGTCCAGGGTCTTGTTGAATCCGATGATGATGTCCCGGAACTCGAAATTGATCTTCTGGGGATCGGCCCGGACATCCAGCTTGCCGTTGGTAGCCGCCTCGATCAGGTACTGAGATTCCTTGATCAGTGATCCGATGATCTGGGTAATATTCTTCGACATTGTCAGGCTCAGTACAATCCCCAAGATGAATCCGAAGATCAGGGAAATAACCATGACCATGGTGGCGGTACTGGCCAGGCTGGAGTTGTTCTTGGCGACCTGATTTCCCTGCTCGATCTGATAATTCACGATCTCGCTGATTATACCCAATTCCTTGATCAAAACGGGTTCAGCCAGGTTCTGCAAATGATACAGTAATTGATCCTTTTTGAGCGCCAATCCCAATACATACATCGAATCCATGTGGGGGGCGATTTCTTTCCGGATATTCATGAAGGTTTCAAAGTCTTTGACCATCTTTTGGTCATTCTTATCCATGGCCTGTTCGAAGACATTGCAGCCATCCGTCATCCGCTGCCGTTCGATTTGGATCTTGTCGATGATGGCCTGCATCTGTTCCCTGGTTTGAGCCGCTACCACCATTTCTTTCAATAAGACGCGGCACTGCTGAAAGGCTAAGCCCACATCCTGAATCTTGGAGATGGGGATGGTGATTTGTTCATACAGCTCCTGGTCGGCTTTTTGAATTCGGTTGAGATTCAGGATCCCGATTCCGCCGATGATCATGCTGATCAGGATCAACAACACCAGGGATAACATGATTTTTCGGCCCATTTTCATGGTCGCGAACATACGGACTCCTTTCGGTTATCGGTGCTCATTCGTAGAATGAGCCCGAGTTGAACAGGTATGACACGTAAGTAATTGATCAGAAAAAGATCGGTTACATGGACGATAGAGCCTTTTCGCTCAATCGGTAGAGGTGGTTGATGTCCAGAATCAGTGCGACGGTGCCGTCACCCAGAATGGTAGCGCCGGAGATGCAGTCGATCTGGCGGAAAATCGATCCCAGCGGTTTGATGACAGTCTGGTATTCGCCCATTACCCGGTCGACCACAAAGCCGATGCGGTGGCTGTCAATTTCGGTGATTACGATCTGTTCGATCTCCGGAGGTGTATCGGTTATCTCGAACTGATCCCTCAGGCAGATGAAGGGAATGAATTCATTGTTGTTCATGACGATGTTGCGGCCGTTGTTTTCCAGGCGCATGGCGCTTTCGATCTCCAGGCAGCGTTCAATCGAAGAGAGCGGAAACACGAAATAGCCATCGGAGATTTTGACCAGTAGGCCGTCGATGATGGCCAGGGTCAACGGCAGCTTCAGGGTGATGATGGTGCCGGAGTTCGGTTGACTGTTGATATCGATGCTGCCCCGCAGGTTTTCGATATTCCGTTTGACCACATCCATACCGACTCCCCGGCCGGATACATTGGTCACGATCTGGGCCGTGGAGAATCCCGGCATAAAAACCATATTGTAGATATCCCGGTCCGAAAGGCTGATATCGCCTGAAATCAGTCCCTTTTCCCTGGCTTTGGCCAGGATGGAGGCCTTGTTCAAACCGGCTCCGTCATCCTCGATCCGGATGATGACATAGGCTCCGGCATGGAAGGCCGAACAGGTGATGGTTCCTTTGGCCGGTTTGCCTTTGGCCAGACGATCCTGCGGCAGTTCGATCCCATGATCGATACTGTTGCGTACAATATGCACCAAGGGATCGTTCAACTGTTCAATCACCGATTTATCCAGTTCGGTCTCGGCTCCCTCGATCCTGAATTCCACCTCCTTGCCCAAATCCTTGGACAGATCCCGGACCAGGCGGTTCAGTTTTCCAAATGAGGTACCGATCGGCATCATTCGGATATTCATCATATTGTCCCGCAATTCGCTGATCAGACGCTCGGCGGTCTTGGCCAGCGACCGCAGATCGGTCTCATTCTTGTGGATCACAAACTGGTTGAAACGGGCTTGGAAGGTGACCAGTTCACCGACCAGATCCACCAACCGGTCCACCTTTTCCGATGCCACCCGGATGGTGGTGGCTACCTCATGCTGGTCCCGTTTCTCTTTGATCTCCTTGAGATGCTTCTGCTCCTTGAGTGCGGCCGCAATCTTGGCCGGTGTAGTCAATCCCTTGGATACCGCGATCTTTCCAAACTGCTGCTGTTCATCGGTAACCTGCTTGATGTCCTCACCCTTGATCTCCCCCCGTTCAATCAGGATCTCTCCAATTTTTTTAGGCATCTCCCGGGTCTGCTCCGGGGTTGAAACCAGGTCGATCTGATAGCGGCACAGATCTTCCACAAATATGAATACATCCTTGATTTCATCCGTACTCTTGTTGGTGGTCAGAAAAATGTTCCAATAGGTATAACAGCTCTCCGGATCGATCTCCTCAAGCGTCGGGATCCGGTCGTTAAAAATCAGCAGGGTCATATAGCCCATTTGCCGGAGCTCATTGATGATATAGATCGGATTGTTGCCGCTCAGGAAAAATTGGGGAAAAGGCTCAAAATGAATGCGATAGGTATAGGAACGGGTAAACTCATTGTCTGAACTCCTGGATTCTGCCGGAGAAGCCATTACCGGTATCCGGGTATCCGGATGCTTGGTCTTGAGATATCCGGTCATCTGACTTAGGATCTGCCTCTTCAATTCTTCCTCCTCCTTATCCAGAGAAGAGAAGAGGATTTTTTTCAGTATATCCAGGGATTTGAGGGATATATCGATGATAGACTGACTAATGGGGACGATGCCGGAGCGAATCTGATCGTACAGGGTTTCGAATTGATGGGTGAATTCGGAAACCTCGGTAAACCCGAACATTCCGCCGGAGCCTTTGATGGTATGCAGAGCCCGGAATATCGAGTGTATCAGATTTTCATTCTCCGGATCATTTTCCAATTCCAGTAGGTCATGTTCCAGATTGCCCATCAGATCGCGGGCTTCCTCCAGAAAGGTTTCACGATGGATATCGGCTTTATTCATGGATTATCACTCCCCTTGGTTTTGGACTGCAAGGCTTTTTTTAGTGTTATACGTTCCGATTCCATAGTATACAGAGACTCGAGCCGATCGACGCTCTGGGCGTCATCGAACTGATCCAGCTGTTCCTGCCAGTGCTCGGAGGATTGTATGAATCCGTCCAGGTCCTCCTTGAACTGGTTGAGGGGTTGATTGACATGTTCAATTCGTTGTCGGGTAATATCCTGAAACTGCATGGAAACGATGATATTGCTGATGTCCCGGCTGAGATGCTGACTCTCGTCGGCCAGTTGGGAAATATCCTGATGAATGGTCTGCATGGCACCATCGATCTGGCCCATGGTCTCCTGAACGGTTTTTTCAACCTCATGAGTAATTCGGTCGCTTTCCTTCATGCCATATTGGGTTTTTTGATAAATCTCCAGGATATTGCTCTCCACGGTGTTGATCAGGCGGTGGATCTTGTCTGCTGCCTGGTTGGAACGATCGGACAGCATACGAACTTCATCCGCCACCACCGCGAATCCGCGGCCGTGTTCCCCCGCCCTGGCCGCTTCAATAGCCGCGTTCAACGCCAGCAGATTGGTTTTCTCGGTGATATACTCAAATTCATCCACCAGCTGTTTAACCTGTTGGATGGAATTCTTGACCATCTCCATCGCCGCCAGGCTCTGTCCGGCGATGGTCACCACCCCTTTCAGATTGCCGATGACCTCCTGCAGCGCCTCTTTACTCAAATCCAATATGGTCCGATTATTCTCCTGGTCCTGCCCGGCCAATCCACTGATGGCTTTAGTAGCGTTCTGGGATTGACTGCGGGTCCGCTGGACAATGTTCATAAACTTCTCCCCAATTTCCATTACCGCCTGCTCGGTTTGCTCCACCACTTCGCTGAGCTGACCGGTCAGTACCGGAATGACCTGGGAATGCCGGGTTAATAGACCGTTTAACGGCTGAATCAAATCAGAAATCTTTTTATGATAATGCTGTTTTTCCATCTCTAAATCATGCTGATGATGATTCCGAATACGCCTTAGATTCCAATACTCCCATCCCAGGCAACCCAGACTCAGGATGATGATGGCGGCAGTTCTCCATTCCCACGCTTCTATCCACGACGCACCAATCAAACAAACTGCAAACAGGATCATAATTTTCATGCTCACCTCTTATTTTTGAACTGCGTTCTATTTCTACCGGATGAAAGACATATCGTGTTTTTTCAACCTTAAATCTAATTCATTTTATTAAGCTTGTCAAATAATAAAAAAAAAAACAAACTTTGCACTATAAAAATCTCAATTGGGGAATAGAATGGGTATTCATTCAGCATCAGCGACTGGAATCGGGAGTAAGTGCGATGGCTGATCGTGCGTCGTCGTCAGGTATCGACATGCCGTGTCATACACCGGAAGGGAAGGAAACGGCAACAAAATGATCGTTAATGAAAAAAATCTATGGATTTAAGCCAAAAAAGTTATATGTTAACGTTCAACGTTGAATCACGGTTTCATTTTGATGAAAGCTCCAGAATTTCAGGTTCTGTGGATTGCACATTATACTTTGTTTCATGATCGTTTCCGCCTGATCAATTCGTTCCGATTCCCGATCGGCATCAATTTGAAATGAAGTCTAATCATTATCAAGGAGAGGATATGAAGCACTTGAGAACTATCGTTTCCGTCTGGTGCGTCCTGCTGCTGTTCTGCGGTACGCTTCGGTCGGAACCTGCCGAATTGGTAGTCGGAGGAGAAGATGACTACTGTATGCAGCCTCAGTGGTCTCCGGACGGCGAGTGGCTGGCTTTTACCTCGATGCAGTATCAAGGAATCCAGGTGGTTCGTCCGAACGGATCGGAACGGAGCATCCTGACTCAGGATGCCGGGGCCGGATTTCGGTTCAATTGGCATCCGTACCGCCATCAGATTGTGGCTCGAGCCAATACCGGTCAGACTGGTCCCTATCGTCATGCCATTAGGGTTTATGGATTGAATCCCTCCGACTATCGCGAGATTTCCGCTCAGGAGCCCGGAGCGCTCTGTTTACCCCAGTGGGTTGACAATGGGAATCGGGTGGCCTATCTTCACCGTGATCGATTGGTTACCCAAACGGTCGCTTTTACATCCTCGCCCGCTGATTCCGACCAACCGGCAGTTGGAACTGCTGACAAGCCAAATCGCTCCCTTGCCCAGGTCGTAGCTGATCACCACAATCGAATCGGGTTGATGGACCTGACATCTCTCGATGTAAAACCGATCGATCCCTTGCCCGGCAAAGAGTGTTTGAATGCCGTTACTTCTCCGGATGGAGAGTGGCTGGCTTTCGAAGAACTGGGCGGCCATCTTTATGTTCGCCATATTTCATCCGGAACCCTGCATGATTGCGGCTGGGGAAACCGTCCGGCCTGGTCGCCGGACAGCCGATACCTGGTTTTTATGAAAGCGCAGGATGACGGACATCAGTACCTGAGCTCCGATTTGTACCTGATGAGGCTCAGCGATCGCTCCATCACGCCGTTGACCGAAACCCCGGACCGGATGGAGATGAATCCGGCCTGGTCGCCCAAAGGGGATGAAATTGCCTTCAATACATACGATAAAGGGATGATTTATCGATTGAAAGTGAGTCTGCCATGAAGCGATTGATGATTCTTTTCATTTTATTCTATGGCGTGGTCGTATCGGAATCCCAGCCAAAAGTGACGGGGCTCCAGGGATGGGATATCATTCTGGATCCGGGCCACAGCCGGAAAGAAAATATGGGGGTTCTGAATTATTCCGAGGCCCAAAAAGTGCTGCGTGTAGGATGGGCGCTGCGGGATCTATTGCTGAATACCACCGATATCGATACCGTCTATATGACCCGAACCGACGAAACTCAGGTGGTCAGCCTCAGCCAGCGCACCGATCTGGCCAACAGCCTGGGTACAGCCTGGTATCACTCCATCCACAGTGACGCCAGTTCCTCACCGTCCACCAATACCACCCTGCTGTTATGGGGGATGTACTCCAACGGTCAGGAAAAAAATCCTCCGGGCGGACAGGCCATGAGTGATATCATGATCGGCAATCTGACCCGGGGGTATCGGACCACTACCGTCAAGGGCTCGATCGGTGACTGCAAATTTTACGGATGCAGCGGCAGCGGCCCCTATCTCCATGTCAACCGCGAAACCAATATGCCCTCCGAGCTGAGTGAAGCCGGATACCATACCAATCCCCGCCAGAACCAGCTGAATATGAATGATGACTGGAAAAAACTGGAGGCCTACACCTTCTATTGGTCGATCCTGGCCTATCACCATGTCGCCCGTCCTCCGGTCCATATTCTGACTGGAATCGTGACCGATCTGGAAAGCGGTCTGCCGGTCAACGGAGCCATCATAACCGTGGATACCTTCTATTATAAAACCGATACCTACGAGTCTCTCTTCCATCTTTACAGCCAGGATCCCGAACAGCTTCATAACGGGTTCTATTTCTTTGATAATGAAGCCCTCCCGTCAGCCGGCACCATGTATGTTTCGGCGGATCATTTTGAGCCGCAGACCCTGTCTTTTACCATGGTTGATACCTTTTTCTCCTACCAGGATGTCAAATTGGTTTCAACCCTGCCGCCTCATGTCGATGCAGCGTCACCCTCGGCCAATCAGACCGATGTAATGATTAACTCCAAGATCGAAATCACCTTCAACCGGCCGGTGGAACGCACCTTGCTGGAACAGCATTGGAAACTGGAACCGGCCGTTAACGGTAAATTCAGTTGGAACGGTAATTCGACCAATGTAAAATTCACTCCCGACAGCCTGGCGGCCGAAACCCTGTATAAGCTGACCATTCCGGCTGAGGTGACCGATCTTTATGGTCATGCCTTTGACGGGAATGCCGACAGCGTGGCCGGTGATGATTATAGCCTCCAATTCACCACCGGAGTCGCCGATATTTTTGCCCCGGATATCGCGAGCATCTACCCGGCCGACAAGGACTCCACCAGTCTGCTGCAGCCGGCCATCAATCTGGTGTTCGATGAAGATCTGGATGTCACGACCGTGGCTGATACCTCGATCACTTTCGACCTGCTGCCGGACGGAACTCCGGTGGCCGCCGACCGATTTTATTATTCGATCAATCGCCGGGGAATCATCAGCCTGTTTCCCCACGAAAAGCTTCAGCCCCTGACCCAGTATCGAATCAAGCTCTTTCCGGGTATTGCCGATCCCCTCGGGAATACCATGAATCGATCCAGGCGCTCGGTCTTTTATACCCGTAACCAGGATGATCAGATCACCCGCATCGAAAGCTTCGAGAACGGTTCGATATCCAACTGGTGGAAACCCCAGTCCAGCGGCAGCACCGTCGGTATTGTGACCGATTCGACCACCTCGGGCGCCGATTCGGTTTGTTATGTTCCCATCGATCAGGACCATGTCGGATGTAAACTGGATTACGGCTGGGATACCCTGGCCGGTGACTGGCTGATCCGGGTTTATCTGTCGGGCGGAGCCCCCCGTAATATCTATTTCACCACCGATAAGATCCTTCAGGTTTATATCCTGGGCGACAGCAGCCTCAATCAGTTCCGATTTGCCCTCGACGAGGCCGATAAGCATGAAGTCAGCCCCTGGTATACCATTGACTGGTATGGATGGCGCCTGGTGGAATGGGATCTGAGCCGGGGTGAAACCGGAACCTGGCCGAATGAATCGGGAATCCCACTGGGTGATGGGGTATTGAGCGGCCAGCTACGTTTCGACAGCTTCCAGTTCCGCTATCAGCCCGGAGCTCGTCCCTTCGGAAGCCTCGTTCTGGATGACCTGCAACTGGCCTCCCGCTACCCGGTCGCGATCAGCGAAAATGAAACCCGCCTGCCCGAGAGTTCCTGTTTCCTCAACAGCTATCCCAATCCCTTCAACCATAATATTCAACTGGAATTCTTTCTGGCTGAATCCGGATCGGTCGGATATTCCGTTTATAACCTGCTGGGTGAAAAGGTCGCTGATCTGGGCAACACCTGGCTGAACCGAGGTGTCCATCACTATCTCTTTCAGCCCGATCACCTGCCGGCCGGAGTCTACTTCTTCAATCTTTCTCTGGATCAGAATCGGAATCTGACCCGAAAAATTGTCTACCTTAAATAGTATGCTTAACGGATAATCCTTTAAAACCCCATGGACGGTACTGATCCGCCATGGGGTTTTTTATGTTGACATTTATTCGATTTATTATTAAGTAATGGTTAAATGGGATACAAATCTCATTATTGCGCGATCGATGATCCTGAATGATGTGAATTATCGCCTCCCGACTCTCCTGGAGCCGGGAAAACCGTAATTAGTAGACAACGACGAAACGGAGGATGCCATAATGAAAGCCAAACTGTGCGGTCTGATAACACTTTGGAGTCTCTCCTTGTGTCTGCCGCTTCTGGCCAATACCCCGGTCGGAATGTGGAAAACTATCGATGATGAGAGTAAGGAAGTCAAATCCTACGTCAGGATATGGGAAGAAAACGGTACCATCTTCGGCCGGATCGATTCCCTTTTCAGTAAGCCCGGAGAAGATCCCAACCGGGTGTGCGTCAAATGTGAGGGAAAAAACAAGAATAAACCGGTCAAAGGTTTGACGATTATCTGGAATCTGAAACAGGACGGTGACGAATGGAGCGGCGGGCAGATTCTGGATCCCAAGAGCGGCAAAGTCTATCGCTGCAAGCTCAAACTGGCTGATGACGGCAATAAGCTGATTGTTCGGGGGTTTTTGGGAATTTCTTTGTTGGGACGCAGTCAGGAATGGATACGAATCAATTGAATAAAATTCTTTTCAAACGCTAAAAAAAAACCGCCTCAACTTGACATGCTTCTCCATTTTTTCTAAATTGATCGAAATGATTACGTTGCGATAAGCTATTGCGGATTAGGTAACATCTTTACGTGATGGATTTCCGAGTGATTTCCAAAATCCCCGGATTCGACCCAATCCATTTCGGATCTGCCGATTTGGATCATCACCTTCAGCCGGTTGCCGATACCGTGACTAACCTGATGGATTATGGAAAAAGGAGAGCATCATGCCAGTGATCAAGGTCGCCGTTTGGGGGTTTGGCAATATGGGCCGGGGAATTGTGGAAGCTATCCTGAAGAAAAAAGCCTTTGAACTGACGGCGGTGATCGTCAATCACCAAAAGTCTCTGGTAGGGAAAAAGGTTACCGATCAGATCGGCAGCGGTCTGTCCGATGCCGTGATCTTTGATAACCTGAATCAGGCAGTGGCTCACGTCAAGCCGGATGTTATCATTCATGCCACCGGATCCTTTATGGTCCAGGTGGAACAGGAACTGGCATCAATTTTGACCCAAGGTATTAATGTGGTAACGATTGCCGAGCAGGCGGCTTTTCCCTGGGCCAATGCCCCGGAAGTGGCGGACCGCCTGGATCGATTAGCTAAGGAGCATCAGGTCAGTTTGGTGGGAACCGGTATCAATCCCGGTTTTGTGTTGGACAACCTGGTCATCATGCTGACCGGGGCCTGTCTGGATGTCGACTATATCGAAGCGTCCCGGATCAACGATCTTTCTCCCTTCGGTCAAACCGTGATGAAAACCCAGGGTGTCGGAACAACGGTCGAGGAGTTCCGGCAGGGAATTGCCAATGGAACCATTGTCGGGCATATTGGATTTGAAGAATCGATTCACATGATTGCCACGGCCTTGGGATGGAAGGTCGATAAGATTGTCCAAACCCGGGAACCGATTGTGACGCAGGTATATCGCGAAACGCCCTGTGTCAAGGTGCCCGCCGGTGGGGTTGCCGGATGCCGTCATATTGCCGAGGGCTATGTGGATGGGAAGGTCAAAATCAAGTTGATCCATCCCCAGCAGATTCATCCCGAACAGGCGGATATCAAAACCGGCGACTATATCACGATTGACGGCCGTCCCTCGATCAATATCGCCAATACCCCTGAGATTCCCGGAGGAATCGGTACCATGGCCACCGCGGTCAATGTGGTTCCCCTGATCGTCAACGCCAAGCCCGGATTTCTGACGATGGCTGATTTGCCGGTGGTCAGAGCCGTTTTCTGAAATGGAACCGATTATGAATCCTTTAATAGCCCATCATCAGGACTATGTCCAAATTGTACAAACCATCCTGGAACCCGGGGAGCGTGCCCCACAGATCCCGGAAGAAACCCGCCGAGTCCCGTTTCAGGTTTATATCAACGGCTGGCTGATCGAGGATCAGGCCTCCCCGGGTGACGAGGTCACCATTGTGACACGGATCGGCCGCCGGCTGAGCGGTAAGCTTTACCGGATCGATCCGGACTATACCCACACTTTCGGTCCCCAAATCCAGGAACTGATCCGGCTGGATTTTAGAACTTCGACAGGAGAGCGCCATGGATAAGAGTTATCAGGCGGTTCTGAATCGCAAGAATGAGATCATGAAGCAGGCCATGGGAATCGATTACTCCCGTTTCGAGCAATCCCCGGTCCGCTTCGATTACGAAGGCTTGATGGCGTCTCCCGGATACAGCCTGGAGGATATTCGGACAATCCAGCATGATTTCAAGGTTGGGAATACCCCGATGTATGAGTTGCGGAACCTGACGGAGCGGATCCGGCAGGATGCCGGATCCGGCCTGGGAGCCCGGATATTTTTGAAAGATGAAGCGGCCAATGCTTCGGGATCGTTCAAGGCTCGCCGGGCCAGTCTTTCGGTGTATGAAGCCCGCAAAAAAGGGTATCAGGGTGTGATTGCGGCTACCAGCGGCAACTATGGGGCCGCCGTGGCGTCGCAGGCCGCCCAGCAGAACCTCAAATGCATCATCATTCAGGAGGTTTTCGATTCGGCCCATGTCGGCCAACCTGAGATCATCGAAAAATCACGCAAGTGCGAAGCCTTCGGCGCCGAGGTCCAGATGTGCACCGTCGGCCCCGAACTGTTTTATAGGCTTTTGATGAGTCTGGAAGAGACCGGTTTTTTCAATGCCTCCCTGTATACCCCTTACAGCATCGCCGGGATCGAGACCCTGGGCGTCGAGGTGGTGAACGATATCCGCCGATTGACCGGAACGGATCCCGATGCGGTGATCATCACCCATGCCGGCGGGGGCAACGTGACCGGCACCGCCCGGGGTATCCGCCGAACAGGTGCCGATCGATGCCGCATCATCGGTGCCAGCGTCGATCTGAAAGGACTGCATATGGCCAGTGATCGGGATTTCAATATGAAATCGTTCACCACCGGCCATACCGGATTCGGAATTCCCTTCGCCACCTGGCCCGACCGGGCCGATGTCCCCCGTAATGCCGCCCGTTCTCTGCGCTATTTGGACGAACTCCATCTGATCTCCCAGGGCGAGGTTTTCTATGCCACCGAAATACTGGCACGTCTCGAGGGAATTGAACGCGGACCCGCCGGCAATACCTCACTGGCAGTCGCTATCTCGGTAGCCCGGACTATGCCCCGGGATTCCATCCTGGTCATTCAGGAGACCGAGTATACCGGCGCCGGGAAACACCCCCTGGCTCAGCTCAAATTGGCCCGCGAACGCGGAATCACCGTCCAATGGGGAAACCCGGCCCACAATACTCCCGGCCAATCCATCATCATCCCTAAAACCATGGCCGAAATCCATTCCCAACCCGTCGATATGGATGAGTTACGCCGTTCCTATCTGAAAAATATCCGTAAATCCTGCCCCGATTACCAACTGACCGATCCGGATTACCGTTTTGTAGCGGAGGACTGCCATGGATCGGAACCCGAAATCCGCGCTTGGTTAACCTGAATTCAACCGGAAAAGGATCTGTTCATGCCACGCATTCAACCCCGTTCCGACGATTTCGACCAACGCTCCCACCATTTAAGATCATTGAGCGACGACCAGCTTCATGCCCGCTTTTGGGAACTGGCCGACCGGATCGTCACCCCCCTGATCGAACTGGCGGTCGATCATACATCCCCCTCTATCGAACGCAGCGTACTGCTGCGGATGGGATTCGATTCGATTATTTCCCAGACCATCGTCAAACAGATCGAAGAGAAGCATTTATTGGGTCATGGGGCCGGAAATCTGGTACTCAAGCTGGCCCAAAAGGAACGGATTCCCTATCTGGAAGCCGGTATCCGGCTGGCGGAAGGATATCCGATCGAAACGCTGGTGGATTGATTTGAAGCCTGTCTGTATGTGATGATCCCATTGGGTTCATCATGGGGGTGTTGGATCGGTATTATCTATCCTACGACTTGTTTCTATCATGGAGCCTCGATATTTCCGGACTTAAAGTCCTGATCATGGAGAGAGAAAAAATGGATATAAAAACGACCGAGAAAATAAATATACCCGAGTTGGTCCGGCATCTGGACCGATACCGTCCACGCCGGCGTGGCTGGAGCTGGCGAAAACGAGTTAAATCCCTCAAACTGGGTGATTTTACCTATCACGATCATACCGAATGCCTTAAAAATTCAGTGGCCTTACCGGCAGCCAAACACTTCGGCGGCATCGATCCCCAGCCGGCCCCGGTCATTACCACCGAAATTGCCTCTGGCCGCTTCGAGGATGATATCCGGCGGATGCGAATGGCGGCTTGGCATGGCGCCGACCATATCATGGTTATCCGCACCACCGGACAGTCCCATTTTGACCGGCTGATCGAGGGGACTCCGGAAGGGGTGGGAGGGGTTCCCATTACCCGCAAGCAAATCCGGGCTTCCCGTAAAGCCTGTGATATGATCGAGGATGAAGTGGGTCGGCCGATCAATTTCCATTCCTATATTTCCGGGGTGGCCGGACCCGAGATCGCCGTTATGTTTGCCGAAGAAGGGGTCAACGGCGCCCATCAGGATCCCCAATACAATGTGCTGTACCGCAATATCAATATGGCCCGTTCATTTACGGATGCAGCCGAAGCCAAGACCATCATGGCCTGGGGCGATATATTCCAGATCGACGGCGCTCACAATGCCAATGCTACCGCCAAAAAAGCCTGGAAAGTCATGCCGGAATTGATGGTTCAGCACGCCATCAATAGCCTTTTTTCCGTCAAAGCCGGCATCAAAAAGGAAAACATCGGCCTGTCCACCGTTCCTCCTACCTCCACCCCCGGCCCCAAGTTTTTCTATGATTTTCCTTATGCCGTGGCCTTGCGGGATCTATTCCGGGATTACAAAATGAGAGCCCAGCAAAACACCCGCTATGTCGAAAGCGATTCCGACGAAGCCACCATTACCCATGTCATCGATATGCTGATTTCCGCTTTGACCCGGGCCGATATCCAGAGTACCATCACCCCCGATGAGGGCCGCAACGTACCCTGGCACTACAACAACATCAAAGCCGTTGATGCCGCCAAACAGACCTTCAACGCGCTGGACGGGATCCAGCAAATGCTGGAAATTAAAAAAGAGGGT